>NZ_JBVHWR010000005.1:256251-440705 GCF_055564355.1 Streptomyces sp. NPDC029152 | reverse complement strand
CGGACGCGGCGGTGGTCGTCTCGCAGGACCAGCGGCTGGTCGCCTACGTCGTCGGCGAGGTCCCGGATCTGGCCGACGTGCTGCCGGAGTACATGATCCCCTCCCTCTACGTGCAGCTGGACGCGCTGCCGCTGACCGCCAACGGCAAACTCGACCGCCGCGCCCTGCCCGATCCCGACGAGACCGCCACCGACTCCTACATCGCCCCGCGCACCCCCACCGAGGAACGCATCGCCGGGGTCTGGAGCAAGGTGCTGGGTGTCGAGCGGGTCGGGGTCGAGGACAACTTCTTCGATCTCGGCGGGCACTCGATCAAGGCGATCGCCCTGGTCGGTGCCCTGCGCGCGGAGGGCTTCGAAGCCGCCGTGCGGGACGTCTTCCAGCACCGGACCGTCGCGGGCCTGGCCGCCACCCTCACCAGCGGCGAACCCGTCGACAGCCACCGGGCGGTGGAGCCCTTCGCCCTGATCGGCGACGAGGACCGGAACCGGCTGCCGGAAGGGATCGTGGACGCCTATCCGGTCGCCAAGATGCAGCTCGGCATGCTGGTGGAGATGCTCGCGGGCGACGGGCTGAACAAGTACCACAACACGGCGACCTTCCGGATCAACGACGGGCGACCGTTCGACGCCGAGGCCTTGCGCCGGGCGGCCCGCACCGTGGTCGAGCGGCACGAGATGCTGCGGACCTCCTTCGACCTGGAGGCCTACTCGGTGCCGCTGCAACTGGTGCACCCGGTGGCCGAGCCGCAGGTCGTCGTGCGGGATCTGCGCGGCACGGACACGGAGGGGTTCGCCGGGGCGCGGCAGGAGCACATCGCCGCCGAGCGGGCCGCGCTGTTCGACCTCGGCCGGCCACCGCTGCTGCGGTTCGCCGCGCTGGTCGAGTCGGAGGAGGCCTGGCACCTCGGCTTCACCCACTGCCACGCCATCACGGAGGGCTGGAGTCAGCAGTCGCTGCTGCGTGAGGTCCTCGACCTGTACCAGGGGTACGCGTCCGGGGCCGTGCCCGGGGCACCGGAGCCGGTGGCCGTGCGCTACGCCGACTTCGTCGCCGCCGAGCAGGAGTCCCTCGCCTCCGACGAGGACCGCGCCTACTGGCAGGGCGTCGTCGACCGGTACGCGCCGTGCCGGCTGCCGCAGGAGTGGGGGGCGGGGAACGGTGCGCCGCGGGAGGACTTCAAGCTGTCCGTGGACTTCCGCGACATCGAGCCGGCGCTGCGCGAGCTGGCCAGGTCCACCGACACGTCCTTCAAGGCGGTCCTGCTCGCCACCCACCTCAAGGTGCTCAGCACGGTCACCGGGGAGGACGCCTTCCACACCGGTGTCGTATACAGCGCGCGTCCCGAAGTGCCGGGTGCCGAGCGCGTGTTCGGGATGTACCTCAACACGTTGCCCTTCGCACACGACCGGACCGCGCGCACCTGGCGGGAGCTGGTGCGCCAGGTCTTCGACCGGGAGGCCGAGGTGTACCCGCACCGCCGGTACCCGCTGCCCGCCGTGCAGCAACTGGCGGGCGGTCGGCGCCTGTTCGACGTGATGTACCGCTACCAGGACTTCCATCAGACCGCCGGCAGCGCGGTGGACGTGCAGGCGGGCGCCGGGGACAGCTCCAACGAGTTCACGCTGTCCGTGGCCAACGTGCCGGGCCGGCTCGTGCTGCGCGCGGTCAGCACCGGGCTCGACCGGGCCAACGCGGAGCGCGTGGCCGGCATGTACCGGGCGGTGCTGGACGCGATGGCCGCCGACCCGGACGGCGACGTGGCCGCCTCGCTGCTGTCCGTGACGGAGCTGGCCCAGGTCCTGGACGACTTCAACGACACCGAGGTGGAGTGGGGATGAGACGCTACGTCCACGAGGTGATCGAGGGGCAGGCCGCGGCCACCCCCGACGCCGTCGCCGTGCAGGTGGGTGGCCTCACGGTCACGTACCGACAGCTCGACGAACAGGCCAACCGCGTCGCCCACCGGCTGCGGGAGGCCGGGGTGGGGCCCGAGTCGGTGGTCGGTGTGCTGCTGCACCGGGGCCCCGACACCCTTCCGGTGCTGCTCGGCATCTGGAAGGCGGGCGGATCCCATCTGCCGCTGGACACCGGGCTCCCCGCCGAGCGGCTGCGGTACATGCTGGACACGGCGGGGGCGCGGCTGACCGTGGCGCACGGCGGCAGCGCCGCGCTGCTCGGCTCCGCGTACCGGGGGGAGGTCCTCGACCTGGACCGGGAGCGCGTACGGATCTCGGCATGCCCCGTGACCCCGCCGGACCGGTCCGGGGACCGCGACCCGGACGATCCCGCGCGCACCCACCGGCTGGCGTACACCCTCTTCACGTCCGGCTCCACGGGCCGGCCCAAGGGCGTGCAGATCGGCCAGTACGCGCTGCTCAACCTGCTCTTCTCGATGCGGCGGTGGCACCGTTCGCAGCCGGAGCACCGCTGGCTGGCCGCCACCTCGCTCGCCTTCGACGTGTCCACCGCCGAGCTGTACCTGCCGCTGGTCACCGGTGGCCGGGTGGTGCTCGCCGACGACGCCGAGGCCCGCGACCCGGCCGCGCAGCTGCGGCTCGTCGAGCGCGCGGGGATCACCCACGTGCAGGCCACCCCGGCCGGCTGGAAGCTCCTGCTGGCCGCGGGGATGGACCGGCTGCCGGTCACCGCCGTCACCACCGGGGAGGAGTGCCCGCCCGGCCTGGCCCGTGACCTCGTGGGCCGCGTCGACCGGCTCAGCAACCTGTACGGGCCCACCGAGGCGACCGTCTGGTGCACCGGCACCGACCTGGTGCCGGACACGCCGACCGTGCCGATCGGCCGGCCGCTGCCCAACTACCGCGCCTACGTGCTCGACGCGGCGCAGCGGCCGGTGCCCGTCGGCGTGACCGGTGAGCTGTACGTGGCGGGCGCGGGGACGGCCCGCGGCTACGTGGGGCGGCCGGATCTCACCGCGGAACGGTTCCTTCCGGAGCCGTACGGCGGGCCCCCCGGCTCCCGTATGTACCGCACCGGTGACCTGGCCAGGTTCCGGGCCGACGGGCAGCTGGAGTGCCTCGGGCGCATCGACAACCAGGTCAAGATCCGTGGCTTCCGCATCGAGCTCGGCGAGATCGAGGAGGTGCTGCGCGGCGGACCGGGCGTCCGCGACGCCGCGGTCGTGGCCAGGGACGACGACCAGGGCGAGAAGTGGCTGGTGGCCTACGTGGTCGGCGCCGACGGACAGGACCCGGACCCGGCGGTGCTGCGGGACCGGCTGGCCACCACCCTGCCGCCGTACATGGTGCCCGCCGCCGTCGTTCCGCTGCCGGAGCTGCCGCTGAACCCGGCCGGCAAGGTCGACCGGGCGGCGCTGCCCGTTCCCGGCCGGGCCGCGCTCGCCGGTGACCGCGCCTACCTGGCCCCGCGCACCCCCACCGAGCGGCGCCTGGTGGAGATCTGCGCCCAGGTGCTGGGCGTGACCGACGTCGGCGTACGGGACCGGCTGCAGGACCTGGGCGCCGACTCCATGCGGATCGTGCACGTGATGGCAGCCGCGCGGCGGGCCGGGCTGGACCTGACCCTGCGGATGCTGCTGGACGGCGAGACCGTCGAGGACCTGGCGGAGGCCCTCGACGGCGCCTCGCCGAACGGGACCGGCGACGGGAACGGCCCCGGGACGGAAGGGACACCAGAGGGTGAGGAAGCGGCGATGACGTGGGTGGCACCGGTGGGCGGGTCCGCCGACCCGACCCGGACGATGGCCGCGCACCGCGTGCCGGGCGCCGCGGTCGCCCTGCTGCGGGACGGCCGGCTGGTGGGAGTGCAGGCGTACGGGGTGCGGTCCGCGGAGAGCGGGCTTCCGGTGACACTGCGCACCCGCTTCCAGGCGGGATCCGTCAGCAAGCAGGTCACCGCGTTCGCCGCGCTGCGCCTCGTCGCCCGGGGCGTACTGGACCTCGACGCGGACCTGGACCGGTACCTCGCCGGGCGGCGCGCGCCCCGCACCGCCACCGGCGCCCCCGTCACCCTGCGCCACCTGCTGTCGAACACGGCGGGTTTCTCCGGGGCCGCCCCGACCTGGTGGCGGCCCGGCGAGCCGATGCCGAAGCTCGACACCGTGCTCGACGACGTCACCGCGGAACACGAACCGGGCACCCGGTTCCGCAAGGCGGGCAGCCAGTGGGCGCTGGCCGAACGGCTCCTCACGGACGTCACCGGGCAGGACTTCGCGGACCTCGTGACGGAGCTGGTCTTCGCACCGCTCGCCATGGCGGACAGCTCCTTCACGCCACCCGGCGACGAGCACGGCACCCGCGACGACTGGGCCTCGGGGCACGACCAGCACGGCCGTCCGCTGCTCGACGGCTTCCGGGTGCGGCCGGTACGGGCCGGCAGCGGACTGTGGTCCACCGCCGCCGACATCGCCCAACTCGCCGTGGAGATCCGCCAGGCCCACCTCGGCTGCTCCGACCTGCTGCCCGCGCCGCTCGCCACGCAGATGCTCACCGAGGCGTTCCCCGGCAGCTTCTACGGTCTGGGCACGGTCGTCGACGGGTCCCTGGGGGAGCCGGAGTTCGGCCACGGCGGGCAGACCGCCGGGTTTCGGGCGCTGGTCTCGGTGCGGCTGCGCTCCGGCAGCGGCTGCGTGGTCCTGACCAACGGCGACGGCGGCAAGCACGTGCACAAGACGGTCGCCGCGTCCCTCGGCCGCGAGCTGGTCGTCGGCGACGACTGACCCGCGACGACCGGCCGGCCCCGGACGTCACCGTGCCGAACCGGTGGTGTTACCGAACGGATAACACGAGAATAGGCCTCCCGCATAGCTTCTGTTGCGAGCACGTCGTTCGTACATGCCAAACGGGGGGAGTCGCATGGACTTTCGAGTCCTCGGCCCGGTAGAGGCTCACAGGGGCGGTTTACGGATTCCGCTCTCCGGATCCAAGGTCCACACGGTACTGGCGGCCCTGCTGCTCGCCAAGGGCCGAGTGGTGTCGGACAGCAGACTCAACTTCCTGCTGTGGGGCTGGGAGCCGCCGGCCACGTCCGGAGCACAGATCTACACGTACATGTCGAGACTGCGCAAGCTCCTCGGCGACGAGGTGCGCATCGAGCGCAGGCCGCCCGGCTATCTGCTCCAGGCGCCGCACAGCGCGGTGGACCTGCTGGAGTTCGAGCGGCTGGACCGGCTCGGGCGCGCCGCGCTCGCCCAGCGCCGCCACCAAGAGGCGGGGGCGCTGCTCGCCGAGGCGCTCGGGCACTGGCGCGGCACGGCCCTCGCCAACGTCACCGAGCACCTCGCCGACGCGGAGCTGCCGCAGTTGGAGGAGGCGCGGATGCACGCCCTGGAGAGCCGTATCGAGGCCGACCTGGCGCTCGGCCGGCACGAGCAGCTCACCGCCGAACTCACCGGCCTCGTCGCCCGGCACCCGCTGCGGGAGAAGCTGCGGGC
Source organism: Streptomyces sp. NPDC029152 (assembly GCF_055564355.1). Classification (NCBI taxonomy): domain Bacteria; kingdom Bacillati; phylum Actinomycetota; class Actinomycetes; order Kitasatosporales; family Streptomycetaceae; genus Streptomyces; species Streptomyces sp. NPDC029152. The sequence continues at coordinate 435,292 of NZ_JBVHWR010000005.1, read as the reverse complement.
GCAACTGATGACCGCCCTGTACCGCGGTGGCCGGCAGAGCGACGCCCTGCAGAGCTACTACGAGGGCCGCACCCTGCTGGCCGACCAGCTCGGCATCGACCCGGGCGAGGCGCTCGACTCGACCTACGCGGCGGTCCTGAAGGGCGTCCAGGGGCCGGGGCCCGGAGGCGCCACCCGGCCCGCGCGGGAACCGGCGGCCGGCTTCGCCGCACCGACCACCCTGCCGCCGGACGTCGACGAGCTGATCGGCCGGGACGGTGAGACCCGGGTGCTGCGCACACAGCTGGCGGAGTCGGCCGCCGGCCGGGGCCCGCGCCATCTGCTGGTCACCGGCATGGCCGGCGTCGGCAAGACCGCCCTCGCCGTGCACGTCGCGCACGCCGCCGCCGGGGACTTCCCCGACGGCCGGCTCTTCGCCGAACTGTCCGAGACGGACGGCCGTCCCCGCCGTCCCCAGGACGTCCTCGCCCGGATCCTGCGCGACCTCGGCGAACCCCTGGGGGAGACCGACGCGGCGCCGGCCGTCCCCGGTGCGTGGGCCGACCGCAGACAGTGCGAGGACCTCGTACGGCTGCTGCGCGCCCGCACCACGGGCCGCCGTCTGCTGGTGGTGCTGGACGGCGCGGCCGAGGGGAGGCTGCTCGACCCGCTGCTGGCCGGCCTGCCGGACGTCGTGGTGCTGATCACCGGCCGCACCAGGCTCACCCAGGTCACCGGTGCGCGGACCACGGCCCTCGCGCCGCTCGGTGATCCAGCGGCGCTCGACCTGCTGGCCGCCACCACGGGCCGGGCCCGTCTGCTCGCCGAACCCGACGCGACGGACGACCTGCTCGGCTACTGCGGCGGGCTGCCGCTCGCGCTGCGCATCGTCGGGAGCCGTCTGACCGCCCGGCCGTTCTGGCCCGTGGCCCGCCTCGCCCAGCGGATGGCCGCCCCGGAGAACCGGCTGCGGGAACTCTCCCACGGCGGACTGGACGTGGCCGCCGCGCTGCTGCCGTCGCTGTACGCCCTGTCGTCGCCGGCACGGGCGGTACTGGCCCGGCTCACCTCCATCGGCACCGAACCGTTCCCCGCGCACCGGGCGGCCGGACTCCTCGGCATGACGGAGGCCACCGCGGAACGGTGGCTGGAGCAACTCGTGGACGGCGCGCTGCTCGACCTGTGCGGCGTGGACCTGAGGGGCCGGCCCCTCTACCGCTTCCACGAACTGGTGCTGCTCTTCGCCGCCGCCCAGTCCGCCCTGTCCCGCACCCACCCGAGGTCTGCGGCCGCCCGGTGAACCGACCGGACCCGGACACGACGCGGCCCTGCCCCCGAGCCGGGCTCGGGGGCAGGGCCGCGTCGCGACTCAGTGCCAGCTCTCGTCGTCGGAGCCGGTGGCCCGGGCGGCGTGCGGGTGGGTGACGCGGATGTCCATCATTCTCTTCCCCCATGTTCAGGACAATGTGAACCACACAGTAGTGCGGCGAGTTTTCCTTTGATTATCGAACGGTTTTCCGTCCCTCTTTTCCTCTCCCTGTCAGTTCGGGTCGGGAAGTTCGGCGAGAGCGGCACGGGTCCGCCTTATCCAGGCCTCCACACCGATCCGCTCGAAAATCGCCAGCGCACCCAGGAAATTGCGCCGCGCCTCAGGGGAATCGCCGCATTTCCAGCTGGCCGTGCCGAGGGCGAGTTTGATGCGGCCCTCGACGAGCGCACCGCCCGCCAGGGCGGCGGCCTCCAGGGCCTGCCGCAGCGTGGCCCGCGCCTGCTGCCACCGCCCGGAGCCCATCCGGGCCTCCCCGAGCGCCAGCAGCCCGTGCGCCAGACCCAGCATGTCCAGCTGGCCCCGCACGATGTGGATCACCCGGAGCAGGGCCTGCTCGGCCAGGTCGTACTCCCGGCGGGCCAGATGGACCCGGGCCAGCCGGTGGGTGCCCAGGGCCAGGCTGCGGGCGCCGCCCTCCCCGATCCCGATGGACACCCGCACCGACTCCTCGCTCAACCGCTGCGCGTCGTCGACGTCGTCCTGGTCGAGGCGGATCTGCGCCATGTTGTTCAGCACGTGGGCCTCCGAGGAGCGGTCGCCGACCGCCCGGAAGACGTCCAGCGCCGCCGTGCTGTACCGCATCGCGGTGTCCAGCTCGCCGCGCATCTCGTCGATCATCGCCATGTTCCGCAGCACCAGGGCCCTGCCGTGCTCCTCCCCGGCCCGCTCGTGCAGGTCCAGCGCCCGGGTGAACAGCTCGTAGGCGGTGGTGAAGTCCCGCTGGCGCATCTCCAGCGCGCCGAGGACGTGCAGCATGGCCGCCTCTCCCCGCGCGTTGTCCGCGGCGCGGGCCGCGGCCAGCGAGCGCTCCGCGCACTCGCGCCAGTCGTCGAGGTAGTTGCGGGTCTCGAAGAGGACCAGGACCGAGAGCGTCAGGTCCCAGGCGAGCTCGTCCAGGCCCGCGGCGGCCGCCCGGCCGATGACCGCGGTCAGCGAGAGCCGCTCGGCCTCCAGCCAGTCCAGCGGCCGGGCCAGCAGCACGTCGGTCAGCTCCCGCGGCAGCGGGTGCGGCACGACCGTGCCGTGGATGATGCTGAAGTCGCCGCCGAAGGACCGCCGGTGGGCCTCGGACGCGAGGAACAGGTAGGTGCGGAAGACGCGGTCCAGGACGGCGCGCCGCTCCTCGGCGCTCTCCTCCTCGGCCCGCTCCCGGGCGAACAGCCGCAGCAGGTTCTGGAAACGGTAGCGGGTGTGTCCGGACGCGTCCTGGCCGACCACGTCGAGGAACTGCGCGTCGACGAGTTCCTCGATGAGACGGTCCCCCGTGTAGAGGTCGGTGCCGAGCAGGGCGGCGGCCACCCAGGAGGAGAAGTCCGGCACGTCCAGCAGCCCGAGTCTTCGGTAGAGCCGCGCGGCCTCGGGGGCCAGCCCCCGGTACGTCAGCGCGAAGCTGGCCCTGACCTGCGACTCGCCCTGGCTGAGCTCGTCCAGCCGGAGCCGCTCGTCGCTGAGCCTGCGCACCAGGTGCTCCACCGTCCAGTGCGGCTTCGAGGCGAGCCGGGCCCCGGCGATGCGCAGCGCCAGCGGCAGCAGGTCGCACAGCTCGGCCAGGGTGACGGCGGCGCCCGGTGCCTGGGCGATGCGCTCCTCGCCCACGATGCCGCCCAGCAGCTCCACCGCCTCGTAGGAGGAGAGCGGCCCGAGCCGCACCCAGGCCCGGGGCGGCCAGGCCACCAGCTCCGGGATCTGCTCGCGTCCCGTGACGAGCACGCAGCAGCCGCCGCCGCTCGGCAGCAGCGGGCGCACCTGCGCGTAGCTGCGGACGTTGTCCAGGACGACGAGCACCCGCCGGTCGGCGAGCAGGCTCCGGTAGAGCGCGGCCCGCTCCTCCGGCTCCGCGGGTATCTGGGCGGCGGGCACGGACAGGGACCGCAGGAAGCGGCCGAGGACCTCGTCGGCGCCGGTCGGCTCCAGGTGCTCGTCGTAGCCGTGCAGGTCGGCGAAGAGCTGGCCGTCGGGAAAGAACTCCGCGACGCTGTGCGCCCAGTGGATCGCCAGGCCCGTCTTGCCGACTCCGGCGACGCCGGTGATCAGACCGGTGGCCGGGCCCCGGACGACGCCGTTCGTGTCGAGCAGCTCGCCCAGCAGGGCCAGCTCCTCCTTGCGGCCGGCCAGTCTCGGTACGTCCGGCGGCAGCTCCAGCGGGTCGCCGGGGTTCGGCCGGGGCACCGGCTCGCCGTCCGGGTCGTGCACCGACAGCGACCGCTCGTCCTGCAGGATGGCGTCGCGCAGGTCGGTCAGGGCGGGGCCCGGCTCGATGCCGAGCTCCTCCATGAGCCACCGCCGTCCCTCCTGGAAGGTCTCCAGCGCCTCGGCCCGCCGGCCGGAACGGTACTGCGCGGTGATCAGCTGGTGGCGGGCGCGCTCCCGCAGCGGATGGCTGCGGACCATCGCCGCCAGGTCGGGCAGGACCCGCTGGTGGTCGCCGAGCTGCAGCCGTACGGCGGTGGCGTCCTCGAAGGTGTTGAGCCGCAGCTCCTCCAGTCGCTGCGCCTCGTCCTCCACGCGCAGGCCCATGACACCGGCCAGCGGGCGGCCGCGCCACAGCCGCAGCGCGTCCGCGTAGGCGCGGGACGCCTCCGGCAGCCGCTCGTCGCGCACCGCCGCCTCGGCCCTGGCGACCAGCTCGGTGAACTCGGCCGTGTCCAGTGCGTGCCGGCCCGGCCGCAGGAGGTACCCGGGGTGCGTCGTGACGATGACCTCCTCGGTGCAGCCCGCGTTCTTGAACGCCTTGCGCAGCGCCGCGATGCAGATGGAGACCTGGGTGCGCGCCGTCGCGGGCGGGCGCTCGTTCCACACCGAGTCGATCAGGGAGTCGACCGGGACGACACGGCCGGGGCTGAGGAGCAGCAAAGCGAGAATCGTGCGGTGCCGTGGCCCCCCCAAAGGCACCTGGGCATCTCCGAAACGTACTTCGAGTGGCCCCAGCATCCGGAATTCCAGCCGCTTCCCCATGCTCCCCTTGATCCCCGTGCTTCGCGGACAGGTGGAAGCGGTATCCCCGTTGCCACCCGAATACCGACGGCTTGTCCTTGAACCCACGATACGACGGAGGCAGAAGCTACTGTGCAGTAGGCAAGCTCTAACCGGCAGTAACAAAAGGGAGTTGAGGCAAAACGCGTCCGCTTCGGACGTCCGGTGGATGAAGATGAGTACTGCTCATTTTTCCAGTGGTGATTTCCGGCCACGCAAAATTGGCCCGATGGTCACCCGGCGGCCACGCCCACTGCCGTGGCACACGGGCGGGCCCCGGGGCGTGCGCGAAGATGGGGGCATGCCCAATCGACTCGCGCAGGCAACGTCCCCGTACCTCCTCCAGCATGCGGACAACCCCGTCGACTGGTGGCCCTGGGAGCCGCAGGCGTTCGAGGAGGCCCGGCGGCGCGACGTCCCCGTCCTCCTGAGCGTCGGCTACAGCGCCTGCCACTGGTGCCACGTGATGGCGCACGAGTCGTTCGAGGACGGGCCGACCGCCGAGTTCCTCAACGCGCACTTCGTCAGCGTCAAGGTCGACCGCGAGGAGCGCCCCGACGTCGACGCCGTGTACATGGAGGCGGTGCAGGCGGCGACCGGGCACGGCGGCTGGCCCATGACCGTCTTCCTCACGCCGGACGCGGAGCCCTTCTACTTCGGCACGTACTACCCGCCCGAGCCCCGTCACGGCATGCCGTCCTTCCGGCAGGTGCTCCAGGGCGTCCAGCAGGCCTGGACGGACCGGCGGGAGGAGGTCACCGACGTCGCGGGCAAGATCGTGCGCGACCTCGCCGGGCGGGAGATCTCCTACGGCGACCGGCAGGCGCCCGGCGAGGCGGAGCTCGGGCAGGCGCTGCTCGGGCTGACCCGGGAGTACGACGCGCAGCGCGGCGGATTCGGCGGGGCGCCGAAGTTCCCGCCGTCCATGGTGATCGAGTTCCTGCTGCGCCACCACGCCCGCACCGGCGCCGAGGGCGCGCTCCAGATGGCGCGGGACACCTGCGAGCGCATGGCGCGCGGCGGGATCTACGACCAGCTCGGCGGCGGCTTCGCCCGGTACTCCGTGGACCGCGAGTGGGTCGTGCCCCACTTCGAGAAGATGCTCTACGACAACGCCCTGCTGTGCCGGGTCTACGCCCACCTGTGGCGGGCCACCGGCTCCGGCCTCGCCCGCCGGGTCGCGCTGGAGACCGCCGACTTCATGGTCCGTGAACTGCGCACCGCCGAGGGCGGTTTCGCCTCCGCGCTGGACGCGGACAGCGACGACGGAACGGGCCGGCACGTCGAGGGCGCCTACTACGTGTGGACGCCCGCGCAGCTCGCCGAGGTCCTCGGGGAGGACGACGCCGCGCTCGCCGCCCAGTACTTCGGCGTGACCGAGGAGGGCACCTTCGAGCACGGTTCCTCCGTGCTGCAGCTCCCCCAGCAGGAAGGCGTCTTCGACGCGGAGCGGATCGCCTCGGTCAGGCAGCGGCTGCTGGCCGCGCGGGACGGGCGTTTTGCCCCCGGCCGCGACGACAAGGTGGTCGCCGCCTGGAACGGCCTGGCGATCGCCGCGCTCGCCGAGACCGGCGCCTACTTCGAACGCCCCGACCTGGTCGAGGCCGCCGTGGCCGCCGCCGACCTGCTGGTGCGGCTGCACCTCGACGAGCAGGCCCGGCTCTTCCGCACCAGCAAGGACGGCCGTGCGGGCGCCAACGCCGGGGTGCTGGAGGACTACGCCGACGTGGCGGAGGGCTTCCTCGCGCTGGCCTCCGTGACCGGGGAGGGGGTCTGGCTGGACTTCGCCGGGCTGCTGCTCGACCACGTCCTGGCCCGCTTCACCGACGACTCCGGCTCCCTCTACGACACCGCCGCCGACGCCGAGAAGCTGATCCGCCGTCCGCAGGACCCGACCGACAACGCCACCCCGTCCGGCTGGAGCGCCGCCGCGGGCGCCCTGCTGTCCTACGCCGCCCACACCGGCTCCGAGCCCCACCGCAGCGCGGCCGAGCACGCCCTCGGCGTGGTGAAGGCGCTCGGTCCGCGCGTCCCGCGCTTCATCGGCTGGGGCCTCGCCGTCGCCGAGGCCCTGCTCGACGGGCCCCGCGAGGTCGCCGTCGTCGGGCCGGACACGGGCGACGACGCCACCCGGGGCCTGCACCGCACGGCGCTGCTGGGGACGGCGCCGGGCGCGGTGGTCGCCGTCGGCACCGAGGGCAGCGACGAGTTCCCGCTGCTCGCCGGCCGCCCGCTGGTGGGCGGTGCGCCGGCCGCGTACGTCTGCCGCGGCTTCACCTGTGACGCGCCGACGACCGATCCCGAGCGCCTGCGGGCGGCGTTGAGCGGCTGAGACGACGCGAACGGAACCCACCGCGACGGGACCGGCGGGCGAACCGTCCAGAATCGGCCATCTGTGTGAGGAAACACGCTCTTCACCGAAACAGCCGATGTGTTTCACGGAAGACCCCTAGCCTCTTCACCTGACGCGGCGGACACCTGATCCGGGTGGTCCGTCGCGACAGGGGGATTTTCGAAGATCTGGGGGGATCTTTCCTTGCTGACGTCCGTTCTCGTCGCCGCCGTCTCACTGGCGCTCTTCTGGATGGCGGCGTTCACGCTGTGGTGGCAGATGCACGCCTGGCGCACGCCCGAGGTGCTCGCCTCCACCCGGTTCAGCAGACCCGACGGCGACGAGCACGTGTCGTTCTCGCTGCTGCTGCCCGCACGGCACGAACAGGCCGTGCTGGACCACACCGTCCAGCGGCTGCTGACCTCGACGCACACCGACTTCGAGATCATCGTGATCGTCGGCCACGACGACCCGGAGACCACCGCGGTCGCCGAGCGGGCCGCCGGCCGCGACCCGCGGGTCCGGGTCGTCGTCGACACCCACGAGAGGAAGAACAAGCCGAAGGCCATGAACACGGCGCTGCCGCACTGCCGCGGCGACGTCGTCGGGGTCTTCGACGCCGAGGACCAGGTCCATCCCGAGCTGCTCGCCCACGTCGACCACGCCTTCCGCACCACCGGCGCCGACGTCGTCCAGGGGGGCGTCCAGCTGATCAACTTCCACTCCAGCTGGTACAGCCTGCGCAACTGCCTGGAGTACTTCTTCTGGTTCCGCTCCCGGCTGCACCTGCACGCGCAGAAGGGGTTCATCCCGCTCGGCGGCAACACCGTCTTCGTGCGCACGGACGTGCTCCGCGGGGCCGGCGGCTGGGACCCCGACTGCCTGGCCGAGGACTGCGACCTCGGCGTCCGGCTCTCCAGCACCGGCAAGAAGGTCGTCGTCGCCTACGACTCCGACATGGTCACCCGGGAGGAGACCCCGGGCACGCTGATGTCGCTGCTCAAACAGCGCACCCGCTGGAACCAGGGATTCCTCCAGGTGTACCGGAAGAAGGACTGGAGGCAACTGCCCACCTTCGCCCAGCGGCTGCTGGCCCGCTACACCCTGATGACGCCGTTCCTCCAGGCCTTCACCGGCGTGATCATCCCGTTGAACGCGGCCGTCGCGCTCTTCCTGGACGTGCCCGTCGGCATCGCCTTCGTCACCTTCCTGCCGGCCGTCACGGCCCTCGTCACCTTCGTCTTCGAGGTCGTCGGCCTGCACGACTTCGGCAAGCAGTACGGACTCCGCGTCCGCTTCACCCACTACCTGAAGCTGATCGCCGGCGGCCCCTTCTACCAGGTCCTGCTCGCCGGGGCCGCCGTCCGCGCCGTCTGGCGCGAGCAGCGCGGCCGCAACGACTGGGAGCTGACCAGCCATGTCGGCGCCCACCTCGCGCCCGTGGACCGAGAGGACGTTCCCGCGTGACCTCCACCCTCCCCGCGGCGACCGGCACCACGGTCCCCGCGCAACGCCGTCCTGCCCACGACACCGGCGCGGCCCCGCACGGCACCGCGTCACCGGGCCGGCTCCGCTCCTCGCGCCCCGACCTCCTGCTGTGCGGCACGCTGCTGTTGGCGATCATGGTCGTGCAGGGCTGGAACATCTCCGACTACCCGGCCCTCAGCGACGACGAGGGCACCTACCTCGCCCAGGCCTGGGCCGTCCAGCAGGGCGAGGGCCTCGCCCACTACACCTACTGGTACGACCACCCGCCGCTCGGCTGGATCCAGATAGCCCTGCTGACCTGGACACCCTCGCTGATCAGCCCCGAGTCGATGACCGTGGGCACCATGCGCGCGGTGATGCTCCTGGTCGCCGCCGTCTCCGCGGTCCTCGTGTACGTCATCGCCCGCCGGCTCTCCCTGCCCCGCTGGGCCGCCGGGCTCGCCATGGCCCTGTTCGGGCTCTCCCCGCTGTCGGTCGTGCTCCAGCGGGAGATCTTCCTCGACAACCTCGCGGTGACGTGGACCCTGCTGGCCTTCGCGCTGGCCGCCTCCCCGAGCCGCCACCTGTGGCACCACTTCGGCGCGGGCGTCGCCGCCGCCACGGCCGTGCTCACCAAGGAGACGATGCTCGTCGTCCTGCCCGCCCTGCTGGTCACCATGTGGCGCCACAGCCACCCCGACACCCGCAAGTTCGCGCTGACCGGCGCCGTCACGGCCTGCGCGCTCATCGGCTTCTCCTACCCCCTGTTCGCCCTGCTGAAGGGCGAGCTGCTGCCGGGCGGCGGGCACGTCTCCCTGTGGGACGGCGTCGTCTACCAGATGACCAGGCCCGGTTCCGGCTTCGTCCTCGACCAGGGCTCCGGCTCCTGGGGCGTCCTGCAGTCCTGGCTGTACTACGACCGCGTGCTGCCCCTCGGCGGGCTCGCCGGCGCGCTGCTGCTGCTGGCCACCTGGCGCTGGTCGGTCACCGCACGGGCCCTGGCCGGTCCGGCCCTGACGGTGGCGGTCCTCGCCGCCCTCGCCCTGCGCCCGAACGGCTACCTGCCCGCCATGTACGTCATCCAGGCCCTGCCCTTCCTCGCCCTGGTCCTGGCCGGCGGCGCGGCGAGCGTCGCCCACGCCGTGCTGCGCAGACGGCGCGCCGAGTCCGAGGGACGGGGCGTCACCGCGGGCCGGTACGCCCTCGTCGGCGTGCTGGCGCTCGCCGCCGGCGCCCACGTCGTACCCCGCTGGTACGACGGCGACCGCACCGCCGTCACCGCCGACGCCAACGCCCCCTACGAGGCCGCCGCCGACTGGCTGGCCGAGGAGGTGGCCGACCCCGCCGGCACCCGGGTCCTCGTCGACGACGCGCTCTGGCTGGACCTGGTGCACGCCGGGTACCGGCCCGGGCTCGGCGCCATCTGGTTCTACAAGGCGGACCTCGACCCGGCGGTGACCAGGACGATGCCGCGCGGCTGGCGCGACCTCGACTACGTGGTCGCCTCCCCGACGGTGCGGCGCGACGCGGCCGACCTGCCCAATGTCCGGGCCGCCATGAACCACTCCACCCCGGTCGCCGTCTTCGGTGCCGGCGCGGACCGCGTCGAGATCCGCCGTGTCCAGCCTTCCGGAGCCGCCCGATGAGCCACGAGTCCACCGTCCCCGGCGAGCTGGGCCGTCCGGCCGTACGCCCCGCGGCCGCGGAGGTGCCCGAGCCGGGCGCCGTCACCATCGTCGTACCGACCTTCAACGAGTCGGCCAACGTACGGCAGTTGCTGCACCGCATCACCGAGTCGGTGCCGGCCCGGCTGCCCTGCGAGGTCGTCTTCGTGGACGACTCCACCGACGACACCCCGGACGTCGTCCGGGAGGCGGCCCTGGACTGCCCGTTCCCGGTCACCGTCCTGCACCGGGACGAGCCGGCCGGCGGGCTCGGCGGCGCGGTCGTCGAGGGCCTGAAGGCGGCCGGGTCGGACTGGATCGTCGTCATGGACGGCGACTGCCAGCATCCGCCGTCCCTGGTCCCCGAGCTGGTCGCCACCGGCGAGCGGACGGGCGCCGGGCTCGTCGTCGCCTCGCGGTACACCGAGGGCGGCAGCCGCGCCGGACTCGCGGGCAGCTACCGGGTGGCCGTCTCGCGCGCGGCGACCTGGCTGACCAAGGCCCTCTTCCCGCGCCGGCTGCGCGGCATCAGCGACCCGATGAGCGGCTTCTTCGCCATCCGCCGCAGCGAGGTCACCGCGGACGTCCTCCAGCCGCTCGGCTACAAGATCCTCCTCGAACTCGCCGTCCGCAGCCGCCCCCACGCGGTGGCCGAGGTGCCGTTCGTCTTCGCGGAGCGGTTCGCGGGCGAGTCCAAGTCCACCGCGCGGGAGGGGCTGCGCTTCCTGCGCCACCTGGCCGGGCTGCGCACCGCCTCGGCGCCGGCCCGCATGGTCGTGTTCGGGCTGATCGGGCTGAGCGGCTTCGTGCCCAACCTGGCCGCCCTGTGGGCGCTGACCGCGGCGGGGCTGCACTACCTGCCCTCCGAGATCCTCGCCAACCAGTTCGGGGTGGCCTGGAACCTCCTCCTCCTGGAGCGGCTGCTCTTCCGCGACCGGCGCCGGCACCGGCACTGGGCCGACCGGACGCTGCGGTTCGCGCTGATCGCCAACGCCGACCTGGTGCTGCGCATCCCGCTGATCGCCCTGCTCGTCGGGCAGTTCGGGCTGGCCGTGCTGCCCGCCACCGCACTGGCCCTCGTCATCACCTTCGTCCTGCGCTTCGCCGGGACGGAGGCGCTCGTGTACCTCCCGCGCCGGCGCCGTACGTCAAGGAGAGACGCATGAGAAGGCCCCCGGGGCCCCGCAGGAGAACCTCCGCCCTCCTGGCGGTGTCCGCCCTCACCGGCGGCCTCCTGCTCACCGCCCCCCAGCCCGCCTCGGCCGCCAACCTGGTCGAGAACCCCGGCTTCGAGACCGCCGGCACCGGCGACATGCCGTACTGCTGGGAGAAGTCCGGCTGGGGCGACAACGACTTCTCCTTCACCACCACCGCCGACGCGCACACCGGCTCCAAGGCGATGAAGGTCGAGCTGACCCGCCGGGCGGACGGCGACCGCAAGGCCCTGATCACCGAGTCCGCCGAGTGCGCGCCCGTGGTGACGGCGGGCAGGCAGTACGACCTGTCGCTCTGGTACCGGACCACCACCCCGGACGCCTCCCTCACCCTCTTCCGGCACGACGCCACCGCGGGCTGGCAGTACTGGACCGACCTCAAGACCCTCGCCACGGCCGCCGACTGGACCGAGGCGAGCGTCCGCACGCCCGAGGTCCCGGCCGGCACCGACCGCATCAGCTGGGGCGTCTCCGTCTACGGCACCGGCTCCGCGACGACCGACGACTACACGATGGAGCAGGTCGCCGACCCGGTCCCGGACCCGGAGTGCATGGGCACCGCGAAGGAGTGCGCCGACGGCCGCTGGGACGTGCTGCCCACCCGGAACCCGGTCCGCTCCATGCACTCCGTCGTCCTCCGCAACGGCAAGGTGCTGCTGATCGCCGGCTCCGGCAACGACCCGGAGATGTTCGAGGCCGGCACCTTCACCTCGGCCGTGTACGACCCGCAGACCGGTGAGTACCGGACGGTCCCGACGCCCAAGGACATGTTCTGCGCCGGGCACGTCCAGCTCCAGGACGGCCGCGTCCTCGTCATGAGCGGCAACGCCGGCTACCCGTCGGCGGACGGCACCATCGGCTACCAGGGCTTCAAGGACTCGTACGTCTTCGACCCGGAGACCGAGACCTACACGAAGACCAACGACATGAACGACGGCCACTGGTACCCGTCGGCGACGGTCCTCGGCAACGGCGACGTCATCTCCTTCGGCGGGCTGCGCGAGGACTCCACCGGGTCGGTGACGGCCGAGCGGTGGTCGGACGCGCAGCAGAAGTGGCTGCCGGCCTGGCAGGTCAACCAGACCTGGTCGTACTGGGGCCTGTACCCGTCGATGATCCTGATGCAGGACGGCCGCCTCTTCTACTCCGGCAGCCACGTCTTCGGCGACAACATCCCCGGCACCGGCGCGGCGATCTACGACTACGACGCCAACACCGTCACCCAGGTGCCGGGCCTCCAGGACAAGGACGTGCGGGACCAGTCGGCCAGCGTGCTGCTGCCGCCGGCGCAGGACCAGAAGGTGCTGACCATCGGCGGCGGCAACATCGACTCCAACCCGGACGCGAACCGCCTGACCGACATCATCGACCTCAAGCGGCCCGACCCCGCCTACGTCGCCGGGCCCCCGCTCCCGCAGGGCACGGTCGACCTCGGCGACGGACCGGTGCCGCAGACCGGCAACCAGGGCAAGATGTACGTCTCCGCCGTGCTGCTGCCCGACGGCAAGGTGCTGGAGACCGGCGGCGCGCTGCACAACCGGGCGAACCCGGTCTTCGAGTCGTCGCTCTTCGACCCGGCGACGGAGACCTTCGACCCGGTGGCCGCCGACCCGGAGGCCCGCGGCTACCACTCGTCGTCGTTCCTGCTGCCCGACGGCCGGGTGATGTCCACCGGCGACAACCCGGGCAACGGCTCCTGGAACCACGACGTGTCGGTCTACACGCCCCCGTACCTGTTCAAGGGCGAGCGGCCCGTGATCACCTCGGTGATCGACACCGAGTGGACCTACGGCGACACCCAGCGGATCACCGTCGACCGGCCCGTCGCCAAGGCCGAGCTGATCCGCCCGGCCGCCGTCACCCACTCCTCCGACCCGAACCAGCGGTTCGTGGACCTGCCGCTGTCCGTGGACGGGAACAACGTCGACCTGAACGTGACGAGCAACCCCGACCTGGCCCCGCCCGGCTGGTACATGCTCTTCGCGGTCGACGCGAACGGCGTGCCCTCGGTGGCGAAGTGGGTGCACCTCCAGGGCCCCGCGGCCCTCGCCGCGAAGGACGCCTCCGCGCACGTCCACTCCTTCGCCGACGCCCCGCGGGGCAAGGCCACCGGCCCCGGCCGGAAGCGCGCCTCGCAGCCGGTCGGCCCCGCCGTCTCCGGCTGCGACCGGCACTACGGCTCCGCCGGCGTCTGCGTGCCGACCGTCTTCCCGGCCGAGGCGGGGAGGACGACGGCCGCCCGCTGCGCCTGGCTGGCCCGCAACGGCTACGGCCGCCTGGAGGTCAACGGCGGGGACGACCCGCTGCGCCTGGACCCCGACCGCGACGGCGTCGCCTGCGGCAGGGGGGACGTGCGGACGAAGCGCTAGGGCTCCCGCCCGTTCTCCGCGAGGGCGCGCTCCACGATGGCCTCCAGCTGTTCGTGGTGCGCGCCCTTCCAGTACGCGCGCCCGCACGCGGTGCACTGCGCGAAGACGTCGTAGGACCGCTGGGTGCCGCCCTCGAGCTGGTCCGCCACCTCCTCCTTGGAGGCTTCCTTCAGCAGGCCGTTGCAGGCGGTGCACCGGGTCCAGGGCCGCAGCTCGGGCCGGAAGCGCTCCAGGACCTCCCGGAGCTGTTCCTCGGGGCGGGTGCTGTAGACGTAGGCGCCGGACCACAGCTCGCGGCGGCGCAGCAGGCCCCGGTCGCGGCTGAGCATGACCCGTTTCTCGGCCGCCGACAGCGCGGCGAGCGCCGGGTCGCCGAGGTCCGTCGACTCGTAGGCCGCGTCCACGCCGAGCAGCCGCAGCCGGCGGGCGAGGGTGCCGAGGTGCACGTCGAGCAGGAAGCGCAGGGGAGCGCCCGGGACCCGCTGGGGGTGCTCGACGGGCCGCACGGTCACCGACTCGCCGCCGGTGGGGACGTGTCCGGGCGGCACCTCGCGGCCGTCCACGAGGAGCGCGCCGACCTCGGTCAGGGGGACACCGAGGGACTCGACGACGTGGCCGAGGGTGGAGACGCCGTCGGTGGCGGCGCGGGTGGCGCCGGTGGGGCGGGCACGGGGGACGAACAGGCGTAGTCCGGGGGCGAATTCGACGTGGATCTCGGGACCGTTCACCTGATCAGGATGGCACGCCGGAGTCCGGCGCCCTCAGGCTTCCGCGGGAACCGGCAGGCCGTGCTCCAGGACGTCCAGGGCGCGCTCGACCAGGTCGGCCAGGTCCTCCTCGTGGCCGTGCTCGGCCCAGTACCGCGAGACCTCCATCAGACCGGCGACCAGGGACATCGACAGGACCCGCGTCTCCAGACCGTCGGGGTCGAGACCGGTGCGGTCGGCGACGGCGCGGCCGAGCAGACGGCCGGTGACCGACATGCCCTCCAGCATCCGGGAGCGCACCGCGGGCACCTCGGACATCAGCCGGGTGCGCAGCCGGACCGCTTCGGGCTCGGCCTCGACGCCCCGGCCGATCACCGTGCGCATCACGTACCGGACGGACTTCGGCCACGGCTCGTCCGCGGGCCGCGCCCGGAACTCCTCCAGCACGACCGGGTCGTACGCGTCCGTGAGGACGATGTCCTCCTTGACCGGGAAGTAGCGGAAGACGGTGGACGGCGACACCTCGGCGCGGTCGGCTATCTGCTCGACCGTGGTCGTGTCGTAGCCCTGTTCCCGGATCAGCCCGTAGGTCGCGGCGCGGATCGCCTCGCGGGTCCTGGCCTTCTTGCGTTCCCGCAGGCCGGGCCGCGGCCGGCCTGCGGGGGAGAGGGCGGACCGGGAGGAGGGGGAGGGCGGGGAGGGTGGTGCGGCCGTCATGCGGACCATTGTCGGACACCGCCCGGGGCCGCGGCCACGCCCGGCCAGGGGCTACGCGTGCTGGTAGGCCACCAGCGAGATCCCCACGTAGTGCGCGATGAAGGCCACCAGGGTGAAGGCGTGGAAGACCTCGTGGAAGCCGAACCAGCGCGGCGACGGGTTGGGGCGCTTGAGGCCGTAGATCACGCCGCCCGCGCTGTAGAGGACCCCGCCGACGATCACCAGGACGAGTACGGCGACGCCGCCCGCCCGCATGAACTCGGGGAGGTAGAAGACGGCCGCCCAGCCCATGGCGAGATAGCAGGGGGTGTAGAGCCAGCGCGGTGCGCCCACCCAGAAGACCCGGAAGGCTATGCCCGCCGCCGCGGCGGCCCAGATGCCCCACAGCAGCCACTTCCCCTGGGCGCCGGGCAGGAGGAGCATCGTGAGCGGGGTGTAGGTGCCCGCGATGATCAGGAAGATGTTGGCGTGGTCGAGGCGCCGCAGGACGCCGTCCATGCGCGGGCTCCAGTTGCCCCGGTGGTAGAGCGCGCTGACGCCGAACAGCAGACAGGCCGTGACGGCGTAGATCCCGCAGGCGAGGCGTCCTCTGGACGAGTCGGCGAGGGCGGTGAGGGCGAGGCCCGCGACGAGAGCGGCCGGGAACATCCCGAGGTGCAGCCAGCCGCGCAGCTTGGGCTTGACCGGATGCGGCAGGGAGAGCGCCACGGGACCGCGGCCGTCGGCCTGCGTGTCCCTGGGCGCGTCAGAGGCGGACGCAGTCATGGACCGCATCGTACCTACGGGACCGTAAGTTACGCATCAGTAGCGGAACCGGGCGGACGGCGTGTGGTCATCGTCTCACGGGATGCCCGCCCCGGCGTTTCCCGTGCGCGCCGACCGCACGCCCGCGTCCGCTCCGGCGGTCGCCGGAGTAAAAGAAGTTTCAGGCGAACTCCAGGCGCACGCAAAAAAACACGGAGGCGGCCCCTGGTACGTGGCGATCCTCACCCCGCTCAGGTGTGAGGCCCTCTGGACATATGGGCGCTTTCATCGGATGATCAAATGAGTGCGGTCGGCACCGGATGAGCAGCGTGAGCTCCTCGCGTGACGCATCCGGGTCGCAGCCCCCACGGGGCCTCCAACACAAAACCCCTCATTTAGGAGCAAACGTGGCGCGCGACATCGCGGCTCCCCCCGTCGTCCCCACCCAGCACCAGGAGCTGATCTCGTGGGTGGACGAGATCGCCGAACTGACGCAGCCGGACAACGTGGTCTGGTGTGACGGATCCGAGGCCGAGTACGAGCGCCTGTGCGAGGAGCTCGTGGCGAAGGGCACCTTCAGGAAGCTCGACCCGGTCAAGCGCCCCAACTCCTACTACGCGGCCTCCGACCCGTCCGACGTCGCCCGCGTCGAGGACCGCACCTTCATCTGCTCCGCCGAGGAGGAGGACGCCGGCCCGACCAACCACTGGAAGGACCCCGCCGAGATGCGGGAGATCTTCCGGGGAACGGGCGGCGAGGGCGGCCTGTTCCGCGGCTCCATGCGCGGCCGGACCATGTACGTCGTGCCCTTCTGCATGGGCCCCCTCGGCTCGCCGCTGTCCGCGCTCGGCGTGGAGATCACCGACTCCGCCTACGTCGCCGTCTCCATGCGCACCATGACCCGCATGGGACAGCCGGTCCTGGACGAGCTCGGTGACGACGGCTTCTTCGTCAAGGCCGTGCACACCCTCGGCGCCCCGCTGGCCGAGGGCCAGGAGGACGTCCCCTGGCCGTGCAACAGCACCAAGTACATCTCGCACTTCCCCGAGGACCGCGAGATCTGGTCCTACGGCTCCGGCTACGGCGGCAACGCCCTGCTCGGCAAGAAGTGCTACGCCCTGCGCATCGCCTCCGTCATGGCCCGCGACGAGGGCTGGCTCGCCGAGCACATGCTCGTGCTGAAGCTGACCCCGCCCACCGGGGAGCCCAAGTACGTCGCCGCCGCCTTCCCGTCGGCCTGCGGCAAGACCAACCTCGCCATGCTGGAGCCCACGATCTCCGGCTGGACCGTGGAGACCATCGGCGACGACATCGCCTGGATGCGCTTCGGCGAGGACGGCCGCCTGTACGCGATCAACCCCGAGGCCGGCTTCTTCGGCGTCGCGCCCGGCACCGGTGAGCACACCAACGCCAACGCGATGAAGACCCTGTGGGGCAACTCCGTCTTCACCAACGTCGCCCTCACCGACGACGGCGACGTGTGGTGGGAGGGCATGACCGAGGAGACCCCGGCCCACCTGACGGACTGGAAGGGCAACGACTGGACGCCCGAGTCCGGCACCCCGGCCGCGCACCCCAACGCCCGCTTCACCACGCCCGCCGCGCAGTGCCCGATCATCGCGCCGGAGTGGGAGGACCCCAAGGGCGTGCCGATCTCGGCGATCCTCTTCGGCGGCCGCCGCGCCACCGCGGTGCCGCTGGTCACCGAGTCCTTCGACTGGAACCACGGCGTCTTCCTCGGCGCCAACGTCGCCTCCGAGAAGACCGCCGCCGCCGAGGGCAAGGTCGGCGAGCTGCGCCGCGACCCGTTCGCCATGCTGCCGTTCTGCGGCTACAACATGGGCGACTACATGGGCCACTGGATCGACGTGGCGAAGGACAAGGACCAGTCCAAGCTGCCCAAGATCTACTACGTCAACTGGTTCCGCAAGGACGACGAGGGCAGGTTCGTCTGGCCCGGCTTCGGTGAGAACAGCCGCGTCCTGAAGTGGATCGTGGAGCGCCTGGAGGGCAAGGCGGACGGCGTCGAGACCCCGATCGGCGTCCTGCCGACCAGGGAGTCCCTCGACACCGACGGCCTCGACCTGCCCGAGTCCGACCTGGACTTCCTGCTCAGCGTCGACAAGGAGGTGTGGCGCGAGGAGGCGGCGCTCGTCCCCGAGCACCTCAACACCTTCGGCGACCACACGCCCGCCGAGCTGTGGGACCAGTACCACGCGCTGGTGAAGCGCCTGGGCTGATCCCCCTGGTTCCGCGGCCGGTCCGGCTAGCCCTGACCCGCGAAGTCGTCACGAAGGCCGGCCGCGAGGGACCTCTTCCGCTCCAGTAGCTCGATGTCCCGGAGCACGGAGAGGCCCCGCTCGGGCCGGGTCCCCGCACAACGGCGTGCGACGGACCCGGCCCTTCGGCATGTCCGCGCCGGTGATGAAGCGCCCCGAAGGGCCGCGGGGAACCGCGCGAGCAACCACACACGACCGAAAGCCGCCGACGGACAGACACCCCCGCGGTGCCGCAGCGGCCCGCCCGAGCCACGCGGTGAGTGGCGCCCGGTCCGCGCGTCGCTGCGGGTGCGCGCGGACCGGGGCCGTCGAGGGAGCCCGCGAAGGGCTCAGCGGGACGCCAGTTCGCGCGGCTCCAGGGCCGCGGCGTGGGCGTCCATGCGCTCGGCGGTCAGGATCGCCGCCGCCGTGTCGGCGCGGGAGGCGGCCACCACGAGGGCGCGGCCCGCCAGGGTGTGCGCCCGCCGGTGCAGTGCCGCCAGGTGCGATGCGTGCGGCGCGGTGGTCACCGGCGCCCGGACCGGCTCGTGACCTCCCCGCAGCCGGGCGACCTGCTCGGCGAGCCGGTCGGCCGCGGTGTCCAGCTCCTCGGAGGGCGCCGACGCGCGCAGTTCGTCCGTGGTGGCGAGCAGGGCCGCGAGATGACCCGCGAGCTGGATGTCCAGCTCCTCCTCACGGGTCCGGTGGGGGAAGTCCGAGGTGCCGCCGGCCACCGTGCTGTGGACCGACTTGCTGCGGATCGGTTCGTACATGGGACGGCCTCCTGAACGCTTACAGGAAGCCATCCTACATTGGAATCGATCTAAAGTTGAGTCGGCCGCAAAACAGGACCATGTGTATGCATGGTGCGGGGGTCAGGGCTGGCCGTAGCCGTCCAGGAAGCCGCCGATCCGGCCCACCGCCTCCCGCAGGTCCGTGGCCGTCGGCAGGGTCACCACGCGGAAGTGGTCGGGCTCGGGCCAGTTGAAGCCGGTGCCCTGGACGACCATGATCTTCTCCTGGCGCAGCAGGTCCAGGACCATCCGCCGGTCGTCCTTGATCTTGAAGACCTTGGGGTCCAGGCGCGGGAAGAGGTACAGCGCCCCCTTCGGCTTCACGCAGGTCACGCCCGGGATGCTGGTCAGCGCCTCGTGCGCCGCGTCCCGCTGCTCGCGCAGCCGCCCGCCCGGCAGCACCAGGTCCTTGATGGTCTGCCGCCCGCTCAGCGCCGCGACCACGCCGTGCTGGCCCGGCATGTTGGCGCACAGCCGCATGTTCGCCAGGACCGTCAGGCCCTCGATGTACGACTCGGCGTGCGCGCGCGGTCCCGAGACGGACATCCAGCCGACCCGGTAGCCGGCCACCCGGTACGCCTTCGACATGCCGTTGAAGGTGAGGGTGAGCAGGTCCGGGGCGACCGCGGCCGTCGGGGTGTGCACCGCGTCGTCGTAGAGGATCTTGTCGTAGATCTCGTCCGAGCAGACCAGCAGGTTGTGCCGGCGCGCGATGCCGGTGAGCCCGCGCAGCACCTCCTCGTCGTACACCGCGCCCGTCGGGTTGTTCGGGTTGATGACGACGATCGCCTTGGTGCGGTCGGTGACCTTGCGCTCCACGTCCGCGAGGTCCGGCATCCAGTCGGACTGCTCGTCGCAGCGGTAGTGCACGGCCGTGCCGCCGGACAGGGAGACGGCGGCCGTCCACAGGGGGTAGTCCGGCGCCGGGACGAGCACCTCGTCGCCGTCGTCCAGCAGGCCCTGCATCGCCATCACGATCAGCTCGGAGACGCCGTTGCCGATGAAGACGTGCTCGACGTCCGTCTCGATGCCGAGGGTCTGGTTGTGCATGACGACCGCCCGGCGCGCGGCCAGCAGGCCCTTCGCGTCGCCGTAGCCGTGCGCCGTCGAGACGTTGCGGAGGATGTCCTCCAGGATCTCGGGCGGGCACTCGAAGCCGAAGGCCGCCGGATTGCCCGTGTTCAGCTTCAGGATGCGGTGACCGGCCGCCTCCAGCCGCATCGCCTCCTCGAGCACCGGGCCCCGGATCTCGTAACAGACGTTGGCGAGCTTGGTCGACTGGATCACCTGCATGCCGCGAGCTTACGACCCGGTCACGGCCCGTGGGCCGTGTTTTCCACCACGCGGGACGTGTCGGCCGGGACGGCCGGCGCCGCACCCGACCGCACCCGGCGGGACGGATCCGGCCAACTGGCGGCCGGTTACCGCTCCTTGTTCCCACCCCCCTCCGTCATGACAATGCTCATGACAATCAGGTGCCGTCCGGAAGACCTCCGGCCGGCACCTCCATAGAGGGGACCCCACATGAACAAGCCTCTCCTTGCCGCGCTCGCCACCCTGGCCGTCGCCGGGGTGGGCGTGGCACCGGCGGCCGCCGCGTCACCCGCGGCCGACACGGCTCCCGTGTCACGCACGGCTCCCGTGTCGCGCACGGCTCCCGCGACACCCGCGGCACCCGCCGTCCGCGCCGTGACCTTCGCCGGCACCGTCTCGCTCAGCAACTGTTCGGGCTCCGTCGTCCGCCTGCCCGCCTCCGAGGACGACGACCCGGCCCTGGTGATGTCCAACGGCCACTGCCTGGAGACCGGCTTCCCGGCGGCCGGCGAGGTCGTCGTGAACCAGCCCTCCAGCCGGTCCTTCGGGCTGCTCAACGCCTCCGGCACCCGCGTCGGCACCCTGCGCGCCGGCAAGATCGCCTACGCGACGATGACCGACACCGACGTCTCGCTGTACCAGCTCACCAGCACGTACGCCCAGATCCGCAGCAGCTACGGGATCAGCCCGCTCACGCTCGGCGACACCCGTCCCGCGGCCGGCACCGCGATCACCGTCGTCTCCGGCTACTGGAAGCGGACCTACGCCTGCAACATCGACGGGTTCGCCTACCGCCTGAAGGAGGGGGAGTGGACCTGGAAGGACTCGGTCCGCTACACCTCCGCCTGCCAGACCATCGGCGGCACCTCCGGCTCGCCCGTCGTCGACAACGCCACGGGCAAGGTCGTGGCCGTCAACAACACCGGCAACGAGGACGGCGGGCGCTGCACCGAGAACAACCCCTGCGAGGTCTCCGAGAACGGCACGGTGACGGTCCGCAAGGGCATCAACTACGCCCAGCAGACCTACCGGATCCCCGCCTGCTTCGGCGCCGACAACAAGCTCGACCTCGGCCGCAGCGGCTGCGTCCTGCCCAAGCCGTAGTCAGCGCGGGCTCCGGCGGACCGACCGCCCGGCCAGGACGTCCGTCCGGCGCCCGTCCTCGATCACGAACCGCCCGTCGACCAGCACGTACGGGATGCCCGTCGGCAGCCGCCGCGGTTCCTCGTACGTGCTGCCGGCCGCGACCGTCGCCGGGTCGAAGAGGACCAGGTCGGCCCGGTACCCCTCGCGGATCCTGCCCCGGTCCGGCAGCCGCAGCCGGGCCGCCGGCCGCCCGGTGAGATGCGCCACGCACTCCTCCAGCGACAGCACGCCCAGCTCCCGGACGTAGTGGCCGAGGTAGTGCGGGAAGGTGCCGTAGGCGCGCGGGTGCGGCTTGCTGCCCTGGAGGATGCCGTCCGAGCCGCCGGTGTGGACGCGGTGGCGCATGATCGCGCGGACGTTCTCCTCGTGGCCGACGTGCTGGAGGATCGTCGGGGCCAGCCGGTCCGTCACCAGCAGGCGCCGGGCGACCGTCCACGGGGTCTCGCCGCGGGCCCGCGCCGACTCCAGGACCGTACGGCCCACGTACTCCGCCAGCGCCGGGTCGGTCGCGCCGGAGATCTCGATGGTCTCCCACTCCACGGGCACGCCGTGGCAGCCGTCGGAGCCGGTCACCTCCATGTGGTGCCGGATCCGCTCGGCGGTCCCGTCGTCCGCCAGCCGCTTCAGGACCTGCTCCGGCCCGCCCTCGCTCGCCCAGCTCGGCAGCAGCGCCACGAGGGTCGTGCAGCCGGGGGTGTACGGGTAGGTGTCGAGGGTGATGTCGGCACCGGCGGCCAGCGCGTCGTCCAGCAGCGTCAGCAGCTCGGGCGCCCGGCCCTTGTTCACGCCGAAGTTCATGGTGGCGTGGGCGAGGTGGAGGGGACAGCCGGCCTCGCGGGTCAGCTCGACCATCTCCTCGTAGGCCCGGAGCGCCCCCGCCCCGTACGAGCGGTGGTGCGGGCAGTAGTAGCCGCCGTACGACGCCACCACCCGGCACAGCTCCGTCAGCTCGGCGTCCTTCGCGTACATGCCCGGCGTGTAGGTCAGCCCGGACGACATGCCGATCGCGCCCTGCTCCATGCCCTCGGCGACCAGCCGGCGCATCCGCTCCAGCTCGGCCGGCGTCGCCTCGCGGTCCTCCCAGCCGACCGCGAGGGCGCGGACCGTGCCCTGCGGGACCAGGTACGCGGCGTTGACCGCGATGCCCCGGTCGAGCCGGTCCAGGTACTCGCCGACCGACCGCCAGTCGAAGTCGACGTCGTCGCCGGGGCCGTTCCACCCGGCGATGGCGCGGCGCACCTCGCCCAGGGTGCGGTCGTCGACCGGCGCGTACGACAGCCCGTCCTGCCCGAGGACCTCCAGGGTGACGCCCTGGGCCGCCTTCGCGCTGTGGTCGGGGTCGCGCAGCAGGGCCAGGTCGCTGTGGGCGTGCATGTCGATGAAGCCGGGGGCCAGGGCGAGGCCCTCGGCGTCCAGCTCGCGGCGGGCCCGGGGGCGCTGGCAGCCGGCGGCCGCCGCCTCCTTGACGACCGACACGACGCGGCCGCCGTCGACGACCACGTCGGCGCGGTACGAGGGCTCACCGGTGCCGTCGACGACCTCGGCGTCCCGGATGACCAGCTCTTCCACCAGGGCCTCCTCTAGAAGAACGTACGGATGTAGTCGACGACCGTCCCGTCCGCCCGGACGACCGGGATCAGCTGCCACTTGTCGAAGGACGTGCACGGGTGGGACAGGCCCATGCCGACCCAGTCGCCGACCTCCAGCTCCGCCTCCGGGGCCGTGGCCAGCCAGGCGTGCTGGTCGGACAGGCCCGTCACCGTGACGCCGTCCGCGGGGCGCTCGGGGCCGCCGTCCGCGGGGCGGACCACCTGGGCGAAGGGCAGGTGGAGGTCGTGGGCCGCGTCCCGCTTGCCGGCGTTGGTGAAGGCCTGCTCCGGGGAGGGGCGCGAGACGACCTGGGACCACAGCCGGAAGGCGGGCTCCAGGGCGCCCTCGGCGGGGACGCGGTTGAAGGGGGTCAGCTCGCGGTAGTGCCCGTCGTCGTGCGAGACGTAGGCGCCCGAGCGCAGCAGCTTCAGCACCGGCAGGGAGAGGTCCGGGACCTCGGCGAACACGTCGGCCACCGCGTCGAACCAGGCGCTGCCGCCCGCGCTGAGCACGATCTCGTCCAGTCCGGCGAACCGCCCGGCCTCGTCGAGGTCCACGGCCAGGGCGACCAGCCGCCGCAGCCAGGCGCGCACCCTTTCCGGGTCGGCGTCCGGCACCTCGCCCTCGTAGCCGGCGACACCGGCCAGCCGCAGCGTCGGTGCGGCGGCCACCGCGTCGGCGACCGCCGCGCACCCCGCCTCCGTGCGCACCCCGGTCCGGGCGCCCTCGCCGGCGGCCAGCTCGACCACGACGTCCACCGGGCGCGAGGCCCCCGCGCCGGCCAGCGCCGCGTCCATCAGTTCCACGCCGCGGACGGAGTCGGCGTAGCAGACGAAGCGGAAGTCCGGGTCGGCGTCCAGCTCGGCGGCGATCCGGCGCAGCGCGGAGGCGTCGACCAGCTCGTTGGCCAGGAAGATCCGCTTGATGCCGAAGGCGCGGGCCACCCATACCTGGTGCGGCACCGCCAGCGTGATGCCCCAGGCGCCGTGCTCGATCTGCCGGTGGAAGAGCTGGGGGGCCATGGAGGTCTTGCCGTGCGGGGCGAAGGCGAGGCCGTGCCGGGCGGCGTACGTCTCCATGAGCTTCAGGTTGTGCTCCAGGCGCTCGGCCGAGAGGGCCAGCACGGGGGTGGTGAAGCCGCCGGTGAAGAGGTCGCGGCGCTGGGCGGCCAGCTCGGCGACGGTCAGGCCCGCGGCGTCCGGCGGGAGGCCCTTGAAGCGGTGGTCGACGTGCTCCTCGGCCAGACGGGCGAGGGCTTCGGTGCCGGTGGCGAGGGCCATGGAGCCTCCCTGAGGTGGAGCGTTGCATTCTTTGCAACGCCCGTTGCGTATATCGCTCACTGCTGTCTAACATCTCGGCCAACGCGGGGTCAACGGAGCCTCCGCCCGTGACAGTCCGCCCGCGAAGGTCGAGGAGCCCCACCATCGTGACCGCCGACGGCCCCACCAGCACCGCCCCCGACGTCGTGGACGTCGTCGCGCTCGGCGAGTCCATGGTCACCTTCCTGCCCTCCCGCCCCGGACGCCTCGCCGACGTCCCCTCCTTCGACCGCGCCATCGGCGGCGCCGAGTCCAACGCGGCCTGCGTGCTGGCCGCCGCCGGGCACACCGTCCGCTGGATCAGCGCGGTCGGCGCCGACGGCTTCGGCGACCACCTCGTCGAGGCGATCGGCTCCTACGGCGTCGACGTCTCCGCCGTCCGCCGCGACCCGGACCGGCCGACCGGCGTCTACTTCCGCACCGCCGGGGACCGGGCCACCGACGCGCACGAGGTGGCGTACTACCGGGCCGGCTCGGCGGCCTCCGCGATGTCGGCCGCCACCCTGGACCTCGACGCGGTCCGCTCCGGACGCGTCCTCCACCTGTCCGGCATCACCGCCGCGCTCTCCGCCGACTGCCTGGGCCTGATGCGCGAACTGACCGCCCGCCGCCCCGGCCGCCCCCTGGTCTCCTTCGACGTCAACCACCGCCCCGGGCTGTGGCGCGACGGCGACGGCCCGGCGGTGCTGCTGGAACTGGCGCGCGGCGCCGACCTCGTCTTCGTCGGCGAGGACGAGGCCTGGGGACCGGGCGGCCCCGAGGCCGTGCGCGCCGCGCTGCCCGAGCCGGAACTGCTCGTCGTCAAGCAGGGCGCGAGCGGCGCCACCGCCTTCCACGGGGAGCACGTCACCTCCGTCCCCGCGCCGCACGTCGACGTCGTCGCCGCCGTCGGCGCGGGCGACGCCTTCGCCGCCGGGTTCCTCTCCGCCACCCTGCGCGGGCTGCCCGTGCGCGACCGCCTGCGCCACGGCCACCTGACGGCCGCCGCCGCCCTCACCGTCCCCGGCGACCTCGCCGCGCCCCCGGCACGCGCGCACGCCGACCGCCTGGCCGCCCTCGACGACGACGCGTGGGGGAGACTGCGACTCGGCCCCGGCTGGACACAGGCCGACGAAGGGGCCGACGAGGAGGTACGCACACCATGAGCCAGACCGTCGACCGCGCGCTCAGCATCCTGCCGCTGCTCGCCGAGGGCCCCGCCGACCTGGGCCGGGTCGCCGAACGGCTCGGCGTCCACAAGTCCACGGCCCTGCGCCTGCTGCGCACCCTGCACGAGCACGGCTTCGTCTACCGCCAGTCCGACCAGCGCTACCGCCTCGGCGCCCGGCTCATCGCCCTCGCCCAGGAGGCGATGGAGAACCTGGACGTCCGCGAGATCGCCCACCCCCACCTCGTACGCCTCAACGAGCAGGTCGGGCACACCGTCCACCTCGCCGTCCACGAGGACGACGAGGTCCTGTACATCGACAAGGTCGAGAGCCGCTACCCGGTCCGCATGTACTCCCGGATCGGCAAGCCCGTCGCCATCACCGTCGCGGCGGTGGCGAAGCTGCTGCTGGCCGACCTCCCCGAGCACGAGCGCCGCGCCGTCGCGGAGAAGCTCGACTACCCCCTCTACACGGCCCGTTCGACACCGAACGCCGACGCCTTCCTCAAGGAGCTGGCCACGGTGCGCGAACAGGGCTGGGCCACCGACCTCGGCGGCCACGAGGAGTCCATCAACTGCGTCGCCGCGCCCATCCGGGGCGCCGACGGCCGGGTGGTCGCCGCGATGTCGGTCTCCGCGCCGAACGTCGTCGTCACCGCCGACGAACTCCTCACCCTGCTCCCGCTGGTGCGCCGCACGGCCGACGCCGTCAGCGGCGAGTACTCCGGCAGGACCCCCGTGCACACCCCCCAGCACCACCCCGAGAAGGACACGGCATGAGCGACAAGACCGAGAAGACCGCCCTCACCCCCGCCACCCACACCGTCCCGCCGGCGAAGTTCTCGCACGGCGTCAGGAAGGGCAACATCCTCCAGGTCGCCGGCCAGGTCGGCTTCCTCCCCCACGAGGAGGGCAAGGCCCCCACCCCGGCCGGCCCGACCCTGCGCGAGCAGACCCTCCAGACCCTCGCCAACGTCAAGGCGATCCTGGAGGAGGGCGGCGCGAGCTGGGACGACGTGATGATGATCCGCGTCTACCTCACCGACGTCGACCACTTCGCCGAGATGAACGAGATCTACAACGCCTACTTCGAGGAGCAGGGCCTCACCCAGCCGCCCGCCGCGCGCACGACCGTCTACGTCGGCCTGCCCGCCGGACTCCTCATCGAGATCGACGCGCTGGCCGTACTGGGCTGACGCCCCCTCCGACCTCCCGTCTGCCTGTCACACGGCACGGCGCCCCCTCCCCGGGGCGCCGTGCCGTGCCCCGCCCTGCCCGAAAGCTTCATGCGTTCACCCAGAGGACCCCCCCGCATGTCCCTCCCGTCCCTCCGGCTCGCCGCCTCCGAGACCCCACCGCACACCGGCGGTCTGCTCACGCTGATCGACGGAACGGCGGGCCTGCTGACCGTCGCCGCGATCGGCATCGCGCTCCTGCTCTTCCTGATCATCAAGGTGCGGCTGCAGCCCTTCGTCGCGCTGCTCGCCGTCTCCATAGCCGTCGGCCTGCTCGCCGGCCTGTCGGTCACCGAACTCTTCGGCACCGTCCAGAAGTCCGACGCCGTCTCCACCATCGAGTCCGGCATGGGCGGCATCCTCGGCCACGTCGCCATCATCATCGGCCTGGGCACCATGCTCGGCGCGATCCTCGAGGTCAGCGGAGGGGCGGAGGTGCTGGCCTCCCGGCTGCTCGGCCTGTTCGGCGAGAAGCGCGCCCCGCTCGCCATGGGCCTGACCGGCCTGATCTTCGGCATCCCCGTCTTCTTCGACGTCGGCATCTTCGTCCTCGCGCCGATCGTCTACGCCGCCGCCAAGCGCTCGGGCAAGTCGGTCCTGCTCTACTGCCTGCCCCTGCTCGCCGGCCTGTCGATGACCCACGCCTTCCTGCCGCCGCACCCCGGCCCCGTGGCCGCCGCCGGACTGCTGCACGTGGACCTCGGCTGGGTGATCCTCATGGGCGTCGTCTGCGGCGTCCCCGCCGTGCTCGCCGCCTGGGCGTACTCCGCCTGGGTGGGCCGCCGCATCTTCGTCCCCGTGCCGCAGGACATGGTCGAGGCCGCCGAGGAGGCCAAGCGGGCCGTCATCGACGAGCAGCGCAAGGCCGGTGTCGCGCCGCGCGAGACGCCGGTGCCGCTCGGCACGGTCCTCGGCATCATCGGCACCCCGCTGGTCCTCATCCTCGCCGCGACCTTCTCCTCCATCGCCCTGGACCCCTCCACCACCCGTTCGGTGATCGAGTTCTTCGGCAACCCCTTCGTGGCCCTGACCCTCGCCCTGTTCCTCGCCTACTACCTGCTCGGCATCCGGCGCGGCTGGTCCCGCAAGTCCCTGGAGACCGTCTCGACGGCCTCGCTCAAGCCGGTCGGCAACATCCTGCTGGTGGTCGGCGCGGGCGGCGTCTTCGGCGCCGTCCTCAAGGCCAGCGGCGTCGCCCAGGCCCTCTCCGACACCTTCCACGACGTGGGCCTGCCGGTGATCGTGCTGTCCTACCTGATCTCCCTGGTGCTGCGGGTCGCCCAGGGCTCGGCGACGGTCGCCATCGTGACGACGGCGGGCATCGTGGCGCCGCTGCTCGCCGCGGGGGACCACTCCCAGGCGTTCACCGCCCTGGTCATCATGGCCATCTCGGCCGGCTCGATCTTCGCCTCGCACGTCAACGACGGCGGCTTCTGGATGGTCGCCAAGTACTTCGGCATCAGCGAACGGGACACCCTGAGGACGTGGACCGTGCTGGAGAGCGTGCTGTCGCTGGGCGGCTTCGTGATGGCGGCGGTGCTGAGCCTGTTCGTCTAGGACGGCCCCGGGGGCGCGTCGGCACGTGGTGCGTTGTACGCGTCCGATAACGATGCCGGGGCCGACTGTGCCCGGCACAGGATCGTCGACCATACTGCCCGCTGTGGAGCAGCGCATAGAGCCGAGCAGCCAGCCCCTGAAAGGCGCCGGGTTCGACCCGGCCTTCATCCCCGGGCTCACCGCGCCCGCGCCGTCCGGCGAACCGGAGGGGACGGGGGTGACGGGAGAGACCGCCGCGGAGGATGCCGCCCCCGAGAAGCCCGGGAAGCCCGAGACGAAGGACGCCCCCGCGGCCTCCGGCGCCGAGGGGGCGGCGGAGCCGGACGAGGAGGCGGTGGAGCCGGACGAGGAGGCGGTGGACGGGCCGGTCTTCGAGGCCGCCGACCGCCGCGCCCGCATCGTCGCCGACCACAAGGGCGTGCGACTCGCCCTCGACGACCAGGCGTGCGAGTTCCGCTGGGACGAGATCGGCGCCGTCGAGACCGAGACGGCCCGCTTCGGCAAGCGGTACACCGTCACCGTCCACACCCCCGACCGCCGTTGGTACCCGATCGAGGTCGAAGCGCCGTCCCGGAGCCGCTTCAAGGAGTGGGACGCGGCCCTGGACGAGGTCCTGGACGCGTACTTCGAGGACGGCGAGGCGGAGGCCGAGGCCGCGCCGGACGAGAAGCCCGGGGCGGAGCAGGGCACGGAGCCGGGGGCCGGCGCGGAGGACGGCGCGGACGGAACGGAGCGCGGGGCCGCGGCCGCCACCGAGTAGGCACATGGCGTGAAGATCCCCGCACGCCCTCTTGCCCGGCCGGCGGCTTTCCGCTTTCTTGAGCCGCATGGCGGACACCACGGGCAACACCAGGGACACCGGCGTACCCCACGGGGCCGGGGCCGGCCCGGCCCCCCGCAGGTCCGGTTGGCGCCACATCGGCCCCGGCATCGTCGTCGCCGCGACCGGTGTCGGCGCCGGCGACCTCGTGGCCACCCTCATCGCGGGCGGCAACTTCGGCTACACACTGCTGTGGGCCGCGATCATCGGCTGCCTGGTGAAGATCTCCCTCGCCGAGGCGTGCGGCCGGTGGCACCTGGCCACCGGCCGCACGCTGTTCGACGGCTGGGCGAGCCTCGGCCGCTGGACGACGTGGTTCTTCGCGGTCTACGCCGTGATCTGGGGCTTCGTCTACGGCGCGGCGGCGATGTCGTCCAGCGCCCTGCCCCTGCAGGCCCTGTTCCCGGACGTGATGGACCTCGAACGGTGGGGCGTGGCCTGCGGTCTGGTCGGCCTGGTCTTCGTCTGGTTCAACAAGTACGCCGTCTTCGAGAAGGTCATGACGGTCCTGGTGGGCGTCATGTTCGTGGTGACGGTCTACCTGGCGGTCCGGGTCGCGCCCGACCTGGGCGACGCCTTCGCCGGCCTCCTCCCGGTCCTCCCCGACGAGAAGGACTCCGTCCTCAACACCCTCGGCCTGATCGGCGGCGTCGGCGGCACGATCACGCTGGCCGCGTACGGCTACTGGGTCAACGCCAAGGGCTGGACGGACACCGGCTGGATGAAGGTCATGCGCCTCGACAACCGGGTCGCCTACGCCACCACCGGCGTCTTCGTCATCGCGATGCTCTTCGTCGGCGCCGAGCTGCTGCACTCGGCGAACATCGCCATCGCGAGCGGCGACAAGGGCCTGGTCCAGCTCGGCGACATCCTGGAGGACCGGTACGGCACCGCCACCGGCAAGCTCTTCCTGATCGGCTTCTTCGCCACCTCCTTCACCTCGCTGATCGGCGTCTGGCACGGGGTGAGCCTGATGTTCGCCGACTTCGTCGCCCGGCTGCGGGCCGGGACGGCGGCCACGGGCGAGAAGGTCGCCTCCGGCGAACGCGAGCGTTCCTGGCCGTTCCGCCTCTACCTCCTCTGGCTGACCTTCCCGCCGATCGTCCTGCTCTTCCAGGGCCAGCCCTTCCGGCTGGTCATCGTCTACGGCGTGCTGGGCGCGGCGTTCATGCCGTTCCTCGCCCTGACCCTGGTGTGGCTCCTCAACTCCTCCCGCACGCCGCGCGAGTGGCGCAACGGATGGCTGAGCAACGGCATGCTCGGCATCGCGGGCCTGCTGTTCCTGGTGCTGTGCGTGAAGCAGGTCTGGGACCAGCCGTGGTCGGAGTTCTTCCAGTAGGAAACCGCACCTTTGCGGTGATCATGCCGGTAAGGGAGTTTATTTACCCGCGTGATCCGGCCATCGCCCCATATTCTCTTGCGGTGAAGGATCTTGAGGGGCATCCTTTCGGCTGTAGACCGTGTGTCCGAAATGGAAAAAAAGGGGGGGCCATTATGGGTCTGAGGAAGAGGATCGCGGCCGCATCCGCCGTCCTGGTGACCGCCGGCGCGGCTGTCGGCCTTGTCGCTCCTACGGCGCAGGCGGAGACCCGCTGCAGCACGCTCTATCTCTGCCTGTACTACAACTCGAACCAGCAGGGTTCGTTCCGGGTGTTCGTCACGAACACCCCGGACTTCGCCGGTTACACCTTCACGGGTGACGGGGCGGGATACGGGCAGGCCGTGAAGAACAACGCCGCCTCCGCGACCAACGGGTTCCCGACGAGCAGTGGCAGGAGCGCTCGTATCTTCTACAACTCGAATTACGGCGGCGCCTACGACAACGTCGGCCCGTCCAGCGCCAGGAACCTGAACAACACGTACAACGAGAACGCCTCGTTCCTCTGGGTGACTTCTTGATCCGGTACGTCAGTGGAAATGCCGCCGGCCCTGCTCCCGCGAAGGAGCCGGGCCGGCGGCACGTAGGTGATTCGGGTCGGGAGCAATGGGTTTCGGTCTGCTGAGTGACAAGCTTCTGCGCTGCCGGCCGCTGGGAGTCGGAGCGGTGCTCCTCGCCGCCGTCGGCTGTTCCTCGCAGCACCCGGAGCCGGAGGGCGGGCGGACCGCCGCGCCGCGGGCCCCGGCCCTGCTGGCTTCGGCCGGTCTCCGGCTGCCCATCGAGGAGTACCTCTTCTCCGACGCCGAGGCGGGCAGAGTCCGACAGGCCCAGCAGACGCTGATCGAGCGCTGCGCGCGCCGCTTCGGTCTCACCTACGAGCCCGTCTCCGCGAGCCCGCCCGTCGGCCCCCGCAGCGTGATGGACCGGCGGTACGGACTCACCGACGCGGAGCTGGCGCGCGCGGACGGTTACCACCTGGGCGACCGCGACCCCCGGACCCGGCGGACGGAGGAGTTCGAGGTCCCCGAGGGGAAGATGCTGACCGTGCTGACCGGGAAACCCGGCGCTTCCGGTGGCCGCAAGGTCAACGGCGTCGAGGTGCCGGCCGGGGGATGTGCCGGCGAGGCCGGACGGGAACTGTCCAAGGACGGCACCCTCGGATCGAGCGATGTGGCGCAGGACCTCAACGGGAAGAGCTTCTCCGTCACCAAGGAGGATCCGCGGGTGCTCGCGGTGTTCGAGTCCTGGTCGCGGTGCATGAAGGACAAGGGGTTCTCCTATCCGGACCCGCTGACGGTGATGAACGACAGCCGCTTCCAGGGGCGGGAGTCCCATCCGCTCGAGATCAGGACGGCGGTCGCCGATGTGGCCTGCAAGGGGCGCGTCAACCTGGTCGGCACCTGGTTCGCCGTCGAGGTCGAGTACCAGAAGTCACTGATCGCCGAGAACCGGAAGGACCTGGCTCCGGTGCTTCAGGACAAGCGGTACGAGCTCGAGGCGGCGGACGCCGTCAATTCCTCCGGCTGACGGCCGGGCGCCCGCGCCGAACGGTACGACCGGACCCGCCTTTGTGGCCCTCCGGCCCGCGGAGGCGGACGACGCCTGCCCGAGCCCGCGTCACCGCCGCGCCGCACTCGGGGCGATCGTCCACGACGACCACCCCGAGTGCGCCCGCCTCCCGCCCCGCCACCGCCTGCGACGGGCGCCGCCGCGCCGCGGAGGCGGGCGACCCCGCCGAGGACGGGCGCGGCGGCGTCTTGGGCAGGCCGGCTACGGCAGCGCGTGCACGTGCGCTCCCACCGCGTTCGACCAGGCGTTGCCCGCCGTCGCGTCCCAGTTCGTGGACCAGGTCATCGCGCCCCGCAGGGACGGGTACGTCTTCGACGGCTTGAAGGTGCCGCAGTTCACGCCCTTGGTCAGGCAGTCGAGGGCGTTGTTCACGACGCTCGGCGCCACGTAGCCGCCGCCGGCGGCGCGGGTGGAGGCCGGCAGGCCGAGCCCCACCTGGGACGGGTCGAGGCCGCCCTCGAGCTGGATGCAGGCCAGGGCGGTGAGGAAGTCGACCGTGCCCTGCGAGTACACCTTGCCGTCGCAGCCCAGCATGGAACCGCTGTTGTAGTACTGCATGTTGACGACGGTGAGGATGTCCTTCACGTTCAGCGCCGTCCTGAAGTACGCGGCGGACGTCGACTGCATGTCGATGGTCTGCGGAGCCATGGTGAGGATCATGCCCGGGCCGGCCTTGGCCGACAGGGCGCGCAGGGCCTGCGTCATGTAGGTCGCGTTGAGGCCGTTCTCCAGGTCGATGTCGACGCCGTCGAAGCCGTACGTCTGCATCAGGGAGTGGACGGAGTTGGCGAAGTTGGTCGCGGAGGCGGAGTCGTTGACCGTGATGGTGCCCTTCTCGCCGCCGATGGAGATGATGACCTTCTTGCCGGCGGCCTGCTTGGCGCGGATGTCCGCCTTGAACTGGTCGACGGTGTAGCCGTTCAGCCCGGCCGTGTCGAGGTTGAAGGTCACCGCGCCCGGCGTCGTCGTGGCGTCCGCGAAGGAGACGGCGATGATGTCGTACTGCGGGGAGACGTCCGAGATCTTCTGGACGGCGGCGCCGTTGTTGAAGTTCTGCCAGTAGCCGGTGACGGCGTGCTTGGGCAGGCCGCTCCCGCTGCCGCCCGCCTCGGTCGTCCGCGCGGTCACGGCCGCGGACCTGGGGGACTCGCCGGCCGCGTTGGTCGCCGTGACCTGGAAGGAGTACGACGTCGAGGCCGCGAGGCCGGTCACGGTCGCGGTGGTGCCGGTCACGGCCGTCACCTTCGTGCCGTCGCGGTAGATGGTGTAACCGGTGGCGCCGGAGACCGCGTTCCAGGCCAGCGAGGCGGAGGAGGAGGTCGTGCCGGAGACGCTCAGCCCCGCCGGGGCGGCCGGGACCGTCGGCTCGGGTCCGGGGGTGTTGCCGCCGCCGTCCGGACCGTACACGGACACGTCGTCCACGTGGTAGGCGGACTGCCCGTACCAGCCGTGGGTGTAGACGGTCACGGAGGTCGTGGAGGACCCCGTGGTGAAGCTGGTGGAGAGCTGCTTCCAGGAGGCCGCGTCCGGGGTCCAGGTCGACACGTCGGTCGTCCCGGTGCCGGTCACGCCCAGGTAGGAGTACCCGCCCTGGACCCACGCGCTCAGCGTGTACGTCGAGCCGGGCTTCACCTTGACCGTCTGGGAGCACCGGGCGTTGTCCTGCCCGCCGGGCGTCGCCCTGAGCGCGGCGCTGCCGGTGTGCGCCGGGGAGGCGACGGTCGTGCCGCTGTTCGCGGAGCAGCTCCAGTTGCTCAGGCCGGACTCGAAACCGGCGTTGCTCACGTTGTTGACGTCCGCCGCGGACGCCTGGCCGACGGCCGTGACGCCGAGCGCCAGGGC
Organism: Streptomyces sp. NPDC029152; assembly: GCF_055564355.1. Classification (NCBI taxonomy): domain Bacteria; kingdom Bacillati; phylum Actinomycetota; class Actinomycetes; order Kitasatosporales; family Streptomycetaceae; genus Streptomyces; species Streptomyces sp. NPDC029152. Next base: position 401,608 of record NZ_JBVHWR010000005.1, on the reverse strand, counting down.
GGCGGCCACGACACCGGCCACGGAACGCGCCCGCGTCCGTCGTCGTCCGCGCGGTCTGTGTACGGGCTCCACTGGGGCCTCCGGTGGGGAGTGGGGAGAGGAAGGGGGAGTACACGGTGGCCACCGCTGACGTACAAGGTGGTCCAGACCAATTGAGGGTGTCAAGAGTTAGGTACAGACCAACTGACCCTCCCCCTCGGCGTGATGGCCCGCCCCGGACCGGCCCGAGGGAACTGCCGGCCGGGCTCCGGTGCCACGTCGCCGGCCTGCTCGGGCGGGAGGGCGGGTGAGGGAAGCGGAATGCATGGTATGTGCCGGTATGTCGGCTCTTGCGCCCCGTAAAGTTCCTCTTGAGGTACAGAAACGCTGTTCTCCGGTCACACACGCGTGGATACAGTGCTCACGTAGTCACGCAGTGAAGTCGTCCGGGTGGGCCGTGGTGATGGCGGCCGGCCCAGGGGCAGGGAGACGGGGAGCCGCGCGTGCCAACTGCGATTGCCGTGACCGGCGCCGGGCTGGCGTTGCCGCCGCAGGACGAACGGACGCTGCCCGCGGTCGTGCTCCAGGACGTCGACCAGCGTCCGCTGGAGCAGGTGCTGGGCGAGATGCAGGCGCTCGTCGAGCAGCACGGGCACGTGATCGTGGTGTGCCCGCAGGGCCCGTCCTCCGGTGTGGAGCGGCGGCTCCACACCGTCCGGTCCCTGCTGGAGAGCGACCGGATCGCCCTGTTCCGGCCGGCCCTGCCGCCGCTCGGACTCGCGGTCCTGGCCCGCCAGTTACGGCAGCTGGCCTCCTGCGACCTCGGGCCCGGCGTCCTCGCCTCCGCGGGCCGGCTGCTCACCCACTACGTTCACGCCGGCGCGCTGCTCGGCTCCGTCGCCCGGCTCGACCACGTGCCCGTGGGCCTCAAGTCGCACGCCAAGTCGTGGGTGCCGGGCAGCCAGTTCGGCGTCGTGGCGCACCCCGAGCCGCAGTTGGTGCGGATCACCCCCGGCGCGGCCCTCACCGGACCCGACTTCGGGACCTCGCTGGTCGTGGCCAAGGGGCAGCTCGCCTCCGACTGGGTCACCGGCACCCTCGCCCCGTCCTGGAAGGTGCAGGGGGTGCGTGAGGCGCCGCTGCCGGCGGAGTCCCCGGAGTGGTGGGGGACCGGCAAGGTGACCGAGTTCTGCGCCTACCTGCCCGACCTGTCGGTCCTCTACCAGCTCGTCACCTCCGTACGGCGGAGCGCCTGCCACTGGTGCGGCATCGAGGTCATCGGCGACCGCTGCGTGTTCTGTTCCGCGACACCGCCCGTTCACGACGGTCTCCCCGGCCCCGCACCCGGCACGGGCGGCGGTCCGGGGACGGGGCATCGGGCCCGCCGCGAACTCACCCGAGGCAGACGCGCCTCGACGGGGTAGGTCCGTCCCGTGCAGACCGTCCCGCCATCCGACCCGGCTCGACCGATTCCCCCAACGAGGTTGCACGGTTCATGAACTCCCGTCAGCGCCGCGGCATCATCCTGCTGATCCTGTCGGTCCTCTGCGCCCTCGGCGCCTTCGCCGGCGTGCTGTCCGTCGTCGACGACGTGAAGTCCAAGGTCGGCCCCGAGGTCACCGCGTACCAGGTGAAGAACGACGTGGCGCCCTACACGTCCCTCAGGGCGGACCAGTTCGAGAAGATCGAGATGCCCGAGCGCTGGCTGTCGGAGAACGCGGTCACCGACCTCTCCCGGATCCGCGGCAAGATCGCCGTGACGACGCTGAAGGGGGGCTCGCTGCTGCAGAGCGACATGATCGTCGACCAGCCCGCCCTGCAGCCCGGACAGCAGGAGGTCGCCATCATGATCGACGCGGCGACCGGCGTCGCCGGCAAGATCACGCCGGGCGCCACCGTGAACGTGTACGCCACCTTCGAGGGGGAGCGCGACACCACCCCCGACCAGTCCAAGATCATCGTGACGAACGCCAAGGTCATCGACGTCGGCGAACTCACCTCGCTCCAGCCCGGCGAGAAGAGCGGTGAGCGCCGGGCCACCGAAGCGGTCCCCATCACCTTCGCCCTGTCCACCCTCGACGCCCAGCGCATCACCTACGCCGAGTCGTTCGCCCAGCGGGTCCGGCTCGCGCTCGTGGCACCGGGCAGCGACACCACGGTCCCGGACAAGGACCGTACGTACGAACTCGCGAAGGACAAGTGAGAGGCCCGCATGCCCACGAGGATCCTCCCGGCAGTCGGCGACGCGGACGCCGTACGGTCCATCACGACCCTGCTCAGCCAGCTCCCCGACGCCGAACCGGTCGCCCCGGTGACCGACTCCACCCAGCTCGTCGACACCCTGGCCCGGCTGGCCGCCGAGTCGGTCGACGAGCTGCCCGAGGTCGTCGTGGTGCACGAGCGGATCGGCCCGGTCCCGGCGCTGGAGCTGATCCGCGAGGTCGCCCTGCGCTTCCCGGCCGTCGGCGTCATCCTCGTCACCTCCGACGCGAGCCCCGGCCTCTTCCAGGCCGCCATGGACCACGGCGCCCGCGGCCTGGTCGCCCTGCCGCTCGGCTACGAGGAACTCGCCAGCCGCGTCCAGGCGGTGGCCCAGTGGTCGGTGGGCGTGCGCCGGCACCTCGGCAGCGGCAAAGACGTGTTCACCGGCGCCGGCGGCACCGTCGTCACGGTCAGCGGCGCCAAGGGCGGGGTCGGGGCGACCCTGACCGCCGTCCAGCTGGCGCTCGCCGCGCAGGCGTCGGGCCGCGCCACCGCCCTGGTCGACATGGACCTCCAGACCGGCGACGTCGCGTCCTACCTCGACGTCCAGTTCCGCCGGTCCGTGGCCGACCTGGCCGTCATCAACGACATCTCCCCGCGGGTCCTCGCCGACGCCGTCTTCCGCCACGACACCGGCCTCGCCCTGCTGCTCGCCCCCGGCGAGGGCGAACGCGGCGAGGAGGTCACCGACCGCGCCGCACGCCAGATCGTCAGCGCCCTGCGCTCCCGCTACGAGGTCGTCGTCATCGACTGCGGCGCCCAGCTCGGCGGGGCCGGTGCGGCGGCCGTGGAGATGGCCGACAAGGCGCTGCTGGTCACCACCCCGGACGTGGTGGCCGTCCGGGGCGCCAAACGGGCGGTGCGCATGTGGGACCGGCTGCAGATCCGCAAGGCGGAGGAGACGACCGTCGTCGTCAACCGGCACACGCGCGCCACGGAGATCCAGCCCCCGCTGGTCCGCAGGATCACCGGCACGGCGGTCGCCGCCACCACCGTCCCCGCGGGCTTCAAGGAACTCCAGGGCGCCGTCGACTCCGGCCGCATCCACGAACTCGACGGCAGGAGCGCCGTGAAGCAGGCCCTGTGGGCCCTCGCGGGCGAACTGGGGCTGGCCAAGGCGGCCGGGAGCGACCGCAAGGGCGGCCGGTTCCGCAGCGACCGCGGCTCGGCGGGCTTCCGGCGCCGGAAGGACGGTGGGGGATGAGGACCTACGGCTTACCCCGCCGGCGGGCGAGGAACGGGGACCGGTACGACGACCGTGGCCAGGTCACCGTCGAGTTCCTCGGCATGACGCCGACGATCGTCGTCACGCTGGTGGTGCTGTGGCAGCTCGTGCTCGTGGGATACACGTACACGCTCGCGGGCAACGCCGCGGACGAGGCGGTACGGGCGGCGACGGCGGCGGGCCCGGGGGCGCGGCAGGGGGCCTGCCGGGACGCCGGCCGGGACAAGCTGCCGGGGGCCTGGGAGGGGGGCGCCGGTGTGGACTGCTCCACCGCGAACGGGTACGTCACGGCCGACGTGCGGCTCGAGGTCCCCCTTCTCTTCCCGGGCACGGTCGGCTTCCCGTTCACCGTGCACGGGCATGCGGGCGCCGTCGAGGAGGAGGACGACTGAGATGCCGTGCTCCCACCGGAACGGACGTGCCCGCGACCGCGGCCAGGTCGCCATCGAGTACCTCGGCTTCCTCCCGGTCCTGGTCATCGTCGCCATGGCCGCCGTACAGCTGGGCCTCATCGCCTACACCGCGCAGCAGGCCGGCACCGCGGCCCGCGCCGGCGCCCGGGGGGCCTCGCTCCAGGGGAGCGCCCAGGAGGCCTGCGCCACGGCGGTCAGCGACTGGCTGGCCGACGGCACCGACTGCCCGTCCTCGTACGGCGGGGACGAGGTCACGGTCACCGCCTCCGTCGACATCCCCTCCATCGTCCCGGGCTGGGACTTCGGGGACGCGACCAGGACGGCGACCATGCCGCTCGACCACCGAGCGGACGAGTGACCCATGACCGGTGACCACGTGAGCAGTGACCGCGTGAACGAGGAGCAAGGAGCACCGGACGCATGAGCCTGCGCGCACGCATCCACGCACCCGAGGAGCACGGCGGCCGGGGCGAGGACGGACACCTCGTCGCCTCCTACCGGGCCAAGCTCCTGGAGGAGATCGACCTCGCGGAGATGAGCTCGCTCGCCACGGCCGAGCGCAGGGCCCGGCTGGAGCGCGTCCTCGGGCACATCATCAGCCGCGAGGGCCCCGTCCTGTCGACGGTCGAGCGCTCCCAGCTGATCCGCCGGGTCGTGGACGAGGCCCTCGGCCTCGGCATCCTCGAACCCCTGCTGGAGGACGCCTCCATCACGGAGATCATGGTCAACGGACCCGACGCGATCTTCGTCGAGCGCGGCGGACGCGTCGAACAGCTCCCGCTCCGCTTCGCCTCGAACGACCAGCTGATGCAGACCATCGAGCGCATCGTCTCCACCGTCAACCGCCGCGTGGACGAGTCGAACCCGATGGTCGACGCCCGCCTGCCCTCCGGCGAGCGCGTCAACGTCATCATCCCGCCGCTGTCCCTGACCGGCGCCACGCTCACCATCCGCCGCTTCCCGCGCTCCTTCACCCTCCAGGAGCTGATCGGCCTCGGCTCGCTCGACGAGCACATGCTGTACCTGCTGGCCGGACTGGTGCAGGCCCGCTTCAACATCATCGTCTCGGGCGCCACGGGCACCGGGAAGACGACCCTCCTCAACGCCCTCTCCGGCCTGATCCCCGAGACCGAACGCATCATCACCATCGAGGACTCCGCCGAACTCCAGCTCCAGCAGGCCCACGTGATCCGCCTGGAGTCCCGCCCGCCCAACGTCGAGGGCAAGGGCCGCGTCACCATCCGCGACCTCGTCCGCAACTCGCTGCGCATGCGCCCGGACCGCATCGTCGTCGGCGAGGTCCGCGGCGGCGAGTCCCTGGACATGCTCCAGGCCATGTCCACCGGCCACGACGGCTCACTCGCCACCGTCCACGCCAACAGCGCCGAGGACGCCCTGATGCGGCTCCAGACCCTCGCCTCCATGTCGGACGTCGAGATCCCCTTCGTCGCCCTGCACGACCAGATCAACAGCTCCGTCGACGTCATCGTCCAGCTCACCCGCTTCGCCGACGGCGCCCGCCGCATCACCGAGATCGCCCTGCTGGCCAGCCACGGCGGCGAGCCCTACCGCCTGGCCACGGTCGCCCGCTTCAACGCCCAGCCGATGGCCGCCGACGGCCGGATCTACGGCGCCTTCGAGTACCACCCCCTCCCGCGCCGCGCCGCCGAGCGCCTCTACATGGCGAGCCAGCCCGTCCCGCAGGCCTTCGGCGTGGCCGACACCGCAGACCAGCTCGCCACCCGAGAAGCCAGGTAGGACCGCCCGATGGAACTGCACACGCTCGTCACGCTCACCACCGGCATCACGCTGCTGACCTGCACCCTGGCGGTCCTGGGCCTGCACTCCTACGCGGCCGGCAAGGCCCAGCGCGAGGCCCTGGTCGACCGCCTCTCCGCCGCCGGCCGGCCCCCGTCCGCCGGCCGCCGGCGCCGCTTCCGCACCCTGGACCGCCGGCTGCGCCGCACGAAGCTCGGCCGCAGGCTGGAACTGCGTCTGGCCGCGACGGGCCTGGACGTCACCCCCGGCGAGTTCTTCGCCGGCATGCTCGCCACGGTCGTGGGCCTGTGGCTGATCGGCCAGGCCGCCCTCGCCCCCTTCTTCGGCCCGATCGCCGGCCTGCTGGGCGTCTGGGCGGCGATGCAGTTCCTCACCTGGCAACGCCAGAAACGCATCGAGAAGTTCATCAACCAGCTTCCCGAACTCGCCCGCATCCTCGCCAACGCCACCCAGGCCGGCCTCGCCCTGCGCACCGCCATCGGCATGGCGGCGGAGGAACTGGAGGCCCCGGCCGGCGAGGAACTCGGCAAGGTGGCCGACCAGCTGGCCATCGGGTCCTCCCTGGACGACGCCCTGAACGAACTCGCCGAACGCCTCCCCTCCCGCGAACTGGTCGTCCTCGTCACCACCCTCGTCCTGTCCAACCGGGCGGGCGGCCAGGTGGTCAGCGCCCTGCGCAACCTCACGGAGACGCTGGAGGAACGCAAGGAGACCCGGCGCGAGGTCCGCACCCAGCTCGCCCAGGTCAGCATGACGTCGTACGCCGTGCCGGTGCTCGGCGTCGGCTCCCTGTTCCTGATGAACGGGGTGAAGGACGGCGCCCTGGAACGCATGACGGGCTCCCCGGTCGGCCAGGGCGCGGTGATCATCGCCTTCGGCCTCTACGCCGTCGGCTTCGTCCTCATCCGCCGCCTGTCCCGCATCGACGTCTGAGGAAGGGGGAGCCATGGGACTGCTGCTCGCACTGGTCATGGGCCTGAGCGTCTGGGGCGTCTTCGCCGGCATCCGCATGTACCGCGCCGACGCCAGACTCCCCGGCGACCTCGCCCTCGCCCTCGAGGTCGGCTCCACCCGCACCGGTGCCGTCGACTCCCTGATCGACCGCATGGGCATGCGCTACGCCCCCGCCGTCCTGCGCCTCATGGGCCCGGCCCTGGTCGCCAAGTACCGCCGCCGCATCGACCTCGCGGGCAACCCCGGCGGCCTGACCCTCGACCGCTACGCCGCCCGCCGAGCCGTCTACGGCTTCCTCGGCGCCGTCGGCTTCCTGGTCTTCCTCCTGCGCGGTCAGTACGTCGTCGCCCTGCTCCTGCTGGCCTTCGGGGCGTTCTGGACGGAGGTCGGCATCTGGTCGGCGATCCGCATCCGCAAGGACGTCATCGAACGCACGCTCCCCGACTTCCTCGACGTCCTGGCGGTCGTGGTCAGCGCCGGCCTCGGCTTCCGTCAGGCCCTGGACCGCGTCGCCATGCGCTACGAGGGCCCCTGGGCCGACGAACTGCGCATCACCCTGCGCCAGATGGACCTCGGCATGAGCCGCCGTCAGGCCTTCGCGGAGCTGCGCCGGCGCAACGACTCCGAGCAGGTGGCGATGTTCGTGACGGCCCTCCAGCAGGGCGAGGAACTGGGCGCGCCCATCGTGGACACCCTGGTCTCCCTGGCCAAGGACATGCGCCGCACGGACGCCCAGAACGCCCGCCGCAAGGCCGCCCGCGCGGTGCCCAAGGCCACCATGATGATCACCACGTTCATGGTCCCGGCCACGATGATCCTGCTCGGCGCCGGCCTGATCCTGGGCTCCGGCACCGACTTCGGCACGATCACGGGGGAGTAGGCGGACATGCCGATCACCTGGCCGGGGAAGGGGGCGAACGTCAGCCGAAAGAGTGCGGCTGCACACGAAGCAGAGCTTCCGACATCCATTCGCACGGAGCCCAGTTGGGCTTCTTCCACGCAAAACCTTTCGCACATGCAATCAGTTGTGGGACAGTCGTTGTCCGGTACCCCCGACAGGTCGAGGTTCGCATGAACAGACTCCACCGGCGCCGGCCGCTCCGGGGCCACCACGAGGTGGCCGGGTCTGGAACGCCCTCGACGGACCGTCCCACAGCACACGTCCACCCTGGAGGGGAACACCATGAACAACTGGCTGCACACCACCACCGCGTACCTGCGCTCCCACGCCGCCCGGAACGACAGGGGGCAGACGGCCGTGGAGTACCTGGGGATCATCGCGGTGGTGGTGGCCATCGTGCTGGCGATCACGGGGACGGACATCGGGCAGACGATTTACGACGCGATCGTGAGCAAGATCGACGAGGTGATCGGTTGAGTCACCGCCTCAAGTACGGGGATGCGGGGCAGGCTTTCCCCATTTACATCACGGTGGTGGGCGGCCTGCTCTTTCTCGCGTTGGCGTACTTTGCGATCGGGCAGGCTTCGGCCAATCGGAACGGCGCCCAGACGGCGGCTGACTCGGCGGCTCTCGCTGCAGCGCAGGAGACACGCGACCAACTCGCTGACCTGTGGGTCGATGTAGTACGTGATCCGGCCAAATGGCAGGACATCTTCGAGGGGGATGTGGCTGGGCTCACCCCCTCGTGTTGGCGGGGCGAGCAACTCGCAGCCCAGAACGATGCTCGTTTGTTGAGCTGCGCTCCCGAAGGTTTGCTGGGCTTCACGGTCGTGGTCGAGACGAACAAATCCGTTGGGGAAAGCATTGTGCCCGGTACGGAAGACAAGAAGTCACAGGCAAAGGCGACTGCCGTGATCGAACCACGGTGCACGTTCGAGATGCCGGCTGAAGATGCAAAGGACATCCTGCCGCGTCTCACCTGTCAGGGAACGCACTGGGACCTGGATCCGAAGAAACTGGATGATCTACCCGAAGCCAACGAGCTGTTCGACGTCCATCTGGCCGACTGACAAGCGAAGCGATGAGGATGAGGGAAGCACGGCATGGACATTCGGTTCACTACGAAGGCACGCAGGGGCATGGTCGCAACGACGGTCGTGGTCGGACTGGCCATGGGGGTGGCAGCTTGCAGCGGGGAGGGAGGCGAGGACGACAGACCGACGTCCTCGGCGTCTGCTCCTGGGCGCGCTGGATCCAATCCGAGTGCCCAGGAAGGGACGGACAAGCCTCTGGCTGAGCTGAGGGGAGAAGACGGGCTGATCTTCAAGATCACCTCGGCCACAAGGGATGCCGGGGGGTTCGTCACCGTTAGCGGGGAGCTCAAGAATGACGGTAGCAAGGACGCTCGTGTCTCAGTACGCACGGCAGGGGACGAGACCGAAATCATCAGACACGGGTCGTCCCTAGGTGGAGCGACCCTCGTTGATTCAGCGAGCAAGAAGCGGTACTACGTGTTGCGCGACACGGAGGGCCGCCCACTCACCACTACGAACATCCCGAGAATCAAGGCGGGGGCATCTGTTCCCGTATTCATGCAGTTCCCGTCTCCACCCGCCAGTACGACTGAGGTCGCATTCCAACTGCCGACGTTCGCCAGCGCGACCATCTCCATCTCCGGGTGAGGCACCCCATGACACGCACCCGCCTCACCCTGCCCCTCACCGCCGCCGCCCTCCTCCTCGCCACGAACCTCTGCACCACCGCGCACGCCGACGACGGCCCGTCCGTGCCCCCGGGTACGGAGGCCACCGCGTCCGCGCCCGTCGAGGTCGACCCCAACGACCCCGACCTGAAGCTGCCGGACGGCGCCACGCTCGCGCAGGCCAAGGTGCTGGACATCAAGTCGGTCGTCGAGGACCAGGGCGGTGACGAGCGCCGCGAGGACACCAACACCAGCGTGACCTTCGCGCTCCAGGCCGAGGTGCTGTTCGGCAAGGACAGCGCGAAGCTCGGCGGCGAGGCGAAGTCCCGTGTCGCGGGGATCGCCGAGGAGATCAGGAAGCAGAACGCCGGCAGGATCCGCGTCTTCGGCTTCACTGACAACCTGGGCTCCTCCGCCCACGGCGACGCCCTGTCCAAGCAGCGCGCCAACGCCGTCCAGCGACTCCTCGCCCAGACGCTGAACGACTCCGGCGTCACCTACGAGGTCCGCGGCTACGGCGAGGACTACCCCATCGCCGACAACTCGACGGAGGCGGGCCGCAAGAAGAACCGCAGGGTCGAGGTCTCCTTCCCGCGCACGTCGTGAGGACGACGTCACGGCAGGGCGCCGCACGGGCGGCCGGCATCGCCCTCGCGGCGCCGGCGGCCGCCCTACGCGCGGCGTGAGTAGGCGCCGGCGCCCGGATGAGATGAGTAGACGCGCTCATGCCGACGTCCGTCCAGGGGCCGCAGGCTGGACCCGTGAACGTGACCCTGAACGTCGAGCCCCGCGACCTGGCCGACTGGCCCGCGTGCCGCTACCTCGCCCTGTTCTTCTGGAGCGGGACGGTGCTGATCACCTGCGGCCCCCTTCTCCTGCTGACGATCCTCTCCGTCGCCTGGATGCAGCCGCTGACGGCGGTGTCCCCGCTGGCGAAGCTGCTCGCGCTCCAAGTGGGCGTCACGGCCGCCGTGGTGACCCCCCTGTACTTCGCCCCCGGCATCCGCCGGCTTGCCCGCTCCGCCCGCTTTGCGCTGCTGGGGCCCCTCGCCGGTGCCGTCTCACTGACCGTGTTCCTCCTCTTCCGCTAGAAGAGGCGATCGGCGGCCGGAGCATCGGGACGAGGATGACGGCCATGGGGCAACCTTGAAGGTTCTCGCCGGTGTGAGGGAGTGAGGGTCCCCTATTCCTCCCGTACCTCCAACCGCATCCCCTTCCGCACCCCCCACCCGGCCATCGCCCCCGCCTCGGCCTCCAGCACGTGCCGGGAGCGGAGCCGGGGCAGTCCCAGCCGGCCCGGGCGCATGGTGCGTACGGCGAGGACGGTGAACCGGCGGTCCAGATAGGCCACGTCGATGGGGAAGCGCATCCGGAACGTGTGCACGCTGCCGGCGGGCGACAGCAGAAGCGCCCCGTCGATCGAGTCCCGTCCCAACAGCCCCTTGGTACGCGCCCGGTAGGAGGCGGCGATCTCCAGCGGTACGGCGACCGCGCTCCCGTCCGGCCCGCCTTCCACGACCAGGCGCCCCCGCCCGTCCCGCCAGCGCCGCCCCATGCCGACTCCCTCCCCGCGCCACGCACACGACGCCGTGCCGCACCGCGAAATGCCGTTGTCCCGCGCCCGGGCCAAGTGTAGGAAGATCCCATGACCGCACTCGGCGTCGTGTTCCGTCCCCAGCTCGCCCCCGAACGACTGCGCGACGTGGCACGCGTCGCCGAGGAGGCGGGGCTGGAGGAGCTGTGGCTGTGGGAGGACTGCTTCCTCGAGGGCGGGATCTCCACGGCCGCCGCCGCCCTCGCGTGGACCGAGCGGCTCCGGGTCGGCGTCGGGCTGCTGCCCGTGCCCTTGCGGAACGTGGCCGTGACCGCCATGGAGGCCGCCACGCTGCACCGGATGTTCCCCGACCGCGCGATCCTCGGTGTCGGGCACGGCGTGCAGGACTGGATGGAGCAGGTCGGGGCGCGGGCCGAGTCGCCGCTCACCCTGCTGCGGGAGCACCTGCTCGCCCTGCGGGCCCTGCTGCGCGGGGAGCGGGTGACGACCGCGGGACGGTACGTCCGGCTCGACGACGTCGCCCTCGACTGGCCGCCCGCGCAGGGGACCGAGGTGCTCGCCGGGGTGACCGGACCCCGTTCGCTGCGGCTCGCGGGGGAGGCCGCCGACGGGACCATCCTCACGTCGGTCAACACCCCCGACGCGGTGCGGCGGGCCCGTCTGCTCATCGACGAGGGCCGGGCGGCGGCCGGGCGGACCGGTCCTCACAAGGTCGTCGTGTACCTCCTCGCGGCCACCGGACCCGGCGCCGCCGAGCGGCTGCGGGCCGAACAGCGCGCCGAGGGCCTCGACGCCGTGCCCGACCTGGGGGTCGCCGGAGACGCGGAGACCGTCGCCAAGGCCGTCGGGCGGATGGCCGAGGCCGGCGCCGACACCGTCGTCCTCCAGCCGACCGGGGACGAACCCGACCCCGAGGGCTTCGTCCGGTTCGCCGCCCAGCAGGTCCGGCCCCTGGTGGACTAGCATTCCGGCCGCCGCCCCCCACTCGCAGAAGCCGCCCCCCATTCGCAGAAATCGGATCGACCGCACCATGGCACCTGCTTCCTCCCGCTCCTTCGACGACCTCGTGGCCGAAGGCGCCGCCGTCCCCACCGAGGGCTGGGACTTCTCCTGGTTCGAGGGACGGGCCACCGAGGAACGGCCGTCCTGGGGGTACGCGCGGTCCATGGGCGGGCGGCTGACCGGAGCCACCGCCGTACTGGACGTGCAGACCGGCGGCGGCGAGGTCCTGGACCTCGCCCTCGGCGTCGCCGCCCCGCACCGGCCCCCGCTCGTCGTCGCCACCGAGGGGTGGCCGCCGAACGTCGCCAAGGCCACCGCGCTGCTCCGGCCGCGCGGTGTCCCCGTGGTCGCCTCGCCCGACGACGCGCCGTTCCCCTTCGCCGACGGGGCCTTCGACCTCGTCGTCAGCCGGCACCCCGTCGTCCCCCACTGGGCGGAGATCGCCCGTGTGCTCGCGCCCGGCGGCACGTACTTCGCCCAGCACGTCGGCCCCGCCAGCGTCTTCGAGCTGATCGAGTTCTTCCTCGGCCCCCTGCCCGAGGAGAACCGCAACGCCCGCCACCCCGACCTGGAACGCGCCGGCGCCGAGGCCGCCGGTCTCGAGGTCGTCGACCTGCGGGCGGAGCGGCTGCGGATGGAGTTCCACGACATCGGCGCCGTGGTCCACTTCCTGCGCAAGGTCGTCTGGATGGTCCCCGGGTTCACCGTCGAGGAGTACCGGCCCCGCCTGCGCGACCTGCACGAGCGGATCCGGGCCGAGGGCCCCTTCGTCGCCCACAGCGCGCGCCAGCTCTTCGAGGCCCGCAAGCCGCACGCGTAGGCCGGAGGCGGAGCTCGGACGGACTTGGCCGGGAACTGCCGTTCGGGCCGTCGTGCGCCCGCCGCCGTCCGGGTGAATCCCGCGGTCCTCGCCAGGGAGGGGGACCGGTGCCGGGCCGGACGGGCCGTTCCGGACGTAAGTGACATACCTTCGCAAATATCCGCGCTCCGGAGGGGGCGTGCGGAATCACCCCGCGATCCTCACAGGGTTTCCACATCGTTATCCACCGGCGCCCCTCGCGGGTCGAAACCCTCTGCGGTGATCACGTAAATTCGGAGTAGGCAATTCGCGTGAGCAAAGCTGCGCGTGTGGCACCGCGCAGTGGAGGGGGCTGCGCGGTGCCCGGTCAAGCGGGCGTTCGCCGCCGGTATCACCCGGTGGAGGGATGCGGGAGCACTCCGTCGCGCCGGGGGCGGCGCGCACCGGAACCTCCGTATGGCCACTCCTGTCACCCGTTTCCCTCTGAATTCCGTGCGAATGACCGCGTTCTGGCCATGATTCAGGGCGGAATGGGCAATTCCGTGACCACCCGGGCGTTGCCGGACGATTCCGGAGAGTAGTTGTGGCACGCCGATGCACGCAGCATCACTTACGAAGGGTTATGGTGGAAACCCCCCCTCGGGCCGGTCCGTCTCCCCCCCACGGACCGGCCCGTTTTTTCTGCCCTCGCGCTGCCCCGCCTCCCGGCCCCCGAGGGCTCCGCGTCCCGGCCCGCCCGCACCCCCGACCCGCCCGGGTGCCCACGTGGGGCGCCCGTCATGGGGAGTTCACCGGTGTGTCGTCCTGCGGCGTTGCATGGCGGCGCTCGTTCGAGGGCATAAGGCAAGCAGGTCGACGCCCGAACCACGGGCATCGGATCTCAGCGGACGGCACAGAGCCGTACGCCCGGGAGGCCCTTTGCACCAGCCCTGCCGTGCGGTCACGGCGCGGAAGAAGCGGCGGAGGGCCGGTTCGCGGCCCGCGCCCGTGCAGGGCGGCCCACGACCGGCCGGCTCGCTCCCGCCCTCCCGGCCCAGCGTCCACTCCGTCGCTCCCCGACCTCTTCCGAGGGGGTACGTCCTTCCGTGGTGACCAGCACAAAGCGCCACAAGCCAGATCGGCGCACCTACGTTCTCGACACCAGCGTCCTGCTGGCCGACCCCAAAGCACTGAGCCGCTTCGACGAGCACGAGGTCGTGCTCCCGATCGTCGTGGTGACGGAGCTGGAGGCCAAGCGGCACCATCCCGAACTGGGCTACTTCGCCAGGCAGGCCCTGCGCCTGCTCGACGAGTTCCGTGTGCGGCACGGTCGCCTCGACGCCCCCATCCCGATCGGGGACCTCGGCGGGACCGTGCGTGTCGAGCTCAACCACTCGGACCCCAGCGTGCTGCCGACCGGCTACCGCCTGGGGGACAACGACTCCCGCATCCTCGCGGTCGCCCGCAATCTGCAGGCCGAGGGGTTCGACGTCACCGTGGTGTCGAAGGACCTCCCGCTGAGGATCAAGGCGTCCTCCGTCGGCCTGCTCGCCGAGGAGTACCGCGCGGAGCTCGCCATCACGGACGCCTCCGGCTGGACCGGGATGTCCGAACTCACCCTGCCGGGTGAACAGGTGGACGTGCTCTTCGAGGAGGGCCGGGTCCACGTCCCCGAGGCCGCCGACCTGCCCGTGCACACGGGGCTGACCATCCAGTCGGAGCGCGGCAGGGCGCTCGGCCGCGTCACGCCCGACGGCGGCGTCCGGCTGGTGCGCGGCGACCGGGAGGTGTTCGGCATCAAGGGCCGCAGCGCCGAGCAGCGGATCGCGCTCGACCTGCTGCTCGACCCGGACATCGGCATCGTGTCCATGGGCGGCCGGGCCGGCACCGGCAAGTCGGCGCTGGCGCTGTGCGCGGGTCTGGAGGCCGTGCTGGAGCGCCGGCAGCACCAGAAGGTGATGGTCTTCCGCCCGCTGTACGCGGTCGGCGGGCAGGAGCTCGGCTACCTGCCCGGCTCCGAGGCGGAGAAGATGAGCCCCTGGGCCCAGGCGGTCTTCGACACGCTGTCGGCGGTCACCAGCCGTGAGGTCATCGAGGAGGTCACCGCCCGCGGCATGCTGGAGGTCCTGCCGCTCACCCACATCCGCGGCCGCTCGCTGCACGACGCGTTCGTGATCGTGGACGAGGCCCAGTCGCTGGAGCGGAACGTCCTGCTGACCGTCCTGTCCCGGATCGGCGCCAACTCGCGGGTCGTGCTGACCCACGACGTGGCGCAGCGCGACAACCTGCGGGTGGGGCGGTACGACGGAGTGGTCGCCGTCGTCGAGAAGCTGAAGGGCCATCCGCTCTTCGCCCACGTCACGCTGACGCGGTCCGAGAGGTCCCAGATCGCGGCGCTCGTGACCGAAATGCTGGAGGACGGACACATCTGAGAACCGCGTCCCGACAAGGGGGCGCTCGCCCCGACGGCCGAC
The DNA here is from genome assembly GCF_055564355.1 of Streptomyces sp. NPDC029152. Lineage (NCBI taxonomy): Bacteria > Bacillati > Actinomycetota > Actinomycetes > Kitasatosporales > Streptomycetaceae > Streptomyces > Streptomyces sp. NPDC029152. The sequence goes on along the minus strand of NZ_JBVHWR010000005.1, from coordinate 386,584 downwards.
GCCGTCCGGAAAGGCAAAGAGCCTAGCCGGGCGGCGTCGTCGCGCGCGGAGTTTTCTCTGAATCCACAGGGCCAAACGGGATGTGAGCTTTCCCACGCAACACAGAATTGCCTCACCGCGCCGGGTTACGGCAGAGTCTCACTCCTGTCAGGCCCCGCATACGACACACCTGTACCCCCAGCGGTACGGCACCACGGAAACATCCGTTCCAACTCCATAGCAGCGTCGTATGCCGCCCGAGCACCACGCGGCGCTCCCGTCGAGGGAGTTGTCCACCGGGCCCGCACCTCCCGTGACCCGTAGTTGGGGAGGTCAGTGCCAGGGGCACGATTGCGTCCGCGAGGGTCACCGAAGCGGGCGATGCTGGAAGGAAACCGTGTGAGCCGGATCTCGGTCCGGGGATTCGCAGTGGCCTCGGCCACGGCGGTCACCGCAGTCGGAAGCGTCGTCGGCGTTGCCTCGGGCAGCACCGCGCAGAACCACGACGCGGAGGCGACAGCAGCGGGCATGACGCTGCTCGCGGACATCCCCATGGGCGAGCAGGCGCAGGTGCAGACCGCGTCCCTGACGCAGCAGGCCGACGTACAGGCCATCGCCGCGGACGCGAGCGCCAAGAAGGACGCCGAGGAGGCGGCCCGCAGGGCAGCCGCCGAGACCGCCGTCGCCAAGCAGGAGAAGGCGAAGAAGGCGGCCGAGGCGGCCGAGGAGGCCAAGAAGCGCGAAGCGCAGGAGGAAGCGGCCAGCCGCGACGCCGCGCGCGAGTCCGTCTCCTTCGCCGTCCAGAGCTCCTACACCGTCGGCCAGATCCAGGCGATGGCACGTCAGATGGTCCCCAGCGGCCAGTTCCAGTGCTTCAGCAACATCGTGGACCACGAGTCCAGCTGGAACTACCGGGCCGTCAACCCGTCCTCGGGCGCCTACGGGCTCTTCCAGGCCCTGCCCGGCTCCAAGATGTCCTCGGTCGGCTCCGACTGGCAGACCAACCCGGCCACCCAGATCAAGTGGGGCCTCAACTACATGGACAGCCGCTACGGCAGCCCGTGCGACGCCTGGAACTTCTGGCAGAACAACCACTGGTACTGAGCCGGCACGGCCCGCCGCTCAACCTCGCGCAGCCCCTCACCGTCCTACGGTGAGGGGCTTTCGCGCTCCCGCCATGTACGGTCGAACCGGAACGACTCCAGGGGGGAGTGGTGGGGAGAGACGGGGGAAGAGGACGGATCATGTCGCGAGTGCCAGGATGGCTCGGCCGGCTGGGTGCCGGACTGACCCGGATGAGCAGGCGGTTGGACCAGCGCCGCGCCGAAGTGGAGGGCGAGGACCCCGAAACCGGCGGCGCCGGACCGGCGCACGCCCCGGACCACCTGTCCTCGTTGGACGCGGACGACCTGTCCGCGGGGCACGGGTACACGTTCGTGGAGCACCCGGTCGTCGTCCGCGAACGGCCCGATCCCGCACAGGCGGTGCCGTGGGGCATGCGGGTCGCGGCGGAGGCCGGATGGCGGCTGCTGGTCCTCGCGGGCACCCTCTGGGTGCTGATGAAGGTGATCAGCGCCGTCCAGCTGGTGGTGCTGGCGTTCGTGGCCGCGCTGCTGATCACGGCCCTGCTCCAGCCCTCGGTGGCGTGGCTGCGACGGCACGGGGTGCCCCGTGGGCCGGCCACGGCACTGACCGCCGTCCTCGGGTTCGTGGTGATGGGCCTGATCGGCTGGTTCGTCACCTGGCAGGTCATGGAGAACATCGACAACCTCTCCGACCAGGTCCAGGACGGCATCGACGAACTGCGCAACTGGCTGCTGAACAGCCCCTTCCACGTCACCGACAAGCAGATCAACGAGATCGCCAAGAACCTGCGCGAGGCGGTCGGCGCCAACACCGACCAGATAACGTCCGCGGGGCTGGAGGGCGTCACGGTCGTCGTCGAGGCGCTCACCGGCATCCTGCTGGCCGCCTTCTCGACGCTGTTCCTGCTCTACGACGGCAAGCGGATCTGGCAGTGGACGCTGAAGCTGGTGCCGGCCGCGGCCCGGCCGGGCGTGGCCGGTGCCGGTCCGCGCGCCTGGCGGACGCTGACCGCGTACGTGCGCGGCACGGTCGTGGTCGCGCTGATCGACGCCATCTTCATCGGCCTCGGCATCTACTTCCTCGACGTGCCGATGGCCGTTCCGCTGGCCGTGTTCATCTTCCTGTTCGCCTTCATCCCGCTCGTCGGCGCCGTGGTGTCGGGCGCGCTCGCGGTCGTCGTGGCGCTGGTGACGCAGGGCATGTTCGCGGCGGTCATGACGCTCGTCGTCGTGCTGGTGGTGCAGCAGATCGAGGGCCACATCCTCCAGCCGTTCATCCTGGGGCGCGCGGTGCGGGTCCACCCGCTGGCGGTGGTGCTGTCGGTGGCCGCCGGCGGCATGGTGGCCGGCATCGGCGGCGCCGTGGTCGCCGTACCGCTGGTCGCGGTGACGAACACCGTCGTGGGCTATCTGCGGGCGTACTCCCGCGAGGCCGCCGTACGGCAGGCGCCGAGGCCGCGCGGCGCGACGTCGACGGACGCGTCACCGGCGGCGGGACCGCCGCCGGAGCCCGCCCCCGCCCCCGGGGCCGAGCCGGCGCCGGACACGCCCCCGGCGTAGCGACGCGAAGGGCCCCGCCCACCGGGATGGTGGACGGGGCCCTTTCCTGCCGGGTCCTACTGGGCGAGAACCGCCTCGGCGTCCAGCGTGGCGCCGACGGCCTCGATCACGGCGGCGATCTTGAAGGCCTCCTGGATGACCTCGCGGTCGATCCCGGCCTTGCGCAGCACCTGCTCGTGCGAGTCCAGGCACATGCCGCAGCCGTTGATGGCGGACACCGCGAAGGACCACAGCTCGAAGTCGACCTTGTCGACGCCCGGGTTGCCGATGACGTTCATCCGCAGACCGGCGCGCAGGGTGCCGTACTCGTGGTCCGACAGCAGGTGCCGGGTGCGGTAGAAGACGTTGTTCATCGCCATGATGGCGGCGGCCGACTTGGCGGCCGTGTACGCCTCGGGCGTGAGGTTCGCCTTCGCCTCCGGCTCCAGCTCGCGCAGCACGATGGGGGAGCGCGAGGCGATGGCGGTCGCCAGCACGGTGCCCCACAGCTGCTGCGCCGGAAGGTCGGAGTTGCCGATGACCGAGCCCAGGTTGAGCTTCAGGTCCTTGGCGTAGTCCGGTATGGCGGACTTCAGGGAGTCGAGGGACATGTCAGGTCACTCCCCGGCCAGCAGCGCGACCGGGTCGAGGGTCTCGTCGCCCTTGGTCCAGTTGCACGGGCAGAGCTCGTCGGTCTGCAGGGCGTCGAGGACCCGCAGGACCTCCTTGGGGTTACGGCCGACCGAGCCGGCGGTCACCATGGAGAACTGGATCTCGTTGTTCTGGTCCACGATGAACACGGCGCGCTTGGCGAAGCCGTCCTCGCCCTCGATGCCGAGGTCGCGCATCAGCTCGTGCTTGGAGTCCGCCATCATCGGGAACGGCAGGTCGGTCAGGTCCGGGTGGTCCTTGCGCCAGGCGTGGTGCACGAACTCGGAGTCGCCGGAGAAGCCGAGGACCTGGGCGTCACGGTCGGCGAACTCGTCGTTCAGCTTGCCGAAGGCGGCGATCTCGGTCGGGCACACGAAGGTGAAGTCCTTGGGCCACGCGAAGACGACCTTCCACTGACCCTCGTAGGTCTTGTGGTTGATCTGCTGGAACTCCTTGCCCTTCTCCAGCGAGACGCAGGCGGTCAGATCGAACTCGGGGAACTTGTCACCGACAGTGAGCACGCGCTCTCCTTGCAGCGAAGAAACACCCATTTTGCGAGTGTTTCCCATGGGTTGGACGTTATTGATGTTGGCACAGAGTGCATTGATTAGTGAAATAGCTACACTCGGTCGGGTTGATCGGAGGTGGCTATCAGTGACCGGCAAGAAGAGGCAGCCCAGCCTCGCCCAGCTGCGGGCCTTCGCGGCGGTCGCCGAGCACCTGCATTTCCGCGACGCCGCCGCCGCGATCGGCATGAGCCAGCCCGCGCTCTCCGGCGCGGTCTCCGCCCTGGAGGAGACACTCGGTGTCACCCTCCTGGAGCGTACGACGCGCAAGGTGCTGCTCTCGCCGGCGGGGGAACGGCTCGCGATACGCACCAAGGCCGTCCTCGCCGAGGTCGGGGCCCTGCTGGAGGAGGCCGAGGCGGTACGCGCGCCGTTCACCGGGGCGCTGCGGCTCGGCGTCATCCCGACCGTGGCGCCGTACCTGCTCCCGACGGTCCTGCGGCTGGTCCACGACCGCTACCCCGACCTCGACCTCCAGGTCCACGAGGAGCAGACGGCGAGCCTGCTCGACGGCCTGGCGTCCGGCCGCCTCGACCTGCTGTTGCTGGCGGTGCCGCTCGGTGTCCCCGGTATCACCGAACTCCCGCTCTTCGACGAGGACTTCGTACTCGTCACCCCGCTCGACCACCGGCTCGGCGGCCGGGAGGGCATCGAGCGCGGCGTGCTGCGCGAGCTGAAGCTGCTGCTGCTCGACGAGGGGCACTGCCTGCGCGACCAGGCGCTCGACATCTGCCGGGAGGCCGGCCGCGCGGACGTCCCGGCGACCACGACGGCGGCGGGCCTGTCGACGCTGGTGCAGCTGGTGGCGGGCGGCCTCGGCGTGACCCTGCTGCCGCGTACGGCGGTCCGCGTGGAGACCTCCCGCTCCAGTCAGCTCCTCACCGGTTCCTTCGCCGACCCGGCGCCCACCCGCCGTGTCGCCCTCGCCATGCGCACGGGCGCGGTCCGCGCCGCCGAGTACGAGGAACTGGCGGCGGCGCTGCGGGAGGCGATGGAGGACCTCCCGGTGCGGACGGTCCGCGGCTGAGCCGCCGGGGCGTCCCGGCGACGCGGGAGCCCGGACGGGCACGGGGCGCGTGCCCGTCCGGGCCCGGGGAGGGGCGGACGGAAGGGGGCTACTCCGTCCGCAGGCCCTCCGGGCGCATCAGGCGCAGCAGCGGCGGCAGGCTGGCCAGGGTGACCACCAGGACGACCGCGGCGCCGATGCCGGTCATGGACAGGACGCCGGCCCAGTCGACGACGACCGGGGTGGCCGTCATCTTCAGCAGCACCGTGCCCAGCGTCAGGCCGACCGCCGTGGCCAGCACCAGGCCCAGCGCGATCGGGATCGCGGTCTGCCACAGCACCGACAGGCTCAGCGTGCGGCGCCGGGTGCCGAAGGCGACCAGCGACGACAGCAGCTTCCTGCGCTCGCGCAACTGCTCCAGCTGGGACACCAGCAGGCTCGCGCCGATCAGCGCCAGCACGCACGCGGCGCCGACGAACAGTCCGGTGCGGATGGCGTCGAACCGGTCGGTGCGCTCCGTCGCCGTCCAGTTCAGGGGGAACGCCAGCGGATCGATGGCCGCGGCGGTGTTGCGCACCCGGTCCCGCACGTCCGGCACGGACTCGTCGAGCCTGAGGTACGTGTGCCCGGTCAGCGCCGGCGCGAACGCGGCCGGCGTCGCCTTCGGCGTGAGCAGGAAACCGCCCCGGTCGATGTCGGCCAGCAGACCGGTACGCGGCTTCGCCGCCTTGACGCCCCGCGGCACGGTCCAGGGGATCTCCAGGCTCTTCGCGCCGCCCTCGTACGACGGGTCGAGGTACAGCTTCCGTCCCGGCGTCACCAGCTTCCCCACGTCGACGCCGGTGTCCCACTCGGCGCCGTGGACGGCGAACACGTCGCCGTCGCGGCAGGAGGGCAGACCGGCGATCTCCCGCAGGGCCGCGCAGTCGCCCACGGTCAGCATCGTGGTGGTCTCCGGGTCCACGGCGCGGTCGCCGAGGTAGCCCTCGGAGTAGGCGTGGGCCGTGTCCACCCCCTCGGTGTTCCGCAGCTTCGCGGCGGCCGGGGACAGGGGCACCTGGCTCGGCAGGACCACCTCCATCTGCGCCCACGACACGTCCTGCCCGGTGTCCTTCGTGTAGTCGTCGTCCACGCCCGCGAACAGCATCTGCAGCGCGATCGCGCCGGCGACGGCCACGGCGATGCCGTTGACCATGCGGGCCGCCGTGCCGCTGCTCACCTGCAGCCGGCGCACGGCCAGCTGCCAGGACACGGCGCCCGGGCCGAGCCGGGCGACCACCGTCTCCACGATCCACGGCAGCAGCGCGGTGACGCCGACCAGCAGCAGGACGACGCCGCCGGTCACCAGGTACTGGTTGAAGTCCCCGTCGTCACGGCCCTGGCCGATCATCGGGTACAGCATCGCGAGGCCGGCCAGCGGCAGCAGCAGCCGCCACCACAGGCGCCGTCGCGCGGGCTTGGCCGTACGCACCACACCGAGCGGCTCGATGACCACCCCGCGCAGCGCGAACAGCGTCACCAGGACGGCCGCGACCGGCACCGCGACCGCCACCAGCAGGGCCAGCAGCAGCGACGGGTCGAGGTAGCTCGGGAACACGCTGATGCCGAACACCTCGGCCGTCCCAGCCAGTTGCCGTCCGACCAGGAAGAACCCGGTGCCGAAGAGGAGGCCGAGCACCGAGCCCGCCAGCGCCTCGCCGGCGGCGATCCGCCGGGTCATGCGGCTGTCGGAGCCCACCAGCCGCAGCGCGGCGAGTCGCCGGTCGCGTCGCTCGCCGCCGAACCGCACGGCCGCCGCGATGAACACCGCGACCGGCATCAGCAGCACCACGAAGACGACGAGGACCAGCAGGAGAAGCACCGGGTCGGACCGCTCGGTCCCCGGGTCGGGGTCGCCGAAGTGGTCGATGCGGACGATCCGGCCGCCGGCGAGGTGCGGCGCGAGGTCGTCGGCGCCCCGGAAGAAGGCCAGTTCGTGCGAGCCGATCAGCCCGCTCTCCCCGATGGTGCCGACGATCCGTTCGGGCAGCCGCTCCCGCAGCAGCTTGCCGGAGTCCGACTCCAGCAGCTCCTTCAGCGCGGGGGAGACCACCATCTCGCCCACGGCGGGGAACTTCTCGACCCCGGGCGGCAGCGGCGCCCGCGGCCCCTCGACCTCCAGGGCGCGGCCCCGGACGACGTCGTCGCGGAAGTCGGTGTCGACGTCGGCGACGATCAGGGTGTCGTCGGCCTTCGGGGGCTGGTCGTCGGTGAACGTGATGTCGGTGCGCGCGGCTTCCCGTTCGTGCCGGACGGCCAGCGCGTTCGGCAGCGCGGTCGTCAGCAGCAGCAGCGCCACTCCCAGCCCGACGCCGACGGCCGTCAGCACGGCCCGGGTCCACCCCTCGCGCCCGCCGGTGACGGTGAAGCGGACGCCCATGGCCAGGTCCCGGGCCCACCGGCCGACGTTCATATGGCGCGCTCCATGTCCCGCGACCTGCCGTCCCGCACGACGACCTCGCGGTCGGAGTAGGCGGCCACCCGCGCCTCGTGCGTGACCAGCACGACGGCGGCGTTGGTGGACCGGGCGGCGTCCGTGAGCAGTTCCATCACGCGCTCGCCGTTGAGGGAGTCCAGCGCGCCGGTCGGCTCGTCGGCGAACAGCACGCGCGGGTTCGTGACCAGCGACCGTGCCACCGCGACGCGCTGCCCCTGGCCGCCGGAGACCTCGCCGGGCCGCTTCCTGCGCAGGTCGTCGACCTCCAGCCGCTCCATCCAGGCCAGCGCGGCCCGCTCGGCCTCCTTGCGGGAGGTGCCGTTCAGGCGCAGCGGCAGGGCGACGTTCTCGACGCAGGTCAGCTCCGGCACGAGCTGCCCGAACTGGAACACGAAGCCGAACTCCGAGCGGCGCAGCGCGCTGCGCCGGGCGTCGGACATGGTGGACAGTTCCCGTCCGTCGTACGTGATCGTCCCCGAGTCGGGGGTCACGATCCCGGCGAGGCAGTGCAGCAGCGTCGACTTGCCGGACCCGGAGGGGCCCATCACGGCGACGACCTCACCGGGGTGGATGGAGAACTCGGCGCCGTCCAGGGCGAGGGTCGGGCCGTAGGCCTTGGTCAGCTTCTCGGCCGAGAGCAGGGATCCCGTGGGAGCGGTCACCGGGCCACCGCCTCACGGAGCTTGTCGAGGCGCGCGGCGGTGAGCTCCAGCCAGCGCAGGTCGGCCTCGAGGTGGAACAGGGCGTGGTCGCAGATGAGCTGGTCGGCGAGGTCGCCCTTGCGCTTGCGGTCGGTGAGGATGCGCATGCTGCGCAGGTGCTCCGAGCGCTGGGTGTCGAGGACGTCGGCGGCGTCGCGGTGGGTGAGCAGCGCGAGGACGACCTTGGTGTAGAGCGTGGACTGCAGGTACGGCTCGGGCTTCTCCGGAGTGGCGAGCCACTGCTGCACGTCGGTGATCCCGGCGTCGGTGATCGCGTACCGCTTGCGCTCGGGACCGCCGCCCGCCTCGATGCCGTCGACCACGACGAGGCCGTTCTTCAGCAGGCGGGACATCGTCGAGTAGACCTGGCCGTAGTGCAGCGGCCGGTCGTGACCGAACTTCTCGTCGAAGGCGCGCTTCAGGTCGTAACCGTGGCGCGGCCCGGACTCCAGGAGTCCCAGGAGGGTGTGACCGATGGACATGCGCAGCACTCTACATGCGGTGTATACGCACCGTGTATACGCAGAGTGCAGAGACCGTGCCGACGGGCATGAAAGGGCAGGTCGGAGCGTTTGTTACGGTTCCGCCACGACGGAGACCGCGCCGCCGCGAGGATGCGGCGGCGCGGCCGGTCCGGCCCGGTCACGAAGGCGGCGTCACGCCCGGACCGCCTCCCGGGGGCCGCCCCCGGCGGGGCAGCGGCCCGGCGTCCCCGGGCAGGCGGCCCGCCTCCGCGAGCGCCCTGCGCAGCAGGAACTCGATCTGGGCGTTGGCCGAGCGCAGCTCGTCGCCCGCCCAGCGGGCCAGTGCCTCGTACACCTGCGGGTCCAGCCGCAGCAGCACCTGCTTGCGCTGCTGCGGCCGGCGCTTGGGGGCCGGGCCCTCGGACGGGGTCGTCACTGGTAGAGCGTCCCCGTGTTCAGGACCGGCTGGGCGGCGCGGTCACCGCACAGCACGACCATCAGGTTGGACACCATCGCCGCCTTGCGCTCGTCGTCCAGCTCCACGATGTCCTGCTCGCTGATGCGGGCCAGCGCCGCCTCGACCATGCCGACCGCGCCGTCCACGATCTGCCGCCGCGCCGCGACCACCGCGCCGGCCTGCTGCCGCTGGAGCATCGCCGAGGCGATCTCCGGCGCGTACGCCAGGTGCGTGAAGCGGGACTCGATGATCTGCACGCCGGCCGCCTCCACGCGCGCGTGCAGCTCGACGGCGAGCTTCTCGGTGATCTCCTCGGCGTTGCCGCGCAGCGAGAGGCCGTCCTCCTCGTGGGCGTCGTACGGGTACTCGATGGCGATGTGCCGCACGGCCGCCTCGGTCTGGGTGGAGACGAACTCGACGTAGTCGTCCACCTCGAAGGTGGCCTGCGCGGTGTCCTCCACCCGCCACACCACGACGGCGGCCAGCTCGATCGGGTTGCCGTAGGCGTCGTTCACCTTCAGGACGGCCGTCTCGTGGTTGCGCACCCGCGTCGAGATCTTGGTGCGCGAGGTGAACGGGTTCACCCAGCGCAGCCCGTCCTGCCGGATCGTCCCCCGGTACCGGCCGAAGAGCTGCACCACCCGGGCCTCGCCCGGCGCCACCATGTTCAGCCCGCACATCGCCAGGAACGCCGCCAGGGCGATGAGGACGCCCCCGACGATCAGCCCGGCCTTCGCGCCGGTCGCCGTCACCGCCGTGGCGGTGACGATCAGCGCGGCGCCCACGAGCAGCCCGAGCAGTCCCAGCAGCAGCGCCAGTCCGCCACCGATGCTGGGCGCCTGGGTCTCCCGCACCCGGGGTGCCGGCATCTCGGGCACATCGGCTGCGACCTGCGGTGTTCCGTCTACGGACATGGGTGGTCCCCCGTTCTCGCCAGGTGCCCTCGTGTGCACCTGGGTGATTTCCTCGGCTTATCTAAGTGATATCACTTTACCCGATCGTCGCAACCCTGAACCCCGCTCGTACGTCGGTTCCGTTGGAGCGGGTGCTGATTCTCACGTCCCCACAAGGCCGGATCGGTTGCCGTTCGTCATATATCCCGGTGTTAGCTTTCTGAGCTGACCTGAGCGGCGAACCTGTGTGACGGGTGAGCACGCACGACCGAATCGGAGCGGATCGGACCCATGGGACGAGCGGAAGAGAGAAGGGCGCGCCAGCGCGGTGGCCGCCGCGCGGCGCCGAGTCGACGCCGCTCGTCACCGACGGCCGACCGGAGCCTGATACGCCGGCTGTTCACCTGGAAGAAGATCCTCGGCGCCTTCCTCGGCCTGTGCCTGCTCGGCATAGGCGCCTTCATCGTGCTGTACATGGTGATCGACATACCCGAGGGCAACGCCGACGCCCAGCGGCAGGGCAACGTCTACAAGTACAGCGACGGCTCGATCATGGCCCGCAAGGGCTACAACCGCGAGATCGTCGACCTGGCCAAGGTCCCCAAGGACGTGCAGCACACCTTCGTCGCCGCCGAGAACAAGACCTTCTACAAGGACTCCGGCGTCGACCTCAGGGGCACCGCGCGCGGCATCCTCAACACGCTCTCCGGCAAGGGGGCGCAGGGCGGTTCGACGATCACCCAGCAGTACGTCAAGAACTACTACCTGACCCAGGACCAGACCGTCTCGCGCAAGCTCAAGGAACTGGTCATCTCCCTGAAGCTGGACCGGGAGAAGCCCAAGGACTACATCCTCGCCGGGTACATCAACACCAGCTACTACGGGCGCGGCGCCTACGGCATCCAGGCCGCCGCCCAGGCCTACTACCGCGTCGACGCCGAGGACCTCACGGTCGAGCAGGGCGCCTACCTCGCCGCGCTGCTCCAGGCGCCCAACCAGTACGACTGGGCGATCGCCAGCGACACCGGCAAGAGGCTGGTCCAGGAACGCTGGAACTACGTCCTGGACAACATGGTCGAGCAGAAGTGGCTGGACGAGGCCGACCGCCGGGCCATGAAGTTCCCGGTCCCCAAGGAGCCCAAGCCCGCGCCCGGGATGGAGGGCCAGACCGGCTACCTGGTCGAGGCGGCCAACACCGCGCTCAAGAAGCAGCTCATCGCCGACGGCACCGCCGAGGACACGAAGCAGGCCGACGCGATGGTCGAGGCCGGCGGCTGGACCGTCACGCTCAACGTCGACAAGAAGAAGCAGGCGGCGCTGGAGAAGGCCGTCAAGGAGCAGCTGACCAGCAAGCTGGACCCGACCGAGCGCGACGTCGACGCCGACGTCCAGGCGGGCGCCGTCTCCGTCGACCCGAAGACCGGCGCGGTCGTGGCGATGTACGGCGGCGTGGACTACGTCAAGCACTACCGCAACAACGCCACCCGCGACGACTACCAGCCCGCCTCCACCTTCAAGCCGGTCATCCTCGCCGCCGCCGTGGACGAGGACGCCGAGACGCAGGACGGCGTGCCGATCACGGCGAGCACCATGTACGACGGCACGAGCAAGCGCCCGGTGGTGGACGGCGGCCAGGAGGTCGGCTTCGCCCCCGAGAACGAGGACGACGCCGACTACGGCGACATCGACGTCCAGGAGGCGATGAACAAGTCGGTCAACTCCGTCTTCGCGCAGATGGGCGTCGACGTCGGCATGTCCGAGGTGGTGAAGGTCGCCGGCAAGCTCGGCATGGAGACCGAGGGCATGGAGGCCGTCCCCGCACAGACCCTGGGCAGCATGGGCGCGAGCCCGCTGGAGATGGCCGGCGTCTACGCCACCCTCGACAACCACGGCAAGAAGGTCACCCCGGCCGTCGTGAAGTCGGTCGAGCACAACTCCCGCAAGGTCGAGTTCCCCGACCCCATCGGTGACCAGGTCATCAGCCGCGAGGCCGCCGACACGGTGACGTCCGTGCTGACCGGCGTGGTCGACGACGGCACGGCCCAGAAGTCCGTGCGCGACAACCCGATGCGCGACGGCCAGCAGGTCGCCGGCAAGACCGGTACCTCCGACAACAACAAGTCGGCCTGGTTCACCGGCTTCACGCCCGGCCTGGTCACCTCCGTCGGCCTGTTCGGCGAGGACTCCAAGACCTTCGCCCAGGTCCCGATGTACGAGGCGGGCGGTGTGCCCCGCGTCAACGGCGGTGGCTTCCCGGCGCAGATCTGGGCCGCGTACACCTTCGGCGTGATGGACGAGGTCACCGAGTTCGACCTGGAGACCAAGCAGGGCGCCGCCGTGCGGCCCAGCACCTCGCCCACGGTCAGCGAGTCGCCGTCCGAGTCGCCCTCCGAGGAGGAGACGGCCGAGGAGACGCCGACCCAGGAACCGACGACCGAGGAGCCGACCGACGAGGAGACGGCCGAGGAGACGCCGACCCAGGAACCGACGACCGAGGAGCCGACCGACGAGGAGACGACCCAGGAGCCGACGGGCGGGCCGTCCACGGGGACGGAGGAACCGGACTTCCCGGGCTGGGACCCGAAGGGCCAGTAGCCGGCAGGCGACCGGCCCGAACGCGGAAGGGCGCCCGGTGTCCACCGGGCGCCCTTCCGTCCGTCCTCAGCCCCGGTTCAGCTCGAACCAGACCACCTTCCCCGTGCTCAGCCGGGTGGCGCCCCAGCGGCGTGCCAGCCGGTTCACCAGGTACAGTCCGCGCCCGCCCTCGTCCGTGGCCCGTGCCTGCCGCAGCCGCGGCAGCTGCGGCACGTCGTCGCCGACCTCGCAGCGCAGCACGTCCGTGCGCAGCAGCCGCAGGGTGACCGGCTTCGTCGCGTACCGCACGGCGTTGGTCACGACCTCGCTGACCAGCAGCTCCACGGAGTCCGTGAGCTCCTCCATGCCCCAGCGGCCGAGCGCGCGCCGGGCCAGGCGGCGGGCCCGGCCGGGGGCCGCGTCCTCCGGCTCCAGGGACCAGAACGCCACGTCACTGGGCGCGATGCCGTCGAAGCGGGCGGCGAGCAGCGCGATGTCGTCGTCCCGGTCGCCCGGCCCGAGCATGTCCAGCACCTCGTCGCACAGGGCTTCCAGCGGCGGCGGGTGGTCCGGCCCGGTGAGCTGCGCCGTCGCGGCCAGGCGCTCCCGGAGCTGCTCGATGCCGGTCCACACGTCCCGCAGGCGGGACTCGACCAGCCCGTCGGTGTAGAGCAGCAGCGTCGCGCCCGCCGGGGCCTCCAGCTCCACGGCCTCGAAGTCCACGCCGCCCACGCCGATCGGGGCGCCCGCCGGCACCCGCAGCACCTCCGCCCGGCCGCCCAGGTGCAGCAGGACGGGCGGCGGGTGGCCGGCGTTGGCGACCGTGATGCGGTGCGAGACCGGGTCGTACACGGCGTACAGGCAGGTCGCCATGCGGTCGGTGCCCAGGCGCTGCGCCTGCTCGTCGAGGTGGTGCAGCACCTCCTGCGGCGGCAGGTCGAGGCCGGCCAGGGTCTGCGCGGTGGTCCGCAGCTGGCCCATGATGGCCGCCGACGTCATCGAGTGGCCCATCACGTCCCCGACGACCAGCGCGACCCGGCTGCCGGGCAGCGGGATCGCGTCGTACCAGTCGCCGCCGACCCGCGCCGTCTCGGCGGCCGGCAGGTAACGGGAGGCCAGCCGCACGCCGGTGCAGCGCGGCAGGTTCTCCGGGAGCATCGTGCGCTGCAGCTCGTCGGCGATGTACGCCTCGCGCCCGTACAGCACCGCCTTGTCGATGCCGAGCGCGCTGTGCGTCGCGAGCTGGGCGGCGACCAGCAGGTCGTCGCCCTCGAAGGCGACGCGCTCCGGACCGCGCAGGAACAGGGCCGCGCCGATCACCCGGCGCCGGCCGCGCAGCGGTGCGAGGATCGCGCGCCGGTCGCCGGGCACGGCGAAGTCGCCGCCGTCACCGAGCAGGTCGGGCAGGGCGGCACGGGCCGCGGCGGTGTCCGTGAAGACCGGGCGGACCCCGCGCAGCACTTCGGCGAGCGCGCTGCCGGGCCGCACCTCGCACAGCTCGGAGCCGACCGCCTCCAGCTCGGAGGGTTCGGGCTGCGCGGCGGGCGGGAGCCCGCCCTCGGTGTCCCGCTCGGCCGGTATCCGGTCGGTACGGCGCAGCCGCAGCACCAGCGGGCCGGTGGGCCGCTCGTCCCCGACCGGCAGCGGCTCGCGCAGATAGACGAGGATGGCGTCCGCGAAGGTCGGCACGGTGGCCCGGCACAGCCCCATGACGATCTCGTCCAGGTCCATGCCCCGGGCGATCCGCCGGGTCGCGGCGCCGACGAACCGCAGCCGGTCCCCGTCCCGCCGCATGGGCGTGGGCCGTCCGGGTGCGGTGGGCTGCCCGGTACGCCGGTCCGGCGCCGGGGACGCGTCACGGGCGCCCTGTCCCGTGGACGCCCCCTCCCCGCCCGGCTGGACCGGGACGCCCTCGGCCGCGGGCCGCGGGCGGTGGGTGTCGGGCTCGGCGGCGTGTCCCGCACCCGGCTGGGAGTGCTCGAAGGCGCCCGTGCCGGGGACGGGCGGCGTCTCTCCGGTGCGTCCCTGTGCCGGTAAGGCGGCCGCGGGGGCCCGCGGCGGCACGGGGGCACCCAGGAACGCCCCGCGGGAGTCCGTGGGGTCGGCGCCCGGCGAGGGGCGTTCGAAGGAGGTCGGGTGCTCCGTCACGCGTGTCGAATCCATCCGTCCGGGACTGCGCGCGGCGCGTGCAGTTCGTCCCGCAGAAACCCCGATACCCGGAAGACGTGCCCCAGGAACGGAATTCCCGCGTGGTCAGAGGCTGTTCCTGTGCCACCGGCGGGCCGTCCGCGGCCCGTACCGGTACTGCCCTCGTAGCCCTCGCTCACGTCCTGCCGCCCCTCGGTGACGATCGGTCAAGCACAGTGCACGCTCCGCCGGTTGCCGCTGAGCGCCCTTGCGGAGGACGATCCTACGTTTCTTGCCCGGGGGCGCATCAAGGGTCTCATGGGGACACGTGCGCGGGCGTGCGGTCCCAGTCGCCGGGCAGCGACGGTACCGTCCAGGACGGGTCGGGTCTCCACCGTTCCCAGCCGTCCGAGAACGGCGGTCCCCAGGCCCGGATCACCTCGACCGCCGCGCGCCCCGCCCCGCGCACCCGCTCGGCGAGACCGGCGTCCACCAGCCGGTCCCGCTGGGCCTGCGCGAACTCGTCCTCGTCCCGCCAGTGCCAACTGCGGTCCGGCTGCACGGTGATGTCCAGGAAGTGGTCCTCGGAGTCGACGCCGCCCTCCCAGCGGGCCAGCGGCTCCTCCAGGTTCACGTACCAGTTCTTGAACACCCAGCCCGGGTCCCAGAACAGCCACACCGACCACGGGTCGCCGGGCCGGGCCAGCTTCAGCACCCCGGTGCCGAACCAGCGGTCGCGCTGCACCGCGCGCGGCTTGGTGTAGCGCGACGCCAGCGGCTCGAGGTGCACGGGCGTGCCGTCGGCGAGCACCGGCTTCACGCACTCGGTGCCGGGCGCCATCCACACGGCGAGCAGCTCGGCGTCGTCCCGCACGACGGTGACGGGGCGCACGATGTGGAAGTGCCGGCCGCCGTTCTCCCGGTACCGCCACAGGATGTGACTGCCGGGAGTCCAGAACCGTGCCGGGGCGGCCGGACCGCCCCCCTGTGCCGTCACGCTCACCGCTTCACCGTCTGCCATGGAGAGATATTAGGTGCCCCGGCCATCCGACGCGGGGGCGATCGCGAGGAGCGGACCTCACGGACGGGTCATCCGCAGCACGTCCAGGGCCTCGTCCAGCTGCTCGCGCGTGAGGTCGCCGCGCTCGACGTACCCGCTCTCCAGCACCACCTGACGGATCGTCTTCCGCTCGGCCAGCGCCTTCTTGGCGACCTTGGCGGCCTCCTCGTACCCGATGTACTTGTTGAGCGGCGTGACCACGGAGGGCGAGGACTCGGCGTACTCGCGGGCCCGCTCCCGGTGGGCGACGACGCCGTCGACGGTCCGGTCGGCCAGCAGCCGCGAGACGTTGGCGAGCAGCCGCACCGACTCCAGCACGTTCTTGGCGATGACCGGCAGCATGACGTTGAGCTCGAAGTTGCCGGCCGCCCCGGCGGTGGCCACGGTCGCGTCGTTGCCGACGACCTGGGCGGCGACCATGAGGACGGCCTCCGGGATGACCGGATTGACCTTGCCCGGCATGATGGACGACCCGGGCTGGAGGTCGGGCAGCGAGATCTCCGCGAGGCCGGTGCGCGGACCGGAGGACATCCACCGCAGGTCGTTGGCGATCTTCGTCAGTCCGACGGCGACGGTCCGCAGCTGTCCGCTGGTCTCGACGATGCCGTCCCGCGCGCCCTGCGCCTCGAAGTGGTCGCGCGCCTCGGTCAGCGGCAGCCCGGTCGCACGGGCCACCTCCTCGATGACGGCGGCGGCGAAACCGGGCGGGGTGTTGATGCCGGTGCCCACCGCGGTGCCGCCCAGCGGCAGTTCGGCGAGCCGGGGCAGCGACGCGTTCAGCCGTTCGATGCCGTACCGCACCTGGGCCGCGTACCCGCCGAACTCCTGGCCCAGCGTGACGGGCGTGGCGTCCATCAGGTGCGTACGCCCCGACTTCACCACGTCGGCGAACTCCTCGGCCTTGCGCTCCAGGGCGCCGGCGAGGTGGTCGAGGGCCGGGATCAGGTCGCGGGTGACGGCGGCGGTGGCCGCGATGTGGATGGAGGACGGGAAGACGTCGTTGGACGACTGGGAGGCGTTGACGTGGTCGTTGGGGTGCACGTCCCGGCCGAGCCGCTCACCGGCCAGGGTGGCGATGACCTCGTTGGTGTTCATGTTGGAGGAGGTCCCCGACCCCGTCTGGAACACGTCCACGGGGAAGTGCTCGTCCCACCTCCCCTCGGCGACCTCGCCGGCCGCCTCCTGGATCGCGTCGGCGATCTCCTTGTCCAGGACCCCCAGCTCGGCGTTGACCTTGGCCGCCGCGCCCTTGATCCGGGCCAGCGCCTCGATGTGCGCGCGCTCGATGCGCTGTCCGGACACCGGGAAGTTCTCCACCGCCCGCTGCGTCTGCGCCCGCCACTTGGCGTGGGCGGGGACGCGCACCTCGCCCATGGAGTCGTGCTCGACTCGGTAGTCGGGGTCGCCGGTTCGGGTCGTCGTCATCGTCGTACCTCCACGAAGATCAGCACAGGGTCGGACCTACCTATTCCCCGTCCGTGGGCGGCACGCCCGCCCGCCGCGGCGGCAGCAGCCCGTCGACCAGGGCCCGCAGGCCGGTGGCGTAGGTGTCCTCGGCGGTCAGCTCGGCCCAGCGCGGGCCCAGGGCGGCGAGGCGGGGCAGGGCGGCGGGGTCGAGGTCCGCGAACACCCGGTCGCGGTAGGTCGGCCGGGTGTCGGTCGCACGGCGGCGGGCGGCCGTGGCGCGGACGACGAGCTCGCCTGCCGTGTAGTACCAGATGGACCGGTAGGTCCCCACCGCCTGCTCCGGCGTGAGCCCGCAGTCGACGGCCGCGTCGACGACGTGCTCCACGAACCACAACGCCGAGGGCGCCAACAGGTCGTCGGCCGTGAGCACTTCGACCAGCCACGGGCACTGGGCCAGCAGGTCCCGCATGGCCGTCGCCGCGGTCAGCAGCCGCTCGCGCGGATCGGCCGGCAGCCGGGGCCGCGCCGCCTGCCCGGCGAAGTCCTCCAGCAGGAGGAGCAGCAGCTCCTCCTTGTCCCGCACGTGGTGGTAGAGGGCCATCGGCGTGCTGTCCGTCTCCTTGGCCAGGCGCCTCATGGTCAGCTTCGCGACCCCCTCCTCGTCGACGATCCGGCGCGCCGCGGTGACGATCTCGGCGCGGGAGAGACGGGGCGGCCTGCCGGGGCGGCCGGGGCGCGGGGAGGCGGTCGACATGCGGCCCATGATGGCCCACCCGCGGGAGAGGGGTGGACGGCGGGAGGTGGACCGGGCTATTTTTCTTACATGTATAGAAACTTAGGAGAGCGGCGGGGGGCCGTCCTGGCGGCGGTGGCCCTGGCGCAGTTCGTCGTGGCCCTCGACATGGCGGTGGTGAACGTCGCCCTGCCCGCCGTGCGCGCCGACCTCGGCTTCGCACCCGTGGATCTCGCCTGGGTGGTGCACGTCTACGCCCTGACCTTCGGCGGCCTGCTGCTGCTCGGCGGCCGGGCCGCCGACCTGTACGGACGGCGGCGCCTGTTCGTCCTCGGGCTCGCCGTGTTCGGCACCGCCTCCCTGACGGGCGGACTGGCCCAGGCGCCCTGGCAGCTGGTGGCCGCCCGCGCGGTCCAGGGAGCAGGGGCCGCCGCGCTCGCCCCGGCTGCCCTGGCCCTGCTCACCGTCACCTTCCCGGAGGGCCCGTCCCGGGTGCGGGCCCTCGGTGTGTGGAGCGGCGTCAACGCGGTCGGCGGGGCCTCCGGAGTGCTGGTCGGCGGCCTGCTCACCGAGTACGCCGGCTGGCGCTGGGTGATGCTGGTCAACGTGCCCGTCGTCCTCGGCGCACTCGCCGCGGGCCTGGCGGGCATGCCGGGCGGAGCCGGCGGCGGGCACCGGGGCCGTCTGGACGTGCCGGGCGCGCTGCTCGCCACCGCCGGCACCGGAGTGCTCGTGCTCGGCGTGGTGCGCACGGACCGCGAGGGCTGGACCTCGCCGGCGACGGTGGCCCCGCTCGCCGCGGCCGCCCTGCTGCTGGCCGCGTTCGTGGCCGTGGAACGGCGGGTGCGGCAGCCCCTGGTCCGCCCGGGGCTGTTCCGCAACCGGTGGATCAGCGGGGCCAACGCCTTCGTCATGCTCGTCGCTGCCGGGCAGTTCAGCGCCTTCTACTTCGTCTCCCTCTACCTCCAGCAGGTGCTGCACCTGAGCGCGGCCGCCACCGGGGCCGCCTTCCTGCCCTTCTCCCTCGGCACCGTCGCGGCGACCGTGGTCGCGACGCGGCTCGGCTCCCGCCGCTCCCCGCGCGCGGCCCTGCTCGCGGGCGGGCTCGCCGGTGCCGCCGGACTCGGCTGGTTCGCGCTGATCAGCCCCACGGGCGGCTTCCTGACGGACGTGCTCGGGCCCTCGCTGCTCACGGCGGCCGGCATCGGACTGTGCCAGGCGCCCGTGGCAGCCGCCGCGACGACCGGAGTGAGCGCCGCCGAGGCCGGCTCCGCCTCCGGGATCCTCAACAGCTCCCGCCAGCTGGGCGGATGTCTCGGCGTCGCCGCGCTCGCGACGGTGGCGGCCCGGCACACCGGCACGGACGCCGGCGAGGCGGCGCTCAGCGGCGGCTACGCGCTCGGCCTAGGGGTCGGCGCCGTCCTGCTGCTCGCGGCGGTCGCCCTCGCCGCCTTCGTCCTGCCGGCGCACCGGCCCCGGCACCCCGGCCCCGACCGGACGCCCCCCTCCACGGCCTCCGGGACACCACTGAAAGGAACCGTGTCATGACCGCACTCCACCCGATCGACCTGTTCTCCGCCGCGGTCCACGTCGGACCCGACGGCGGCGTCACGGCCGGCGAACGCCGGATGACCGAGGCCGCCCGGCCTGGCTCCTGGCAGATGGCGGCCTTCCGCGCGGCCACGGACGCCGACGTCCACGCCGACCACTGGGAGATGCATCCCGCGGCCGACGAGCTGGTGTGCGTGCTCGCCGGCCGAGTGCGCTTCCACCTGCGGCCCGTGACCCCGGACGAGCCGCAGGAGGCCGTCATCCTCACACCGGGCACCGCGGTCGTCGTACCCCGGGGCCGGTGGCACCGCATGGAGGTCGACGGCCCGGTCGAGCTGCTGTCCCTGTCGCCGCGCGAGGGCACCCGCCTGGAGCCGGTGGCGGCCGGCCCGGACACCGCGGGCTGAGCGCCGCGAACCTCCGCACACGCGGGCGGCCCCCACACCGTCGCCGGGTGGGGGCCGTCACCGTACGGACCGGGCAGGCGTCAGGCCAGCCCCGGCTCCCGCACCGGGATCGTCGTGAACGTCGGCGCGGGCGCCGGGTCCTGGAAAAAGTCGTTCGGCTTGTTCATCTAGCGTGTACCCTCGTACGATCACCGCCATGATCAAGCACCCGAGGGTCCTGGGCGCTGTCCGCCTGTCCATCCTCAAGGACGACACCACCAGCCCCGAGAAGCAGCGGCAGGCCGTAGAGCACTGGACTGCTGGCCCCGCCGTGGACGGTCGCATAGCGGGCTGGGCGGAAGACCTGGACGTGTCCGGGGCGATGCACCCCTTCAAGCGACCGGGCCTCGGTCCATGGTTCAACGAGCGGGCCGACGAGTGGGACGTGTTGGCCGTCTGGAAGCTCGACCGCCTCAGCAGGAAGGCGGGCCACTTCGCCGAGGTCTTCGAGTGGTGCCAGAAGCACGGGAAGTCCATCGTGTCCGTGACCGAGGGCATCGACATGTCCACCCCCATGGGCAAGATGTTCGCTCAGATCATCGCCGCCTTTGCCGAGGGAGAGTTGGACACCATCCGCGCCCGCGCACTTTCTGGCTCGGCCGCTCGTAAGGCCAAGGGTGTTTGGATCGGTGGCGTCGAGCCGTACGGGTACCGCTTCGAACGGCAGGACGGCGGCGGAAAGAAGCTGGTTCAGGACCCCACGTATGCGGAGCTGTTCCGCGAGATCGTCGAGCGGCTGAAGGGCGACTGGTCGTCGTACAAGATCGCGCTTGATTTGAATGCGCGCGGCGTTCCCACCTGGCGGGATCATCTTCGAATCGTGAAGGGGGAAGATCCGAGGGGTGTTGCCTGGACTGCCAATGCGATTCGTGCCATAGCCATGAACCCCACGGTGGCCGGCATCTACACGTACAAGGGCGAGAACGTCGTAGACGAGAACGGCGAGAATGTTCGGATCACTGATGATCCCTTGATGGATTTTGCCGAGTGGTCGGAATTCGTGGCCGCGCTCAAGAGTGATCGCCCGGTTAGGCGGTCCACTCCTTCGCGGTCGATGCTGGGCGGTGTGGCTACTTGCCAGGGTTGCGGCGCCCGGATGTCGTCCAACAAGAAGACGAAGCCGAACGGGCGCGTGCATCACTACTACGCCTGCAACAACGTCAACACCGGAACATGTCCTAACCCCGGCCGCATTCGGCGCGATGACCTGGATATGGCTGTTGGGACTTTCGTGAAGGTCACTCTCGGCCCGCTTCCGGTTATGGAGCGGGCCGGTAATTCCATCAGTCAGGCCAAGACCGAGCTTTCCGAGGCCGAGGCGACGCTAGACCGACTGGAAGCTGACTACCTAGCTGGACGGTTTAAGACCGACGTTCAAGTTGAACGCTACTGGGGGCAACACGAATTCCAGTCGGCCAAGATTGAACGCCTGAGAGAGGAAATCAAGACCGCCGAGGATGCCCCGGCCTGGAAGGAGACGGGGCGGACCTACTCCGAAGAGTGGACGACCAAGGAGGACGAACAGAAGCGTGTGTTCCTGCAACGGCACGGCATAACTGTGACGGTGGGGGCTACGGAAGACGGGAGCCGACGAGTCGTCTGCAAGATGCCTGAGCTTGCCGAGATTACCAAGGATACCGGGCTTCAAGTTCCCGAGGGATACTGGTTGATCGAGCCGGAGGCGGAATACATTCTGCCGAAGCAGATGGCTTATAAGCGGAAGTAGGCAGGGTCGCCCACGCTCCCAACCTTTGCCCCCGTCGCGTGTAAACGCTTCGGGGGCTTTTCCATGCCCATGCTCGGCCCCCTGGCCGTTTAAACACTCTTCCTTGATTCCGCCACCCCCGGCGGGTTAAAACCTAGGCACAGAAGACCGCACAACGGCCCCGGATAACCCGGGTCTTTTCTGTACCGCATCCCCCGAAAGGGAACGTGACCCATGACCTTTGCCGAACAGTACGCGGACGCTATCAAGGGGCGCAGAGTGAAGCTGCGAAAGCGCAGGTTCGCCCTTGCGGCCGAGACGGCTACCCCGACCGGGCAAGCCGCCCTGTGGTATGCCGACGCGGTTCAATGCGTGCCGCGTAGCGGCCAGGCCGTGGCCCGCCAGATAGCCCGCCTCTGCGGCGACGAATCCGAGGTGACTGTTCCGTGGCGTTCGCTTGCCGATGCTGTCGGTGTGCGGGACCGGGCCGGGAACCTTCGCCGCTATGCCGAGCGTGGAGTAAAGGCCCTGATTGATGCCGGATGGCTCGAAGTCGAGACGGTTGGGAGCAAGCGTGGAGCGAAGACGACGTTCCGCCTCCTGGCGGGTGACCGTTCCTCGGAGTGCCTGGGCTGGATCGGTGACCGGAGATGGTTCACCGAGGCTGCCTGAACGGCCCTCGGCGACTTATGGCCTTAGTAAGGCCCCCTCGGGGGCCGTTAGCTGCTGCGCTCCGCTGCGCAGATATGCCCTGGCCGATCAAGGCCAGGGAACTTATGGCCTTAGAGAGAAGCAGCGCCCCTCTAAGGGCGCTGCTCTATAGAAGGTCACTAGCGTGCGCTTCTCGCCCTGGCCGAGGAATGGAGGCCAGGCTTCATGGCAACCTAACGGCACCCGGTGGAGGGTGCCTCTATCTGCGAGACAGAATTACTCAGCTTCAACGACGTCGGAGGGCGAGTCGTCCTCGGCGTCGAGTAGGCCGCCGAAGTGACCAAACACCCAACGATCGACCATGGTTGGGTAAGCGTCTATCAGCATCCTCGGAAGAGAGTCTTTCGGCTCATCGAGATGGAAGCACCATTGCGACACGACGTTGTCGCCCAAGGCTAGATCGGCTACAGTAGCGCGCAGCCGCGCCGCATGCTCCAAGATGTCGCCTTGACTCACGGCAGATATTGAGCCTATCGAGGCTCCTTCGTGCGCAATGAAGTTGCGGGCTTTCCTCCCCCCATCGAGGGCGCCGAAGTCGGAGGTTCGCGAGCCGAGCGATGTGTTCGCTAGGTCTCGTAACGTCCTCCCAAGCATCTTGTCCGGGGGCAGGCCATTGATCATCTCTTGCAGACCCAACACCGGGTCGGCTTGTGCAGCCTCGGCAAGGTTGGCCATCCGCAAGACGTACTGACACTTCGCCTCGAAGGCATTGGCCAAGTGCAATGCGCGACCAGCCGACAGGAAAAGCGCGTCCAACAACTGTGGCTCACGCGGCTTCAGATAGCTCAGCGACCAACCCATGCGATCCACGGTACCGACACCGTCAAGGGGATTTCGGCCGGCTGACGGGGAAGGCCCCGGTGCCCAGGTTGCGGAGGCTCCATAACGGCCCTGGCCGCCGGGAAATCCGGGGAGGGGGAGTCTGAAACTCTGAGGGGAGCCTTCCCGGCACCCGCCGCCTTCGCTCCGCTTGAACGTGCGGGGGTTCGCTCGAACTTGTGAGAACTTGAGACAATGAAAACCCTGCATACGGTTTTTCATATTGCATGATCCATACTCGGCTGTTGATGCGATATGCGTTGCTTTGACTCGGTTGCACGATAAGAAACTTTCCGCGCGTGCATGGTTCTGCGAAGGCTCAAGGTTACGCTGCGGCTAACTTCCGTCGACGTTCCGGGTAGGCTCCCATGGGATACAACCTTGCCAGTGTGACCCTGCGATTTGAGGGCCGGTAAATCAATACAGTCAAGTGGGTGACGGACGTACTCACGTCGCTTAACTATTCCTATGATGTCGCAGCCGTCGCATACTTCATGGAGCACGGAGGAGTGGGCTCTCAGGTAGACCTCCTCGAAAACGTTCTAGAGGGCACTGCGGAAGCCGGCCTGTCGGCCGCTGTTCTCTCTATCGAGCCCATGCTTGAGGAGGGAGCCAAGCTGAGGCTGGAAAACCTGGCGACCGGGCATACATTCGAAATCAACGTCACTGGCGTGGCTGAGGTGATCGACTCTTTGGCGAAGGTAGTCGATCCAGCAAGGCGAGCCGACCTTAAAGAGGACACGAAAAAGAAGCAAGGCGAGCGCGCGCATCAGGCCGAAATGGATAAAACAGCGGAGGTGATCGCCAAAGCTTCCGCCGAGCTCCAGGTTCTAACTATCAACAATCAAATTGCTCTGGAGGATCTTAGGGGATTCAGGGAGGTGATGAAAGAATACTCAAACCTCCACAGCCAGCTTGTTGAAAACTTCGGGGAAGGAAATGCAGGCAAGCTATTGGAGAAGTTTGCCGCAGAATACGCTCGCGGCCTAGGTTTGCTTCCAGCCAGCGAGATCAAGGTAATCGAGGGTCCGAAGTAGGCGCCGTCACGCCTTCTGAACGTAACTGACTTCTCGCACCGCCGCGTACGACGGTGCGAGGGCGTGTGTCCGGGCGTCTATGCGTTCACGCGACTATGCGCGTTGTCGCATAAACCGGCGGGGCGGCTGGTCCATCGTGGAGCTCACCAGGGGGGCGTACCCGGAGCCTTTTTGCCTGCCCGCAGCGGCAGACCCCCCGGCGGGCGCGCCGAGGGGTCTGGGAGGGGGCATCAAGGGCACTCAGGCCAGGCCCGGTCCCCGCACCGGGATGCTGGTGAATGTCGGCTGCTCAGGTTCCCGCGAAGTGAAGAAGTCGTTGCCCTTGTCGTCCACCACGATGAACGCCGGGAAGTCCTCGACCTCGATCTTCCAGACCGCCTCCATGCCGAGTTCCTCGTACTCGACGACCTCGACCTTCTTGATGCAGTCCTGTGCGAGCCGCGCCGCCGGGCCGCCGATCGAGCCGAGGTAGAAGCCGCCGTGCGCGTGGCAGGCGTCGGTGACCTGCTTGCTCCGGTTGCCCTTCGCCAGCATCACCCTGGAACCGCCCGCCGCCTGGAACTGCTCCACGTAGGAGTCCATCCGCCCGGCCGTGGTCGGCCCGAAGGACCCGGACGCGTACCCCTCCGGCGTCTTCGCCGGGCCCGCGTAGTACACCGGGTGGTCCTTCAGGTACTGCGGCATCTCCTCGCCCGCGTCCAGCCGCTCCTTGATCTTGGCGTGCGCGATGTCGCGCGCCACGACCAGCGGGCCGGTCAGCGACAGCCGGGTCTTGACCGGGTACTTGGTCAGCTCCGCGAGGATGTCGTCCATCGGCTGGTTGAGGTCGATCTTGACGACGTCCCCCTCCGACTCCAGCTGCTCGTCCGTCGTCTCCGGCAGGAACCGCGCCGGGTCGGTCTCCAGCTGCTCCAGGAAGACGCCCTCGGCGGTGATCTTCGCGACCGCCTGGCGGTCCGCCGAGCAGGACACGGCGATGGCGACCGGGCAGGACGCCCCGTGCCGCGGAAGGCGCACCACGCGCACGTCGTGGCAGAAGTACTTGCCGCCGAACTGCGCGCCGATGCCGATCCTCTGCGTCAGCTCGAAGACCTTCTCCTCCAGCTCCTTGTCCCGGAAGCCGTGCCCGAGCTCGGAACCCTCGGAGGGGATCTCGTCCAGGTAGTGCGCGGAGGCGTACTTCGCGGTCTTCAGGGCGTACTCGGCCGACGTGCCGCCGACCACGATCGCCAGGTGGTACGGCGGACAGGCGGCCGTGCCCAGCGAGCGGATCTTCTCCTCCAGGAACTTCATCATGGAGGCCTCGTTCAGCACGGCCTTCGTCTCCTGGTACAGGAACGACTTGTTGGCCGAGCCGCCGCCCTTCGCCATGAACAGGAACTTGTAGGCGCCGCCGTCGGTCGCGTACAGCTCGATCTGGGCCGGGAGGTTGGAGCCGGTGTTCTTCTCCTCCCACATGGTGAGCGGAGCCATCTGCGAGTAGCGCAGGTTCAGGTTCTTGTAGGCGTCGTAGATGCCCCGGCTCAGGGCCTCCTCGTCGCCGCCCGTCGTCAGGACGTTCTGGCCGCGCTTGCCCATGACGATCGCCGTGCCGGTGTCCTGGCACATCGGCAGCACGCCCGCCGCCGCGATGTTCGCGTTCTTCAGCAGGTCCAGCGCCACGAACTTGTCGTTGCTCGACGCCTCGGGGTCGTCGACGATGCGGCGCAGCTGCGCGAGGTGGGCCGGGCGCAGGTAGTGCTGGATGTCGTGGATCGCCTCCTCGGCGAGCTTGCGCAGCGCCTCGGGCTCCACCTTGAGGAACGTCCGCCCGTCGGCCTCGAAGGTGGAGACACCCTCGGCGGTCACCAGCCGGTACGGAGTGGTGTCCTCGCCCTGGGGGAGCAGATCGGTGTACGCGAACTCAGGCATCTCGCCCATTCCTCACTCGGCATCACGCGCGGCTGGATTCCTCAGCAACGACGGCTGGCCTCCATCGGCAGCGTCCACCAGCGTAGAACCTGCCGTCGGCGACGGGCTTGTGAGGTAAGGCTCAGTGGGGAGGACGGGGGCGGGCGGCGCGACGGGACCGCCCCGACCCCTGGTCGCGATCTATCGCGTTTCGGTACGCTGCCGGGGTGGACCTTCAGAAGCACGACCGACAGCAGGACGCCGGCCCGGCGCCGCGCGTCACCGAGCTGCGCGCCTCGGACGCCGACCGTGACCGCATCGCCGACATGCTGCGCGACGCCCTCGCCGAGGGGCGGCTGACCGCCGAGGAGCACGCCGAGCGGGTGGAGGGCGTGCTGGCCGCCAAGACGGTGGGCGAGCTGGACGTGTTCGTGCGCGACCTGCCCGCCGCGCACGCCGGCCGGGGCACCGCCGCCGCCCCCGCCCCGCACCGCCCCACCGCCGGCGCCGTCCCCGCCGACCCCGACGAGAACGTGGTGGCGGTGTTCAGCAGCGCCGTCCACAGGGGCCGTCGGCGGGCGGGCCGCCGCATCCACGCGTACGCGGTCTTCGGCAGCGTCGAGATCGACCTCAGCGAGGCGGTCTTCGAGCATCAGCAGGTCGTGATCAAGGCGTTCTCCGTCTTCGGCAGCATCGACGTGCGCGTCCCGGAGAACGTGTCGCTGCGCGGCGCGGGCGGTGGTGTGCTCGGCAGCTTCGAGGTGGCCACCCTCGACTCGGACGAGACCGAGGCCCCGGTCGTCTACGTGGACGGCTGGGCCGTGCTGGGCAGCATCGAGGCGCGCCCGAAGCGCGGCAAGTTCGTCGCGGACATCCTCGACCGGGTGCAGCGCAAGGTGGAGAAGAGTTTGCGCAAGCACGTGTAGCGCGACGCTGGGCGCGGCGGGGAACTCAGTGCATAGGCGCGCGCACAGCGGGTAAGCCTGACGCATCGTCTCTCGCTCGCGAAGCCGTCGTCAGGAGTAGACCGTGCTGCAACCGCCGCATTCGTCCCTGCAGGTAGCCGCCGTTCCGGCCCAGCGGGTACCCGTGCGGGACAGGGACCAAGACGCTCCGTGGCACACCGAGGCGGTGTGCCGGCGCGACGAGGCCGGACTGTTCTTCGCACCCTCCAAGGAACCCACCGCCGCCCGGCTCTCCCGCGAGGAGGCGGCCAAGCGCGTGTGCGCCCGCTGCCCGGTCATGGTCGAATGCCGCGAGCACGCGCTCCTGCAGCCCGAGCCCTACGGCGTCTGGGGCGGCCTCACCGCCGCCGAACGCCGCGTGGTCCTCGCCCGCCGTCGCCGCCGCGACCTGGAGCTGAAGAAGACGGCCCGCACGGCAGCCGGCCGCATAGCCGCGGCCGGCTGATCCCGGACACGACGAGGGCGCCCCCTCCGCACAGGGGGCGCCCTCGTCACGCCGGTCAGGACGGCCGGCTCAGGGGCACGGCCTTTTCACGTCCTGGACCCGCGCGGGCGCGACCGGTCACCGCGGACCCGCACCCGCCGACGGACAGGCGCTCCCGCTTCGAGGGGCGCCCGCGACACCGGCAAAGTCACTTCGCCCGGTCGAAGTCGATCGCGCTGTACGCCCGCAGCTTGCTCAGCCGGTGCTCGGAGTCGATCCGCCGCACCGTGCCCGACTTCGACCGCATCACGATCGAGTCGGTCGTGGCCGTCTCGGACCGGTACCGCACCCCGCGCAGCAGCTCGCCGTCGGTGATGCCGGTCGCGACGAAGAAGACGTTGTCCCCGGCGACCAGGTCGTCGGTGGTCAGCACCCGGTCCAGGTCGTGCCCGGCGTCGATCGCGCGCTGCCGCTCCTCGTCGTCCTTGGGCCACAGCTTGCCCTGGATCGTGCCGCCCAGGCACTTCACGGCACAGGCCGAGATGATGCCCTCCGGCGTGCCGCCGATGCCGAGCAGCAGGTCGATGCCGGTGCCCTCGCGCAGCGCCAGGATGGAGCCGGCCACGTCGCCGTCGGAGATCAGCTTGATCCGGGCGCCGGTCTCCCGGACCTCCTTGATCAGGCTCTGGTGCCGGGGCCGGTCGAGGATGACGACCGTGACGTCCTCGGGCGTGGCCCGCTTGGCCTTGGCGACCCGGCGGATGTTCACCGACACGGGCGCGTTGATGTCGACGAAGTCGGCGGCCTCCGGTCCGGTGACCAGCTTGTCCATGTAGAACACGGCCGACGGGTCGAACATGGAGCCGCGCTCGGCGGCGGCCAGGACGGCGATCGCGTTGGTCATGCCCTTGGCGGTCAGCGTGGTTCCGTCGATCGGGTCGACGGCGATGTCGACCTCGGCGCCGGTCCCGTCCCCGACCCGCTCCCCGTTGAAGAGCATCGGGGCCTCGTCCTTCTCACCCTCGCCGATGACGACGACGCCGTTCATCGAGACGGTGGAGACGAGGGTGCGCATGGCGCGGACCGCGGCACCGTCGGCGCCGTTCTTGTCACCGCGCCCGACCCAGCGGCCGGCGGCCATCGCCGCGGCCTCGGTGACCCGGACGAGTTCCAGGGCGAGGTTGCGGTCGGGGGCCTCTGAGGGGACGTCCAGTTCGGACGGCAGATGATGATGCTCGGTCATCGGAGCGCACCTTTCTGATACGACGACGGCCGGATGAGGGTATGGGCGCACTCTATCGCCAGTACGACAAAATGAGCAGGGGACCCCACGGATGAGCAGTTCGGGGACCTGCGACGATAGGGGCGTGGCAGGTACGAAAGGCAAGCAGAAGACGGCCCGGGACATGATCCTCTCCCTGGGGGTCATCGTGCTCGTGGGGCTGGGCATGTGGCTCTTCATCCCGCACGACGAGGGGGAGCCCGACATCAAGCGGGTGGACTACCGGGTCGAGCTGCTCACCGCGCGCCGTGCCGCGTCGTACCCGGTGGCGGCGCCGGAGGGGCTGTCCGAGGACTGGAAGCCGACCTCCGTCCGGTTCCGCGGCGACGAGTTCGACGCCTGGCACCTGGGCTTCCGTGCCCCCGACGGCGAGTACGTGGCGGTCGAGCAGTCCGCCGGGAAGCCGGCCGCCTTCATCGAGGAGGCCAGCCAGGGCGGGCGGAAGACCGACGCCACCGAGCGGATCGGCGGCCGGACGTGGACCCGGTACGAGGGCGGCCGGTACGACGCGCTGGTGCTCCAGGACACGGACGGCGTCAAGGGCGCGACGACCGCCGTGGTGGGCACCGGGTCGTTCGAGCAGCTGGCCGACATGGCGGCGGCGCTGAAGACGGGCTGAGCCCCGGTCGCGACCCGCGTACGGCGAAGGCCCCCGGCGTGTGCCGGGGGCCTTCGTCCTGCGGTGACCGCGCCGCGGCGCGGTCACCGTCTCAGACGGTGGTGACGACCTGCTCGTACGACAGGCGCGGGGAGCGCGGGAACCAGGCGTCCGGGCCCGGACGGCCGATGTTGACGACCATCAGCGGGGTGTGGTCGTCGTCCAGGAACTCCTTGCGGACGCCCTCGAAGTCGAGGCCGGTCATCGGGCCGGCGGCCAGACCCGCGGCGCGGACGCCGACGATGAAGTACGCGGCCTGCAGGGCGGCGTTCAGCGTGGCGGCACCCTCACGCACGGGGCGCTCGCTGAAGAAGGCGTCCTTGGCCTCGGGGAAGTGCGGGAAGAGCTGCGGCAGCTCCTCGTGGAACTCGTTGTCGGCCGACAGGATCGCGACCAGCGGGGCGGCGGCGGTCTTGGGCCGGTTGCCCTCGGCCATGTGCTGGACCAGGCGCTCGCGGGCCTCGGGGGAGCGGACCAGCGTGATGCGCAGCGGGGACTGGTTGAAGGCGGTCGGCCCGTACTTGACCAGGTCGTAGATCGCCTGCACCTGCTCGTCGGTCACCGGCTCGTCGGTGAAGGTGTTGGCGGTGCGGGCCTCGCGGAACAGCAGGTCCTGGGCGGCGGGGTCGAGAACGAGAGACATGCGTGAACTTCCTGGGGATGTGCGTCGGCCCGCGCTGTTCGGCGCGGGAGCCGTTGACGGCGACGACACTACGCCAAAGAAGTTCAAGCTTCAACCAAAGTCCCCTTCGCGGTGATCCGGTTCACACGGCCACCGGAGTGAGGGGCGCGAGCGGGTCCGCGGTCTCCTGCGCGTCGGACGGGAACGGCGATACCGGAGTGCGCCGGTACGACCGTGCGGAGGACACGGCGCTCGACGGTGCGACCGGACCCGCCGTCGCGGGCGTCGGGCTCGGCCGCGTCGGACCGCCCACGGCGCTCGCGCTCTCCGGCGCGGGCGCGACGGTCATCGGCTTCGACGGTCATCGGCGTCGACGGCGGCCCGGGGCGGTTCGCGTACCCCTTCTCCGAGAAGCCCGGCACGTCAGAACCCCGGCCCGCACCGGACCGGCGTGCCGGTGACGCCGGAACGGGTGCGGGGGACCGCCGGCGGCCGGCGCCGCGCGACCGTACGGGCGGGCGGCGGGAAGGAGGCGGAGGGCCTCGAAGGTTTCTCCCCCGGCGTGAGGAACAGCGGACCGGGCGCGCGGTGGCCCCGCCTCACCTCGCTGGAGGTGGAGTACGGGGGGTGACGCACATCACGGCCGGCGGACGATCACTTCGCCCGCCGGCCGCGGTCCTACCAGGCACAGACCGCACCTCACACGGATGGGACCGCGCCGACATGACCAGCACCGTCAAGGGCCCCGCCTCCTACTTCCCGTCGATCGAGAAGAAGTACGGCCGGCCGGTCGCGGAGTGGAAGGAACTGATCCGCTCCTCGCCGCTCACCAAGCACATGGAACTCGTCACCTGGCTCAAGACCGAGCACGGACTGGGCCACGGACACGCCAACGCGCTCGTCGCCCACACGCTCGCCGAGGACAGCGGGAAGTAGCGGGAAACAGGGGGAGGAGGCGAAGGAGCGGGGGCGCTAGGCGTCCTCGTCCTCGTTCCCGTCCCGCGCCCCGGTCTCCTCGGCCAGCGCCGCGTCCAGACGGGCGCGGGCGCCCTCCAGCCACCGCCGGCACACCTTCGCCAGCTCCTCGCCCCGCTCCCACAGGGCGAGGGACTCCTCCAGGGTCGTGCCGCCGGCCTCCAGCCGCCGTACGACCTCGATCAGCTCGTCCCGTGCCTGCTCGTACCCGAGCGTCTCGGACACGGCCGCCGGCTGTTCCACCTCGCTGGTCATCCACTCACCCTATGCGTCGACTCGTACGGAGAAATCACCCTCGGACACGCGTGCGCGCAGCGTCTCGCCCGGCTCCACCTCGTCCGGGTCCCGCACCGCGCGGCCGTCGGACCGCTGCAGCACGGCGTACCCGCGCCGGAGGGTCGCGGCGGGGGAGAGGGCCACCACGCGCGCGTGCGTGTGCGTCAGCTCGGAGTCGGCCCGGTCGAGCTGGTGCCGCAGCGTGCGGCGCCCCCGCTCCAGCAGGGCCGTCACCTGCTCGGCCCGCTCGTGGATCATCCGGTGCGGGTCCTGGACCGACGGCCTGGACAGCGCGTGGGCCAGCCCCCGCTCCTCGCGGTCGACGAACGCCGCCACGCACCGGCGCGCCCGGTCCCGCAGCAGCCGCACCCGCTCGTACTCCTCCCCGACGTCCGGCACGACCTTCTTCGCGGCGTCGGTCGGCGTGGAGGCGCGCAGGTCGGCGACGAGGTCCAGCAGGGGAGTGTCCGGCTCGTGCCCGATCGCCGAGACGACCGGCGTACGGCAGGCGGCGACCGCCCGGACCAGCTGCTCGTCGGAGAACGGCAGCAGGTCCTCCACGCTGCCGCCGCCGCGCGCGACGACGATCACGTCCACGTCGTCCCGCGCGTCCAGCTCCTTCACCGCCTGCACCACCTGCGGTACGGCGTGCACGCCCTGCACGGGGACGTTGCGCACCTCGAAGCGGACGGCGGGCCAGCGGTTCCGTGCGTTCTCCAGCACGTCCCGCTCGGCCGCGGAGGCTCGCCCGCAGACCAGGCCGATCAGCTGCGGCAGGAAGGGCAGGGGCTTCTTCCGCTCCGGCGCGAACAGGCCCTCGCGCGCGAGCGACTTCTTCAGCTGCTCCAGCCGCGCGAGCAGCTCCCCGACGCCGACCGGCCTGATCTCGGCGGCCCGCAGGGACAGCTGCCCGCGCGGCGCGTACCACTCAGGTTTGGCGTGCACGACCACGCGGGCGCCCTCGCCGACCACGTCCGCCACCGCGTCGAACACCTGGCGGTAGCAGGTCACGCTCACGGAGACGTCGTACGACGGGTCGCGCAGCGTCAGGAACACCACCCCGGCGCCCGGACGCCGCGACAACTGCGTGATCTGCCCCTCGACCCACACCGCGCCGAGCCGGTCGATCCAGCCCCCGATCAGCCGTGACACCTCGCCGACGGGCAGGGGAGCTTCGGGGGACGTGTTCGCAGCCATGCGCCCGAGCGTAACGGCCGGGTGCGACAACGGTCCCCGTCCGGACACGCCCGCCGCGCCCACCGGGCCGGCCCCGCGCCGGGCGGTCTCACGCCCCCGCCGGGCCCCGCCGTCGCGCCTGGGCCGCCAGGACCGCCAGGCCGATCACCAGCCAGACCGCCCCCACCACCCGCGCGGTCCCCGAGGCCTCCACGATCACCGCGACCGTGATGGCCGCGCCGAGCACCGGCACCAGCACATGCCGCCACCAGCTCACCGGGCCCCCGCGGCGGCGGACCGCGAACCAGCCCACCACGCTCGCGTGCAGCAGCGTGAACGCGGTCAGCGCGCCGACGTCGACCACCGACACCAGCTGGTCGAGGCCGTCGTCACGCCGTGCCGCCCACACCGCCGCCACCAGCGTGATCACGGCCGCGACCAGCAGCGCCACCCGCGGCACCCCGCCGTCCGTGCGCGACAGCGCCCCCGGCAGCCGCCGGTCGCGGCCCATCGCGAACAGCAGCCGCCCGGCCGCCGCCTGCCCGGCCAGCGCGGCGAACGCCGCGCCGATCGCCTTGCTCACCGCCACCAGGTCGTGCAGCCACGTCCCCACGGACGAGTCCACCGCGTCGTAGAACGCCGACCCCTGCCGCCCCGGCTCCGCCGCCAGCCGCGCCGACGACACCGGCTCCAGCAGCGCCACCAGGTACGTCTGCGCCACGAACAGCACACCCGTCAGCGCCAGGCAGAACAACAGCGCCCGCGCCACCTTCGCCGACCCGCCGGTGACCTCCTCCGCGAACGTCGCGATCGCGTCGAAGCCCAGGTACGACAGCACCGCCACCGACACCGCGCCCACCACCGCCGACAGCGCGAACGCCCCCTGCGTGCCGTCCCCGGTCAGCGGCGACAGCCAGTCCCGCTCGGCCCCGTCGCGCGCGAGGACCACGATCGCCGTCGCCACGAACACCAGCAGGACCGCGACCTCCAGGGCGAGGACCAGGAAGCCCACCCGGGCCGCCGTCCGCACCCCCCACAGGTTCAGCGCCGTCGTGACGACCACCGCGAGCGCCGTCCACACCCACCGCGACACCTCCGGGACCAGGGCCTCCATGGCGATGCCGGAGAACAGGTAGGCCACCGCCGGGATCAGGACGTAGTCCAGCATCGCCATCCACCCGGCGACGAACCCGGCCCCGTCGCCGAGCCCCGCGCGCGCGTAGGCGAACACCGACCCCGCCTGGGGGACCACCCGCACCATCTGGGCGTAGCTGAAGGCGGTGAACGCCATCGCGACCGTGGCGACGACGTAGACGAGCGCCACCGCGCCGTGCGACTTGGCGTCCAGGGTGCCGAAGACGCCGACCGGCGCCATGGGCGCGATGAACAGCAGCCCGTAGACCACCAGGTCCCCGAAGCCCAGGCTGCGCCTCAGCTCGTGTTCCCGACCGGCCCCGCGGGCCGTCGTACCGGACTCGGTCATCGTGCCTCCGCCAGCGCATCGCACCTGTGCCTCGGACTGTGCCTCGGAACGTCCCCGTCAGTGTCCCCGCCGACGCCGTGCCCACGCGATCCCTGGCCCGCCGAACGCGGCCTTACGATGGGTGCCATGACCGCTTCGTCTGGCCGCCGTGTCCTGCTCGCCGCCCCCCGTGGCTACTGCGCGGGTGTGGACCGCGCCGTGATCGCCGTCGAGAAGGCCCTGGAGCAGTACGGGGCCCCCGTCTACGTCCGGCACGAGATCGTCCACAACAAGTACGTCGTGCAGACCCTCGAGAAGAAGGGCGCGATCTTCGTCGAGCGGACGGAGGAGGTCCCGCCGGGGAACATCGTCATGTTCTCCGCGCACGGCGTCGCCCCCGTCGTCCACGAGGAGGCCGAACGCGGCCGGCTCGCCACCATCGACGCCACCTGCCCCCTCGTGACCAAGGTGCACAAGGAAGCCGTCCGCTTCGCGAACGACGACTACGACATCCTCCTGATCGGCCACGAGGGCCACGAGGAGGTCATCGGCACCTCCGGTGAGGCCCCCGACCACATCCAGCTCGTCGACGGCCCCGAGGACGTCGCCAAGGTCGAGGTCCGCGACCCGTCGAAGGTGGTGTGGCTGTCGCAGACCACCCTCTCCGTCGACGAGACGATGGAGACCGTGGACGCGCTCAAGGAGAAGTTCCCACAGCTCCTCTCCCCGCCGAGCGACGACATCTGCTACGCCACGCAGAACCGCCAGCTCGCGGTCAAGCAGATGGGCGCCGAGGCCGACCTGGTGATCGTCGTCGGCTCCCGCAACTCCTCCAACTCCAAGCGGCTCGTCGAGGTCGCCAAGCAGGCGGGCGCGCGCGACGCGTACCTCGTGGACTTCGCCGACGAGATCGACGAGGCCTGGCTGGACGGCGTGACCACGGTCGGCGTCACCTCCGGCGCCTCCGTCCCGGACGTCCTGGTCGAGCAGGTCCTGGAGTGGCTGTCGCAGCGCGGCTTCGAGGACGTGGAGATCGTCAAGGCCGCCGAGGAGTCGATCACCTTCTCGCTGCCCAAGGAGCTGCGCCGCGACCTGCGCGAGGAGGCCACCGCGCTGGTGGCCGGGCGGGGCGGCTCCGGCACGGCGGGAGCGTGACCGGCTGGAACACGCCGCCCGCGTGACGGTCGGTGGCCCGTCGTAACGTGGAGCCATGCAGATCTTCGGCGTGGACATCGGCGGATCCGGGATCAAGGGCGCCCCTGTGGATCTCGACAGGGGCGACTTGGCCCAGGAGCGCTGCAAGGTGCTCACCCCGCACCCGGCGACCCCCGACGGGGTGGCCGACGGGGTGAAGCAGGTCGTCGACCACTTCGGCTGGACCGGCCCGGTCGGACTCACCTTCCCGGGCGTCGTCACCGGCGGCGCCACGGTGCGTACGGCGGCCAACGTCGACAAGAGCTGGATCGGCACGGACGCGCGGGCCCTGTTCAGCGAGCGGCTCGGCGGACCGGACGTCACGGTCGTCAACGACGCGGACGCGGCCGGCGTCGCCGAGATGCACTTCGGCGCCGGGCGCGGCCAGCGGGGGACGGTCGTCCTGCTCACCTTCGGCACGGGCATCGGCAGCGCCGTCTTCACCGACGGCGTCCTCGTCCCCAACAGCGAGCTGGGCCACCTCGAGCTGGACGGCCACGAGGCCGAGAAGCGGGCCTCCGGCAAGGTCAAGGACGACCACGACCTGTCGTGGGAGCAGTGGGCCCGCCGCGTGCGGAAGTACCTCGCCCACGTCGAGATGCTGTTCTCGCCCGAGCTGTTCATCATCGGCGGCGGGGTCAGCCGCAAGTCCCACAAGTTCCTGCACCACCTCGAGGGCATCCGGGCCGAGATCGTCCCGGCGCAGCTGCAGAACAACGCCGGCATCGTGGGAGCGGCGATGCGCGCGGCCGGCTGACCGGCCGGCGTCCGGGCCGCCGTGCACGCCGGGGCACGGCCGTCACGGTGCGGCGGCCGTCACGCCGTCGGCCGCTTCCGGGCGGTGGTGGTGGCAGCGGCGGCAGCGGCCCGGCGCGCCGAGCGGATCCGCCGGGCGATCGCGATCGACCCGGCGATCAGCGTCCCGCCGTACAGCCAGCCGGCCTCGGTGGCCAGCGCGGTCACGAGCCCCGTCAGCCGCCCGCCGGCACCGTCACCGTGCCCGGCGGCGGTCAGGAGACCCGTGGCGAAGGCGATCGGCACGACGACGGGCGCGGTCAGCAGGTCGCCCCTGCGCACCCAGAACGCCGTGAGCACGCACACCGGCAGGAACAGCACGCCGTACACCGTCAGGGACCCGCCGAACAGCGCCTGGACGAGGAACCCGAGCGCGACCATCACCGCCGCGCAGAACAGACCGCTGCCCAGCCCGGTCAGCCGCGGATTGGGCAGCGCGCGCACCCGCCGCAGGACCCGCGGCGCGGCCGGCGCCGCCGCCCCGGGCCGGGGACCCGCCACCGGGGCCGGACGACGCGGTCCGCCGCCCGCGCGCGGTGCGCCGGGCCGGACCGGCGGTCTCGCCGGCCCGCCGCCGGCGCCCCGCCCCTGCGGGGGCAACGGCGTCCGGCCCCGTCGCGGTCCGTACTGCGCAGGTCGCGTCCCGTGTTGCTCCACCGGACCAACTTAGGTCGGTTTATGTGCCGAATAGCCCGACAGACACGCCGTAGGGCGGGACCCGGCCAAGCGTTCGACGCCCGGCACGGCCGTTACCGGACACCCCGTAGACTGGTGGATCGGCCCAGCCCGGCCTGCCCCGCCCTCCGCACCCTCACGTACGGGAAGTCGCAACGTGTCGCTCACGATCGGAATCGTCGGTCTGCCGAATGTCGGCAAGTCGACCCTGTTCAACGCCCTGACCAAGAACGACGTGCTCGCGGCCAACTACCCGTTCGCCACGATCGAGCCCAACGTCGGCGTCGTGGGCGTCCCCGACCCGCGCCTGACGAAGCTGGCCGAGATCTTCTCCTCCGAGAAGGTCCTCCCGGCGACGGTCGACTTCGTCGACATCGCCGGCATCGTGCGCGGCGCGAGCGAGGGCGAGGGCCTGGGCAACAAGTTCCTGGCCAACATCCGCGAGTCCGACGCGATCTGCCAGGTCATCCGCGCCTTCAAGGACGAGAACGTCGTCCACGTCGACGGCAAGGTCTCGCCCAAGGACGACATCGAGACGATCAACACCGAGCTGATCCTCGCCGACCTCCAGACCATCGAGAAGGTTCTGCCCCGCCTCCAGAAGGAGTCGCGGATCAAGAAGGACGTCGCGCCCAAGGTCAAGGCGGTCGAGGAGGCCAAGGAGATCCTGGAGAAGGGCGACACGCTCTTCGCCCACGGCGTCGTCCAGGGCAGCGAGCGCGCCGAGCTCCTCCACGACCTGCACCTCCTCACGACGAAGCCCTTCCTCTACGTCTTCAACGTCGACGAGGACGAGCTGACCGACGAGGAATTCAAGAACGAGCAGCGCGCGCTGGTCGCCCCCGCCGAGGCGATCTTCCTCAACGCCAAGCTGGAGGCGGACCTCGCCGAGCTGGAGGAGGACGAGGCCCTGGAGCTCCTCCAGTCCGTCGGCCAGGACGAGCCCGGTCTCGCCACCCTCGCCCACGTCGGCTTCCGCACCCTCGGCCTGCAGACCTACCTGACGGCCGGCCCCAAGGAATCCCGCGCCTGGACCATCAAGAAGGGCGCCACCGCCCCCGAGGCCGCCGGTGTCATCCACACCGACTTCCAGAAGGGCTTCATCAAGGCCGAGGTCATCTCCTTCGACGACCTGGTCGCCACCGGCTCGGTCGCCGAGGCCCGCGCCAAGGGCAAGGCGCGCATGGAGGGCAAGGACTACGTGATGCAGGACGGGGACGTGGTGGAGTTCCGCTTCAACGTGTAGCGCGGAACCACCAGGTCGTCGATCTGACACGTGCGCAGGCTGGACGGGGCCCGCTCTTCCGGAAGAGCGGGCCCCCGGTCGCCTCGGCCAGGGCGCCGGTGGCCGGCCGGTCGACGTTGCGGGCGGAACGGGCCGGGCTCGGAGATGACGCCGAACAGCCGGCCGGCGCGGGCCCGGGCGGTGGCGCGCACCTTCCGGTGGGTGGTCCTCCTGGCGTCTCAGCTCGACAGGGCGCTCTCGGCGGCCGCCAGCACCGTGCGTGTCTGGTGTTCCACCTGCTGCCGCACGGGCACCCAGCGCAGACGCAGGGCCTGTTCGAAGTCCGCGCACCACGCGGTGAACAGCTCTTCCAGCTCGCGGTGCAGTCCCGGGGCGGCGGGGTCGGTCGCCTCGTCCAGCAGGCGCAGCAGCAGGCCTGCCGCGCGCAGCGGCTGCCGGCGGGCCACGACGTCCAGGGCGGAGACCCGGGCCGTCGCCAGGCGCCGCGGATCGTCGGGGCCGGTCGCCTCGGCGGCCTGCCGGGCGAGTGGTTCCCAGGAGTCGGCGACCAGGTCGTAGAGGTCGTCGGCCATCCATTCCAGCACGCGTCGTGGCGCGCTGTCCCGGGCCGGCGGCAGGAAGCCCCTCGCCTTGTCGAGGAGGGCGGTCACCTGCCGTCCGCCCTCCCGTACCAGCGCGGACAGGTCGCGCAGTACGTGGGCGGCCCGCGGGTGCGGGGAGAGGTCGTCGGCCGTGTCGCTCGCCCACATGGGTACTTCGACGATCGCGGTGGCACCGCCGTACCGCTGAGGAGCGCACCAGGTGGACAGGCCGATGTTCTCCGACCCGGCCGCCAGCCGGTCGGTGCTGTCCGGCGGAGGCAGGACGTACACGCCGGGGCCGGGGTTCTCCCAGTACAGGGCGTCGTACGTGCCGTGCTGGACGGGGATCCCGAGTTCGTGCGCGGAGGTCCGGAAGGGGGCGGCGAGGCCGGGGAGGTCACGGGTCAGCTGGACCCAGCTGCCGCCCGCTTCGACGTTGTGCAGGGAGCACTGCAGGAACGGGCGCTGTTCGTCGATCACGTCGAACAGCGCGCGGCTCTCCGGGAGCTGCCGCGAGACGATCGGTGCCCATTCCGGCTGTTCCTCCGCGACCGGGCGGAAGGCGGCGCGGTAGTAGCCCGCCAGGGTGGGGGCGGGGCCGGCCGTCGCCTGCTCGATCCCCTCGCTCAGAGCGGCGCCGTCCGGGTCCAGGCACAGAACGAGGTCCCAGGTGACGACTGCCGGGTCGGTCGCCGGAGACGGCCGTTCCCCGTGCACCACCCGCTCCGCCAGCGCGAGCGCCGTCGCGCCGCCGACCGGCTCGTCCGGGTGCGGTCGGGCGACCACCAGGACGTGGCGTGGTCCGTGGCCCACGGACAGCATCAGGATCGGGCGGCCTTCGCGCGACGTCCCGATCCGGAGCAGGCGGGCGGTTCCGGGGAACCGGGAGACCAGACGCCGCGCCGAACCGGTGACCTCCGCGACCGTGAGGTAGCGGTCCAATGCGTGTCCGATCAGGCGCCGCCGTTGCCGCCGCTGTCGCCGGTGGTCTCCTTCTTGTCCAGCGGACGGATCTCGATCTTGTTCGGCATACCGTGTCCTTCCGGTGGTGACTGCGGGGTGCGGCGAGCCGCTGTGCTCTTGCCAGACTTCGCCGCCCGGATCACTGTTGTCAACGTCCGTTGATGCCGGGGCAGTCGGGGCCGACGAGATTGGCGCGAAGATGACGGTGCAGGCGATGCGGAGACCTCGGATCAAGCCGGAGCACCGGGCCTACCGGACGGTGGACGGGCACGTGAGGATCGGCAGCGTCGTCCACGGCATCGGCTCGGAGGTCAAGGATCCCGACGGCTGGGTGTGGACGCTGGTCGAGGCCATGGACGGTACGCGCGACGCCGCCGGCATCGTCGCCGAGGTGTCCCGGCGCCACCCGGAACTGCGGTTGCCGACGCCGGACATCGTCCAGGCGATGACGGACCTGGCCGCTGCCGGGTACGTCGAGGACGCCGGGGCCCCGCCGCCCGCCGAGCTGTCCGAGCGGGAACGCGAACGGTACGGCAGGGGCATGGCCCTGATGCGCTGGATGGACCTCCGGCCCAGGCGGAACCCGTGGGAGCCGCAGCTGCGGCTGCGCCGGGCCCGGGTCCTGCTGGTCGGCGTCGGCGGTACCGGCGGAGCCGCCGCACGGGACCTGGTGGCCTCCGGAGTGGGGCGCTTGCACTGCGTCGAACCGGACGTCGTGGAACTGTCCAACCTCAACCGGCAGACGCTCTTCCGTGAGCACGACATCGGCATGCCCAAGCTCGACGCGGCGCTGGCGGCGTTGCGCGCCTTGAACTCGGACACGACCGTCACGGGTGAGCGCCGCGAGGTACACGGGCCGGCGGACCTCGCGGACGTGCTCGCCGGCGCCGGCGAGGGGGCGGGGTACGACGTGCTGCTGCTGGCCGCCGACCGGCCCCGTCCTGTGGCTCGTCACCCGGTGGCGCAACCGCCGCCCGGGCAGGCGTGCGTGAGCGTCCGTCCGGTGGACCTCACCCCCGCCCGATCACCTGCCGGCACGCCTCCACGTACCCCCGCACCAGCGGGCGGCCCTCGTCCTCCCGGCGCCAGGCGAGCGCGTAGCGGCTGGGGCTCAGCCCGCGGACCGGGCGGGTGGTGACGCCGCCCAGGGTGATCAGCGGGGCGTTGCCCGCGGCGACGAGGCAGACGCCGAGGCCGGCGACGAGGGCCTCGTACGTCTCCTCCGTGCCGGCGATCTCCGCGCCGATGCGGGGCGGGCCGCCGGTGCCTCCGGCCGGGCCGTGCCGTTCGGCCAGGGCACGCCGTTCGTCCAGCGCCAGCCAGAAGTCGCGCAGGACGCCCGCCTCCGGCGGCAGGGCGAGGAACGGCTCGTCGACCAGGTCCGCGAAGTCGACCTCGGGGCGGGCCGCGAGCGGGTGGGTGTCGGGGAGGGCGACCAGGCGGGGCTCCTCGGCGACCGTGGTCCACGCGTAGCGGCCGGCGTCGGGCAGGGGCAGCCACACGTAGGCGAGGTCGGCCGTGCCGTCGGCCAGGCCCGCGGTCGGGTCGTGCCAGCTCAGCTGCCGCAAGCGGGGCAGCGCCTCGGGATGGGCCGCCGTGAACCGGGAGCGGATCGCCGGCAGCAGGCCACCGCGTCCGGGGCTGGTGCTCATGCCGATCACCAGGGTGCCGCGCCGCGCCGCCAGCGCCTCCCGCACCGCCACCGCGCCCTCGGTCCAGTCGGCCAGCACCCGCCGGGCGTACGGCAGCAGTGCCGTGCCCGCCTCGGTGAGCGCCACGCCGCGCGGCTCGCGCCGGAACAGTTCGGCGCCCAACTGCCGTTCCAGCGCCCGGATCTGCTTGCTCAGCGCCGGCTGGGACACGTACAGCCGCTCGGCCGCCCGCGTGAAGTGCAGTTCCTCGGCCACCGCCGCGAAGTAGCGCAGCTCCCGCACGTGCACGTCCGTCGTCATGACCGTTGGCTATCACCATGGGTCTTGGATGGGCAACCGGCTTTCCCGGCAGGGTGGTCGGCGGTTGCAGGACAGGCGGACGACGAGGGAGCCGGCATGAACAAGGTGTGGCTGATCACGGGTGCGAGCAGCGGTTTCGGGCGGGCGATCGCCGAGGCGGCGCTCGCCGAGGGCGACGTGGTCGTCGGCGCGGCACGGCGGCCCGAGGGGCTCGACGACCTGGTGGCCGCCCGCCCCGACCAGATGGAGGCGGTGCGCCTGGACGTCGCCGACACGGCCGCCGCCGAGGCCGTCGTGCGGGACGTGGTGGCCCGGCACGGGCGGATCGACGTGCTGGTCAACAACGCGGGCCGCACGCACGTCGGCGCCTTCGAGGAGACGGGCGAGGACGAGCTGCGCGCCCTGTTCGACGTGCACGTCTTCGGGCCGGCCGCGCTGACGCGGGCCGTGCTGCCGCACATGCGGGAGCGGCGCTCGGGCGCGATCGTGCAGATGAGCAGCATGGGCGGGCAGATGTCCTTCGCGGGCTTCTCGGCCTACAGCGGGACGAAGTTCGCGCTGGAGGGCATGAGCGAGGGGCTCGCGGACGAGGTGCGGGAGTTCGGGATCAAGGTGCTGATCGTGGAGCCGGGCGCCTTCCGCACCGGCCTGTTCGCGAGCGGCGCGGCCGGGCTCAGCGCGGACAGCGGCGTGTACGCCAAGGTGAGCGAGACCCGCGGGTTCGTCACCGGCGGCGACGGCAGCCAGCCCGGCGACCCGGCCAAGGCGGCGGCCCTCGTCCTCGCCGCCCTGGCGGCCGACGACACCCCGCTGCGGCTGCCGCTCGGCGACGACGGTGTCAGCGCGGTCCTCGGCCACCTCGACCAGGTGCGGGCGGACGTGACGGCCTGGGAGAAGCGCGCGAGGGCCACGGGCTTCGACGACTGAGACGCACACCGGCCGGAGCGGCGGCCCGGAGGGGACGCCCCCTCCGGGCCGTCCGCTCCGGGCCGTCCGCTCCGGGCCGCCGCTCCGGACCACCCCCCGGGACCGTCGCTCCTGATCTCGCGTACCGCCCCCGCCCGGCGCGCGCCTACCATGCGATCAGTCACGCGGCCGTGCGTTCCGGGCGGCCGCTCCCGCCCCGCGGGGCCTTCGCGTCGCCGCACGGATCAGGAGCACGGCACCCGTGTCCATACCGCCGCCCCCCGGCCCCCAGGGACCGTACTCCCCAGGGCCGTACCCCCAGGGGCCGTACGCCCCGCAGCAGCCCCAGCCGGTCTGGGGCGGTCCCTACGGGGCGTACCCGCGACAGGCACCCGTCAACGGCGTGGCCATCGCCGCGCTCGTCCTCGGCGTGCTCTGCTTCGTACCGGCGGTCGGACTCGTGCTCGGCCTGGTCGCCCTGCGCCAGATCAGGAGGAAGGGCGAGCGGGGCAAGGGGCTCGCCGTGGCCGGTTCCGTGCTCTCCTCCGTGGGCCTCGCCCTGTGGGTGGTGTCGCTCTCCACGGGCGTCGCGGCCGACTTCTGGCAGGGCTTCAGGGACGCCGCGCGGGGCGAGGGCACCGCGTACGCGCTCTCCGAGGGCGAGTGCTTCACCACGCCCGGCGGATCCCTGCAGGGGGTCGCCTACGACGTCGACGTGGTGCCCTGCGCGCAGGAGCACGACGGCGAGGTGTTCGCCGCCTTCGACCTGCCCGGCGGCGCCTACCCCGGCGACGACGGGATCACCCGGTCCGCCGACGACCGGTGCTATGCGCTCCAGGACACCTACGCCATGGACCGCTGGGCCCTGCCGGCGGACGTCGACGTGTACTACCTGACGCCGACCCGGCAGAGCTGGCGCATGGGCGACCGCGAGGTCACCTGCCTGTTCGGCAACACGGACGAGCAGGGCACGCTGACCGGCTCGCTGCGCAACGACGCCAGGACGCTCGACCCGCACCAGCACGCCTACCTGACGGCGGAGGGCGTGCTCAACCGGGCGATGGACGAGATGCCCGAGGCCGAGGCCGTCGAGGACGACTTCCCGGCGTACGGGGTCTGGGCGGGGCAGGTGTCCGAGGCGCTGGTCCGGGAGACCGGGATGCTGCGCCGGCACAGCTGGCCCGCCGGGTCCGAGCGGCAGGTCGCCGATCTGCTCGAGGACCTCGAGGAGGCGCGGGAGGAGTGGAGCCTGGCGGCCCGGGCCACCGACGTCGACACGTACTACGAGCACTACGACAAGGGTTTCGACCTCGTCGAGGCCGACACGACGGTCACCGCACGCAAGGCCCTGGGGCTGTCCACGACACCGCCGGTCTACGAGGACGGCGGCGGCGACGGGGGAGACGGCACCGGCATGGAGGTGTGAGGGCGTCCACAGCGGGGAGAAAGTGCCTGCGTGAAGCCCTCCGCCGGCACATGTCATCACTTCGAGTGATTCCTTGGCCTTTGCTTGCCTGGCACAACCTACGGTTGCCACGCTGTTGCTGTCTGTACAACCTGATGGGAGCGGCCAGTGACATTCGGTGAGCAGCCGGCGTACCTGCGTGTCGCGGGTGATCTCCGCAAGAAGATCGTCGACGGCCTGCTGGCGCCGCACACCCGCCTCCCTTCCCAGGCCAGGATCCGCGAGGAGTACGGCGTCTCGGACACCGTCGCACTGGAGGCGCGCAAGGTGCTCATGGCCGAGGGGCTGGTCGAGGGCCGCTCGGGTTCCGGCACCTATGTGCGCGAGCGGCCCGTGCCCCGGCGCATCGCCCGTTCCGGGTACCGGCCGGCCGGCGGCGCCACGCCCTTCCGGCAGGAACAGGCCGACACCGGGTCCCGCGGCACGTGGGAGTCCCGCAGCGAACAGACCGAGGCGAGCGGTGCCGTCGCCGAGCGGCTCGGGATCAAGCCGGGGGGCCGGGTGATGTGCACGCGGTACGTCTTCCGGGAGGGCGGCGAGGCGATGATGCTCTCGACCTCCTGGGAGCCGCTCGACCTCACCGGCCGCA
Source organism: Streptomyces sp. NPDC029152 (assembly GCF_055564355.1). Classification (NCBI taxonomy): domain Bacteria; kingdom Bacillati; phylum Actinomycetota; class Actinomycetes; order Kitasatosporales; family Streptomycetaceae; genus Streptomyces; species Streptomyces sp. NPDC029152. Next base: position 342,501 of record NZ_JBVHWR010000005.1, on the reverse strand, counting down.
CACCCGTGATGCTGCCCGAGGAGGGTCCGCTCGGCGGCATGGGCGTCGTCGAGCGGATGGCCGCCATCGACGTCGTCGTGGACAACGTCACCGAGGAGGTCGGCGCCCGTCCCGGACTCGCCGATGAACTGCTCGCCCTGGGCGGCGTCCCCGGGCACGTGGTGCTGGTCGTCCAGCGCACCTTCTACGCCTCGGGCCGCGCGGTCGAGACGGCCGACGTGGTCGTCCCGGCCGACCGGTACCGGGTGGCGTACCACCTGCCCGTCAAGTAGGGCGCCCGCCCGTCGGGCGGGGCCCGGACCCGTCGGCCGGGCCCGCCCGCCGTCAACCGGCCGACCTGCTCTGTGAGATGGCGCACGCCTTCGTGCGCCTCTCGCGCCCCCTCGCCCGCGTCGGCAGCGCGTCCCGCGTCCCGGATCGCCGTCCCGCACCGCGCCGTTTCGGTCGTTCTCGCAGGTCGCCCCCGTCCCGCCGCGCACACCCCTGACCGGAAGCGTCGACGCCCCGGGAGGGCGCGTCGGGCCTCGTGCGCCCCTGTGTTCTGGCTGGTTGCGTACCCCTTTGTGAAAAGCCGTATTCGCTGAGTGAAGGTTGGGCGTAGGCTCGGGCATATGCGGATTGCGGTTTCCTCCACGGACGGGGCGTGACGAGGAACGCGGGGCGGGAAGCGGAGGGGCGCGATGAACGACAGCACGGTCACTCTTCCCTGGCTGGTGTTCCGCCAGGACGACAACGGCAATCGCTACCGCGTGGGCAGGTACGCGACGCGGGCCGAGGCCCAGGAGGTCGCGGACACCCTCGACGGCCGCGGTCACAAACAGCTCTACTGGATCGAGAAACTCGGCCCGAGCACCACCGTGCCGTCCGGCCCGGCCGACTGACCCGGCGCACCACCGTGCCGTCCGGCCCGGCGGGGGAACTAGGCTCCGCGGCATGACGGAACGGATCGTGGTGGGTGCCGCGCTGGTCGACGGGGGACGTCTGCTCGCCGCCCGACGCAGCGCGCCGGCCGACCTGGCCGGGCGCTGGGAGCTGCCCGGCGGCAAGGTGGAGCCGGGCGAGACGCCCGAGGCGGCCCTCGTGCGCGAACTGCGCGAGGAGCTCGGTGTGACGGCCGAGACCGGCGAGCGGGTCCCGGGACAGTGGCCGCTGAGACCCCCGTACGTCCTCCAGGTGTGGACCGCCCGTCTGCTGCCCGGCTCCGCCGCCCCCGAACCCCTCGAGGACCACGACGCCCTGCGCTGGCTCGCCCCCGCCGAGGTCTGGGACGTGCCCTGGCTCGACCAGGACGTGCCGGCCGTCGAGCGGGCGCTCGCGCACCTGTCGCCGGAGGCGGACGACGCGCGGGGCGCATAGAGGGGCCGGTACGGATGCCCCCCGTACGCCGTCGGTGCTTCCGTGCGCTCGCGCGCTCCGAGATGCCCCTCCGGACGATATCGGCTCCCCGAATCGGGTATGTCCCCATTAACCCCACGAAACCGGACGGGGTGGGGTTGTCGGCCGGGGATGTGAGCGGCGTGATCAGGACCGAGGACGACTGCGTCGAGTGGGTCTTTTCGGGGCAGCCGGACGCCGTGCGGACCGCGCGCTCCCTCGTCCGCGACCGCCTGCGCGGCTGGGGCCTCGAGGGGGTCGGCGACATCACCGCCCTGCTGGTCAGCGAGCTGGTCACCAACGCCCTGCGGCACGCCACCGGCCCCATCGGGGTCCGTCTCGTCCACCGCTCCGGCGGCCTGGGCGGCGTCCTGCTCGTGGAGGTCTCCGACCCGCTCCCGGACCCGCCCCGCGAACGCGCGGCCCGTCCCGAGGACGAGGGCGGCCGGGGGCTGCAGCTGGTGGCCTCCTCCGCCCGCCGCTGGGGCACCCGGCCCGGAGGGAGTGGCAAGACGGTCTGGTTCGAACTCACGGTGCCGGAGTGACGCGGCGCCGGCCGCCGGCGCGGCCCGGCGACCGGTAACGGGACCGTCGCCCGGCCGTGCGGGCCGGTGGCAGTTGCCGGGTACGTGATTCGATGCCGTGTCCGCTGGTTAGAAGACTGGAAGTGTTGTCACGGTCCGGACCGAAAAGCATCGGGACCGTGCTGTGATCGTGAACACCGTGTCGCGCGGCACCGTAGTGCTGGATACTGCGGGCAGCCGCCCCCGGTGACCGGTGCCGGGCGCGGTGAGCTGGAGGGGACGGTTCGCGTGAGCGAGATACCAGCGAGGGCCACGGAGACCGAGGGTCCGTCGGACGTCGTCCGGGCCGGCGCCGCGGGCGCGGCCGGGAGTGCGACGGGCACCGGAGCCGGCGGCGGCCCGTCCGGTGACGTGCCGTCCGGCGACGCCGTGTGGCAGACCAGCCCGCCCGGCTCCATGTACGACTACATCAAGGTCGCGTCCTTCTCCATCGGCCCCGACGGTCTCGTCGACCAGTGGAGCCTCCGCGCCGAGCAGCTGCTCGGCATCCCCGCCGAACACGCCGTCGGCACCGACCCCATCGAGACGCTCATCGACCCCGACCTGCGGGAGCGGGGCCAGCGCAAGATGGCCGAGATCCTCGACGGACGCGAGTGGACCGGCGTGGTCCCCTTCCGGGCGCCGGCCGCCCGGCCCGAGGAGGGGGGACGCGGGCGCCGCGGACCGCGCGGGCTCGCCGAGGTGTACGTCATGCCGACGCGGACGGAGGACGGCGAGAAGGCCGCCGTCTGCATCGTCGTCGACGTCCGCACCCTGCGCAGCATCGAGACCGACCTCGCCGCCTCGCAGGCCATTTTCGGCCAGTCTCCGTTCGGGTTCCTGCTGATCGACCCCGAGCTGAGGGTGCGCCGCGCCAACCAGAGGTTCGCCTCCGTCTTCGGCGGCACGCCCGACGCCCACCGGGGCAAGGGCGTCCACGACTACCTGCCGCGCGCCGAGGCCGACCGGGTCTCCGCCACCCTGCGCCGGGTGCTGGAGACCGGCGAGTCCATCACCGACATGCACGTCACGGGCTTCGTGCCCGGGTCCGACGAGCGCCGCCACTGGTCCGTCAACCTCTACCGCGTGCACAGCGGTTCGGGCCGGCCCATCGGCGTCGCCTGGCTCGGCACCGACATCACCGCCCGCCGCCAGGCCGCCCGCGAGGCCGCCGCCGCCCGGCGCAATCTCGCCCTCCTCAACGAGGCCGGAGCCCGCATCGGCAACTCCCTCGACCTGGAGACCACCGCCCGCGAACTCCTCGACGTCGTCGTCCCCGGCTTCTGCGACCTGGCCACCGTCGACCTCTACCAGGGCCTGCTGGCCGGCGACGAGACCCCGCCCGGCCTCGCCGACGGCAGTGCCGAACTGCGCCGCGTCGCCTTCTCCAGCGCCGTCTCCGACGCGCCCTTCCACGGCGCCGGCGAGCGGGTCAAGCTCGGCGCCCTCCACCACTACCCGTTCAACTCGCCCTGCGCGGACGCCCTGCGCACGGCCCGCCCGCGCACCGTGCCCGCCGAGGAGGGCGGACTCGTGCAGTCCACGCTCGCCGTCCCGATGGTCGCCCACGACACGGTCGTGGGACTCGCGCAGTTCGCCCGGACCAAGGGCAGCGAGCCGTTCGGGGACCGCGACCGCGACCTCGCCGTGGAACTGGCGGCGCGGGCCGCCGTCTGCATCGACAACGCCCGCCTCTACCGGCGCGAGCACGAACGCGCGCTGATCCTCCAGCGCTCCCTGCTCCCGCCCGGCGACCCGGAGGCCTCCGGACTCGACATCGCCTGCCGCTACCTGCCCGGCAACGCGGCCACCGGCCGGCCCAGCGAGGTCGGCGGCGACTGGTTCGACGTCATCGAGCTCCCCGGCCACCGCACCGCCCTCGTGGTCGGTGACGTCATGGGGCGCGGACTGCGCGCCGCCGTCGCGATGGGCGAACTGCGCACCGCCGTGCGGACGCTGGCGCAGCTCGACCTCGAACCGGCCGAGGTGCTCTCCCACCTGGACGAGATCGCCCGCGGCCTCGGCGCCCCCGGAGGCGTCCAGCAGGCGACGCGCGCGGCCCGCCGCCCCCGCGAGAAGGACCTCTCGGAGGTCTACCTGGCGACCTGCGTCTACGCCGTCTACGACTCGGTGACCCGGCGCTGCACCTTCGCCAACGCGGGCCACCTGCCGCCCGTCCTGGTCGAGCCCGGCGAGTCCGCGCTGATGCTGGACGTCCCGCCGGGCCTGCCGCTCGGCGTCGGCGGCGAGCCGTTCGAGGAGGTCGAGGTCGAACTGCCCGAGGGCGCTCTGCTCGCGCTCTACACGGACGGTCTGGTCGAGAGCCGCGACCACCCCCTCGACGAGGGCCTCCAGGCCTTCGTGGGCGCCCTCACGGACCCCGCGCGCCCTCTGGAGGACGTGTGCGACCAGGTCCTGCACACCCTCGGCTCCCACCACGGCGAGGACGACATCGCCCTGCTGATGGCCCGCGTCCAGGGCCTGCCCGCCGAGTCCGTCGGCGACTGGACCCTGCCGCGCGAACCGCGCAGCGTGGGCCGGGCCCGCGAGTACGCGCGGGCACAACTGCTCAGCTGGGACATGGAACCCCTGGTCGACACCACCGAGCTGCTGGTCAGCGAGCTGGTCACCAACGCGCTCCGCTACGGCGAGGGCGAGATCAGACTCCGCCTCCTGCTCGACCGCACCCTGGTGTGCGAGGTCTGGGACTCCGGCCTGGTCCAGCCCCGCCGGCGCCGCGCCCGCGACACCGACGAGGGCGGCCGCGGCCTGCAACTGGTCGGCCTGCTCAGCGCGGCCTGGGGCTCACGCCGTACCCCGCGCGGGAAGACGGTGTGGTTCGAACTCCCCCTGCCGGGCGGCGACACCCAGCTGACCGACCCGGCGGAGGCCCTGCTCAGCCTCTTCTGACGCGCCCCGGTGTCGTACGCGTCCTGGCCCGCCGGACGCGGCGTGCCCGGGCGTGCCCGGCCAGCAGCAGCGCCGCCCCGGCCGCGGCCAGGGGCGGCACCAGGTCGGCGGGGATCACCGCGCCGCACCCCGGACCGCAACCGGAACACCGGTTCGAGTCGTCCCCACGGGCAACACGCTCGGAGCGTATGCGCCGGATCCGGCCACCGCGACCGGGGACGGCCACAGGGAAGGGAGCGCCGTGGAGCACGCGGAGCCGCACACGGACCCGGGAACCACCGGCCCGGGAACCACCGCCCCGGGAACAAGCGACCTGGGAACCACCGCCCCGGCGGCGGCCGACGGCGGAAGCCGTACGGACGGCGGGGGCGGGAAGGCGGCGGACGAGAAGGCGGCGGACGGGACGACGGGACGGGGAAGACGGCTCCGCCGCGTCCGCCGCACCGCCCTCGTCGTCCTCCTGGTCCTGCTCGTCCCCCTCCTCACCGCCGAGGCGGCCCTGCGCGTCAACTACATGGGCGACCCCGCCGACGGCACCTACACCAGGAACCGCGACGCGATCTGGCTCGGCCACGCCTGGGTGGACGGCCGCAAGGACGACGCGGACCTCGCCGCGCTGGCCCGCAGCCTGAAGACCACCGGCATCCGCGACCTGTACGTGCACACCGGCCCGATGGAGCACGACGGCACGCTGCCCGAGTCCCTCCACCCCAGGGCCCGCTGGCTGACCGAGGCCGTGCACCGGGAGATGCCCGGCGTCCGCGTCCAGGCCTTCCTCGGCGACGTCCTCGCCACCGAGAGCCCCGACGGCATGCGGCTGGAGAAGGCCGCCACCCGGGCCGCCGTCGTCCGCTCGGCCCGCCAGGTCCTGGACGTCGGCTACGACGGTGTCCACCTCGACCTGGAGCCGCTCCACTCCGGCGACCGGAACTACCTGTCCCTCCTGGACGACCTGCGCGCCGTGACCCGGGCCGAGGGCGCGCAGCTCTCGGTGGCCGCCCACCAGATCGACCCGCTCCCCGCCTTCCACTCCTTCTGGGGCACGGTCGCCGGGCACCCCAAGTGGTGGTCGCAGGAGTTCTTCGGCCAGGTCGCCCGCCGCGTCGACCAGATCGCCGTCATGTCGTACGACACCATGCAGCCCCTGGAGAGCCTGTACGGCGGCTATGTCGCCCAGCAGACCTCCCTCGCCCTGGAGGTCACGCCGCCCACCACGCACCTGCTGATGGGCCTGCCCTTCTACCACGAGAACCGCTTCGGCCACTGGGCGCACGCGGAGACCGTCGCCGCGGCCGTCCGCGGGGTCCGCCTGGGCCTGTCCCGCACGGACGCCGGCCGGGAGCGCTTCGGCGTCGCCGCGTACATCGACTTCGCGGCGACGGAGGAGGACTGGGCGGCGTACCGCGACGGCTGGGTCCGTTAGGACGGCCGGCGCCTGATCTTCGGGCCCAGCCACACCAGCGGGTCGTACGCGCGGTCCACGACCCGCTCCTTCAGCGGGATCAGCGCGTTGTCCGTGATCCTGATGCCCTCGGGGCAGACCTCCGTGCAGCACTTGGTGATGTCGCAGTGGCCGAGGCCGTGGGTGTCCTGGGCCGTGCGTCTGCGGTCCAGGCCGGTCTCCGGTGCCGCGTCCGGCGGGTGCGTGTCCAGCCCGGCGACCCGCATGGGGAAACGCGGTCCGGCGAAGGCCTGCTCGTTCTCCTCGTGGTCGTGGACGACATGGCAGGTGTCCCGGCACGGGAAGCACTCGATGCACTCGCGGAACTCCTGCGAGCGGTCCGCGTCCTCCCGCATACGCCCAGAAGCCCCGGTAGCAGGCCTTGCGGTAGTAGCAGCAGGCCGGGCGGAAGCCGAGCGGGAAGACCAGGATGACGATCGCGGGGGAGACGCCCCGCCAGGTGCCGAACAGCTCCTGGTCCGGGCCGGCGCGCATCGGCTCGCGGTTCTCCGCCAGGCAGGGGGAGTGGAGCGGCGAGACGTACGGGGCCGTGTAGTGGTCGGCGTTCGCGAAGGCCCGCCCGGTGGAGTGGACGACGAAGGCCGGCAGCCCGGCGGCGGTGGCGGCCGGCGCCGGGCTGCCGGCGGTCGGTGCGCAGGTGCGGGGCGCGGACGGCGGCGCGCCCCGGGGCGTGGACGCCGCGGGGACGGGGGTCCGTGCCGGGTGGGTCCGTTCCGGTGGCCACGGGCCGGCTCCGGTCCGGTGTCAGGGGGCGCGGCGGTCGCGGGCGCCGAGGCCCTCGTCGTCCGAGTCCGTCCACAGGGAGCCGTCGTACGGCGTGTCGGGGATCGGGACGAGGTCGGGCCGCTTCGCCGCGTCGGGGGAGGCGGCCGCAGCCCGCAGCAGCGCGACGCTCTCCCGCAGGTGGTCGGCGTCGGTGCGGACCCGGCGCATCTCCAGGCCGTCGCCGCCGATCCGCCGCGCCAGGCGGTTCACCGACCGGGACAGGTCGTCGAGGCAGCGCTGGAGGGATGACAGGTCGTCGTGGACGGACATGACGTGACCTCACTTCCGTAGGGCCCGGCGTCCGGCCGGCCCCGGACGGCGACGTCCATGCGCCTGAGAGTGTCGCGCGTCGCACCTGCCGCTGGGAAGGGACGTGCACCGATCGCCCGGGGTGTACGGGGGCGAGGAGCGGTGCGTTGCGCCGCACGGGTGGCCTTGCGCACCGCCACCGCCGTGTCTCCCCGCGTCGCCGAACCGTTTCCTCTTCAGTGGCCGCATATCGCACGAATACAAATGATCAACTCCAAATACCGCAAGAGCGGTCATCGTGGACCCGATCACCCCGGACGTGATCACCACCCCGCGGCCTTCCGGAGGTAGCAGAGATGTCCCACGTCGGCGTCGGACCCCGCGCGGTCACGCGCTCGGTCGCCTTCCTCACCGCGGGTGTGCTCGCGCTCCCCGCGCTGGCCGGCTGCAGCTCCGAGGACTCCTCCGGGGAGCCGCTCGCCGGGCAGGACATCGCTCCGGCGGCCCGCGCCCGGATCGCCGACGGCGGCACCCTGCACTGGGCCGTGGACTCCGTGCCGGACACCCTGAACACCTTCCAGTCGGACGCCGACGCCACCACGGCCCGCGTCGCGCAGGCCGTGCTGCCCTCGATGTACCGGACGGACGCGACCGGCCGCCCGGTGCGCAACCCCGACTACCTGGAATCCGCGAAGGTCGTCGACACCGAGCCCAAGCAGGTCGTCCTCTACAAGCTCGACCAGCAGGCCGTCTGGAGCGACGGCCGGGAGATCGGCGCCGCCGACTTCGCCGCCCAGTGGCGCGCCCTGTCCGGCAAGGACAGCGCCTACTGGACCGCGCGCAACGCCGGCTACGACCGCATCGAGAAGATCGAGCGCGGCGACAACGACCTGGAGGTCAAGGTCACCTTCAGCCGGCCCTACACCGACTGGAAGTCGCTGTTCACGCCGCTGTACCCCAAGGAGGTCATGGGCACCCCGGACTCCTTCAACGACGGAGCCCGGCGCAGGCTCGAGGTCACCGCCGGGCCCTTCTCCCTCAAGAAGGTCGACACCGAGGACGACGAGATCGTCCTCACCCGCAACCCCCGCTGGTGGGGCGACCAGCCCAAGCTCTCCGAGATCGTGCTGCGCGCCGTGCCGCGCGACAAGCGGGTCTCCGCGCTGGCCGCCGGCAAGGTCGACCTGGCCGAGCTCGACCCGGACACCGCCGAGGAGGTGACGCTGGCCGCCGGACCCCGCGAGGCGGCCACCGGGACCCCGGTGATGGGCGCGAGCGGCACCTCCGCCGGCACCCCGTCGGCCACGGAGGACGGCAAGCGGTCCGCCGCCGACGAGCTGCGCTCCTGGGCCGTCGCCAACGGCTCCGACGAGGAGGCGGCCGACGAGGAGACCCTCGCCCGCGAGGAGCGCCGCGAGGCGGCGGAGAAGCAGCGGCGCAGGCAGCAGGCCCTGCGCGGATTCGAGCTGCGCAAGTCGCTGGAGCCCGCCTACACCCAGCTCGCCCTCAACGGCGCCGGCGGCCCCCTCGCCGACGAGCGCGTCCGCCGCGCCGTCGCCCGCGCCCTGGACCGCAGGGCACTGGCCAAGGCGGTGCTGGGGCCGCTGGACCTGCCCGCCGAGCCCGTGGGCAGCCACCTCGCCCTGGCCGGCCAGCCCGTGTACGCCGACAACAGCGGGGCGCTCGGCGGCCAGGACGCCAAGGAGGCCCGCGCCCTCCTCGCGGACGCCGGGTGGGTGTCCGGCGGGCCCGTGGACGAGCGGGAGAAGGGGGAGAAGGCGGCCGGCGCCGAGGGCGAGAAGTCCGAGGACGGCGAGGACGGCGAGGACGGCGAGGAGAACAAGAAGAACAAGAAGGAAGGCGAGGAGAGCAAGGAGGGCAGGGACGGGGAGAAGTCCGAGGGCGACGACGACGGCACCTACATCGTCGGCGAGGACGACAAGAAAGACGACACCGACCGGGAGAGCGGTGAGAAGCACAGGAGCGGGAAGAACACCGCCCAGGGCGGAGCACCCGGCGCCTACGCCCCCAAGGGCACCGCCGCCCCGGCGGGCTCGGCGGTGAAGCCGCTGGCCAAGGACGGCAAGGCCCTCACCCTGCGCTTCGTGCTCCCCTCCGGCCCCGGCTCCGAGGCGCTGCGCACCGTGGCCGACCGCGTCTCCGGCATGCTGAAGAAGGTCGGCATCGGCACCGACATCACCAAGGTCCCCGGCGAGAGCTACTTCAAGGACCACATCGCCTCCGGCGAGTACGACCTGGCGCTCTACTCCTGGCCGGCCACCGCCTTCCCCGCCACCGACGCCCGCCCCATCTACGCCAAGCCCGTCCCGGCCGCCGACGGCTCCCTGAACGTCGCGCAGAACTACACCCGGGTCGGCACCGACCAGGTCGACCAGCTCTTCGACCAGGCCCTGGCCACGCTGGACGAGAAGGAGGCCCGCGACCTGCTGCGCAAGGCCGACTCGCGGATCTGGGCGGCGGCCGGCTCCATCCCCCTCTACCAGCGCCCCCAGCTGACCGCCGCCCGCAAGAACCTCGTCAACGCGGGAGCCTTCGGTTTCGGGACCCCGGTCTACGAGGACATGGGCTTCCTGAAGAAGGGCGCCGAGGGCGCGCCGCGGTCGGCGAGCCCGTCGTCCTGAGCGGGCGTCCCCGGCCCCCGGACACGGCCCGGCAAGCCCCTGCCCCCGCGGCCCCGTACCATTGGGTGAGGCCGTGGCATGTATCGCCCGGCAGGCCCGCGTGACACGGACGTCCGCGAGGGCCGTCCTCACACCCTCCGGGAGTACGCCACACATGGCTGTGTCTGTTACGCGTCACAACATCCGCAACGTCGCCATCGTCGCCCACGTCGACCACGGCAAGACCACCATCGTCGACGGGATGCTCAAGCAGGCCGGTGCCTTCGCCGCGCACCAGCTCGACTCCGTCGACGACCGCATGATGGACTCGAACGACCTGGAGCGTGAGAAGGGCATCACGATCCTCGCCAAGAACACGGCGGTGAAGTACCACCCGAAGGACGGCGGGGAGCCGATCACGATCAACATCATCGACACCCCCGGCCACGCCGACTTCGGCGGCGAGGTCGAGCGCGGTCTGTCGATGGTCGACGGCGTCGTCCTGCTCGTGGACGCCTCCGAGGGTCCGCTGCCGCAGACCCGCTTCGTGCTGCGCAAGGCGCTCCAGCAGCGGCTGCCGATCATCCTCTGCATCAACAAGACGGACCGGCCGGACGCCCGGATCGACGAGGTCGTCAACGAGACGTACGACCTCTTCCTCGACCTGGACGCCGACGAGGAGCAGATCGAGTTCCCGATCGTCTACGCCTGCGGCCGCGACGGCGTCGCCTCCCTCACCAAGCCGGAGGACGGCACGGTCCCGTCCGACTCGGACAGCCTGGAGCCGTTCTTCTCGACGATCCTGGAGCACATCCCGGCCCCCACCTACGAGGAGGGCGCCCCGCTCCAGGCCCACGTCACCAACCTGGACGCCGACAACTTCCTCGGCCGCATCGCGCTGCTGCGCGTCCACCAGGGCGAGCTGAAGAAGGGCCAGACCGTCGCCTGGATGAAGCGCGACGGGTCCGTGCAGAACGTGCGGATCTCCGAGCTGATGATGACCGAGGCGCTCACCCGCAAGCCCGCCGAGAAGGCCGGCCCCGGTGACATCTGCGCGGTCGCCGGCATCCCGGACATCATGATCGGCGAGACCCTGGCCGACCCGGAGAACCCGGTCCCGCTGCCGCTGATCACGGTGGACGAGCCCGCGATCTCCATGACCATCGGCACCAACACCTCCCCGCTGGTCGGCCGCGGCGCCACCGGCAAGGGCGCCGACAACAAGGCGGCCGTCAAGGACCGCAAGGTCACCGCCCGCCAGGTCAAGGACCGCCTGGACCGCGAGCTGATCGGCAACGTCTCGCTCCGCGTCCTGGACACCGACCGCCCGGACGCCTGGGAGGTGCAGGGCCGCGGCGAGCTGGCGCTCGCCATCCTGGTCGAGCAGATGCGCCGCGAGGGCTACGAGCTGACCGTCGGCAAGCCGCAGGTCGTCACCAAGGAGGTCGACGGCAAGACGTACGAGCCCGTCGAGCGCATGACGATCGACGTGCCCGAGGAGCACATGGGCGCCGTCACGCAGCTCATGGGCGTGCGCAAGGGCCGCATGGACAACATGTCCAACCACGGTTCGGGCTGGGTCCGCATGGAGTTCGTGGTCCCCTCCCGCGGCCTCATCGGCTTCCGCACGGAGTTCCTGACCCAGACCCGCGGCACCGGCATCGCCCACTCCATCCACGAGGGCCACGAGCCGTGGTTCGGCACCCTGACGACCCGCAACAACGGCTCGCTGGTCGCCGACCGCGCCGGCGCCGTCACCGCGTTCGCGATGACGAACCTCCAGGAGCGCGGCGTGCTCTTCACGGAGCCCGGCACCGAGGTGTACGAGGGCATGATCGTCGGCGAGAACTCCCGCGCCGACGACATGGACGTCAACATCACCAAGGAGAAGAAGCTCACCAACATGCGGTCGTCCACGGCCGACGTGACCGAGTCGATCGTGCCGCCGCGCAAGCTGTCGCTGGAGCAGTCGCTGGAGTTCTGCCGCGACGACGAGTGCGTCGAGGTGACCCCCGAGGCGGTCCGCATCCGCAAGGTGAACCTGGACGCCCGTGAGCGCGCCCGCGCCGCGAGCCGCGCCAAGCACGGCTGACCCGCCCCGCGGAGAACGGCGCCGGGCATTCCTCCTCGGAGGGGTGCCCGGCGCCGTTTTCCGTACATGCGGTGCGATGCGTGGGGTGCGATCCTCTGGAGAGGGGCTCGCGAAGACGTAGGGAAAACCCTCGACTCCGGGACGAGGCGCCGTACGGGGGGCCGGCTCGCACTACCCTGCCCGCAAGTCGCGCGCCCGGTCGGACCGGTGGGGCCGAAACCGGCGTCACCGAGGTCAACGGCCTTGCACACGGAGCGTGGTGGGTGCGGGACATGCCCGTGGGCACCCTGCACGGCGGGCACGTTACCCGCAATCTCTTTTTCCGACACGGGTGTCCGCTATTCGGGCACCGGCTTCCGATAGATGTGTAACAAGTCCGTTTCGCAGTGATCTCTCACCAAACCCTTTGTCCGGATTTTGGAAGATCTAGGCCCTATCTGTGATCGAACCGAGACCTCGAGAGTGTGGTTCGGTCCCTGGCGGATGGCAGATAGTTAGGCGCGTAGAGCTCGTATGAACGGGTCACGCGCTGACGGCGCAGACTCGCGAGCGCGGGGGCACTTGACGAATCTCGGGCACCGGTGACGGGGCCGGAAGTTGTCGTGTGCTCCTCTTTGCGGTGAACCAGCGGATTCATGAGGAGGAACCCATGCGAGGTGCCACAAGCGCCATATGGGCCGCGTCGTCCCCGGTGGCAGGTGCAGGTCCCGTAGGTGGGTTCGGTTCCGCCGCCTTCGCCGCGGTGGCGATCCGGTGGCGCGAACTTCCCTGACGGCTCGCTCCCGTGGCCGGCCGGTGCCGGTCGCGAGCCGGGCCCCCGAGGGCGGGTTCCCCCAAGTCGTTGTTCCCCTCGCGCGCTTCGAATGACATACGCCGTGCGAAGGCCGTCGGACCACTCGTGCACTCCCGGCGGTCTCCAACACCTGTGAAATGGACGAATCATGACGAGTCCAATCGAGATTGAGGGTGCTGAAGCCTCTTCCGTCTTGGACAAAGAGAGCGCACCCCAGGGTGACGCCAAGGAGTCGAAGAAGTCGGAGGGGCGCAGCCCCGGGCAGTTGATGTGGAGTCGCTTCAAGCGCGACCGGACCGGTGTCATCTCTGCCTTCGTCGTCCTGTTCTTCTTCGTCGTCGCGGCGGCGGCACCGCTGATCGCGAAGGTGTACGGCAAGAACCCGTATACGCTCTACGGCCAGGACAACCCCGACCTCCTGGACATGTTCACCATGCCGGCGAAGCCCGCCGGCGGCATCGACGGCGAGTTCTGGTTCGGCATCGAGCCCGGTCTGGGCCGCGACGTCTTCACCCAGCTGCTGTACGGCATGCGGACCTCGATCGCCACGGCACTGGCCGCGACGCTCATCATGACGATCCTGGGTGTCCTGATCGGCCTCGCCGGAGGCTACTTCGGCGGCAAGACCGACTACTGGCTCGGCCGGGTGACCGACTTCTTCATGGCCCTGCCCAGCCAGCTGTTCTTCGTCGCCGCGATGCCCGTGATCACCACGGTGTTCGTCGCCCCGGACGAGGAGACGCCCACCTACGTGCGCACCTGCGCGATCATCATCGTGATGTCCTTCCTCGGCTGGATGAGCATGGCGCGCATCGTCCGGGCCGCCACGCTGTCCCTGCGCGACCGGGAGTTCGTCGAGGCGGCGCGCATCTCCGGCGCCTCGTCCTGGCGCATCATCCGCAAGGAACTGCTGCCCAACATCGTCACGCCTACGCTCGTGCAGGCGACCCTGACGCTGCCGAGCACCATCCTGAGCATCGCCTTCCTCTCCTTCGTCGGTGTCGGGTACGTCGAACCCACGCCGGACTGGGGCCGGATGTTCGCCATCGGCGCGAACATCGTGGAGCAGGACCCGTACTACATGCTCTTCCCCGGCATCGCCATGGTGATCTTCGTCGTGGCCTTCAACCTCCTCGGCGACTCGGTCCGGGACGCCTTCGATCCCAAGACGGGCCGCTGAGCCCCCACGGGGACTCCTCGCTCTGCCCCAGGTCGGGCCCGGTGCCACCCAGCCCGTCTCCGGCCGCGTACCAGCAGTGCTCACTACTCACAGGCAGGTGGATTCGACTCCATGAGCATCTTCCGAAACCGCACCGCTACGGCCGCGCTCGTCGCGGTGGCGGCGGGCGCCCTGACCCTCACCGCCTGCGGCGGCGGCGACAGCGGCAACTCGTCCAAGGACAACAGCAAGAGCAAGAAGGACGCCGCGTCGCAGTCCAAGCCTGTGCAGATCGGCGACGCCAAGGCGTCGGCCGGTCCCGCCCCCGAGGTCCCGGGCGCCAAGCCCGGCGGCGTCGCGACGGTGTACCAGGAGGACGACTTCTCCCACCTGGACCCGGGCCAGATCTACGTCTCGGACGGCAAGCTGCTCAGCCGCCTCATCTACCGCGGCCTGACCCAGTACTCCGAGGACGACAAGGGCAACCTGACCGTCGTGGGCGACCTCGCCACCGACGCGGGCAAGGTGGCCGACGGCGGCAAGACCTGGACGTACACCCTCAAGGACAACCTGAAGGACGAGAACGGCAACCCGATCAACTCGGCGGACATCCGCCACACGGTCGAGCGCCTGTACGCGAACTACATCACCGACGGCCCGACCTACCTCCAGCAGTGGCTGTCCGGTGCCGGCACCACCTACCGCAAGGCGTACGAGGGTCCGGACAAGGGCAAGCACCTGCCCGACAACGTCCTGGAGACGCCGGACGACAAGACGATCGTCTTCCACTTCAAGGAGGCGCAGCCCGACCTCCCGCAGATGCTGACCATGCCCGGTTACAGCGTCGTCCCCGTGGAGACGGACACCAAGGAGAAGTACGACTCCGACCCGGTCGCCACCGGTCCGTACAAGATCGCGGACTTCAAGCCGGGCAAGTCGATGAAGCTGGTCAAGAACACCCAGTGGGACCCGAAGTCCGACTCGGTGCGCCACCAGTACGTGGACGGCTTCGACATCGAGATGAACCACGATGACGAGGACCAGACCAAGACCCTGCTCGCCGACCAGGGCGCGGCCAAGAACGCGATGATGTTCACGGGCCAGGTCGCCACCACGCAGCTGCAGAAGGTCGTCAGCAACAAGGACGCCATGACCAACCGCACGATCCAGGGCTACGCGCCCTACGTGTGGCAGCTCAACTTCAACATGGACCGCGTCAAGGACAAGAAGCTCCGTGACGCCATCGCCCTGGCGATGCCGGCCACCTCGGTCTTCAAGGCCGACGGCGGTGCCTACGGCGGTGAGGTCGCCAACTCCCTGATGTCGCCCACCACTCCGGGCTACGACGAGAAGTACGACCCGTTCAACCGCGCCAAGAAGCCCAACGGCGACATCGAGGCCGCCAAGAAGCTGATCAAGGAAGGCGGCTTCGAGGGCAAGAAGCTCGTGTACGCCTACGCCAACACGCCGACCCGTCAGCAGCAGGCCGTCCTGATCGCCGACGCGCTGGGCAAGATCGGCCTCGACATCCAGAAGAAGGAGATCGACGCCGCGACCTGGTACGAGCAGGTCGGCAAGGTCAACAACGGCCTGGACCTGTACATGACCGGCTGGGGCCAGGACTGGCCGTCCGCGTCCACGGTCTTCCCGCCGGTGTACGACGGCACGCAGATCCAGGACGGCGCGTCGAACTACTCGCACATCAACGACGAGCACGTGAACTCGGAGATCAAGCGGATCCAGAAGATCACCGACACCGCCGAGGCCACCAAGGCGTGGGGTGAGCTGGGCACGTACATCACCGAGAAGGTCAACCCGGCCGCGCCGATCTACTACACCAAGGTCTTCCAGATCTTCGGTTCGAACATCGGCGGCATCCGCTACAGCTCCGACTCGAGCTACGTGGACGTCACCCGGATCTTCCTCAAGAAGTAATCCGCCCTGTCGGGAAACCGGTGGTGGGCGCGCGGCGGAGCGCCCACCACCGGGGCCCGGACCCCCTTCCAGACCTCCCCAACCGATTGCCGCCGTCCTGAGAGCAGCTGCCTGCCATGCTTCAATTCCTCATTCGCCGGACGTTCGGCGCGGCGCTGATTCTGCTGTTGATCAGTGCGTTCACGTTCTTCATGTTCTTCGCGATCCCGCAGGACCCGGCCATGCTGGCCTGTGGCAAGAACTGCACGCCGGACGCGCTGGCGATCATCCACAAGAACCTCGGCCTCGACTCGCCGGTCCCCGTCCAGTACTGGAACTTCATCGTCGGCATCTTCGCCGGCCGTGACTTCGCCGTCGGTCACTGCGCCGCGCCCTGCTTCGGCGTCTCCTTCGCGAACAACCAGAACGTCTGGGACACGATCGTCGACCGCTTCCCGCTGACGCTCTCGCTGACCGTCGGCAGCCTCGTGGTCTTCCTCATCGTCGGTCTCGGCGCCGGCATGCTGGCCGCGAAGAACCGCGGCACCTGGCTGGACAAGACGTTCAGCTCCGGCTCTCTGGTCATCAGCTCCATGCAGATCTACTTCCTCGGTCCGCTGGTCCTGCTGCTCCTGGTCTACAACACGGGCTGGCTGGACAAGCCGAAGTACGTGCCGTTCTCCGAGGACCTCGGCGGCTGGTTCATGGGTCTGCTGATCCCCTGGATCGTCATGGCGACGATCTTCACCGCCAACTACACCCGCATGAGCCGTTCGTCGATGATCGAGCAGCTCCAGGAAGAACACGTGAAGGCGGCCCGCGCCAAGGGCATGTCGGGCAACTACGTCTTCTTCCGGTACGCCTGGCGCGGCTCCCTCATCCCCATCGTCACCATCCTCGGCATCGACCTGTCCGGGCTGCTGTCCGGCGGCATGGTGACCGAGCTGACGTTCGGCCTGGCCGGACTCGGCCGGCTCGCGCTCGACTCCGTCACCAACAAGGACCTGCCGATGCTGATGGGCGTGATGCTGGTCAGCGCCGCGCTCATCATCGTCTTCAACCTGATCGTGGACGCCCTGTACGCCGTCATCGACCCGCGCGTGCGCCTGTCCTAGGAGAACCACCGTGACCACTCAGACCAAGCCCGAAGAGGCACCGGCCGCCGCCGCGGGGGACGCCTTCCTCTCGGTGCGCGACCTCAAGGTCCACTTCTCCACCGAGGGCGGCATCGTCAAGGCGGTGGACGGGCTCTCCTTCGACCTGGAGCGCGGCCGGACGCTCGGCATCGTGGGCGAGTCCGGCTCCGGCAAGTCGGTGACCAACCTGGCCGTCCTCGGCCTGCACAACCGCAAGAACACCGCCATCGACGGGTCGATCACACTGGACGGTCAGGAGCTGACCACCGCCAGTGAGAAGCAGATGGAAAAGCTGCGCGGCATGAAGATGGCGATGATCTTCCAGGACGCGCTGACCGCCCTGTCGCCGTACTACACGATCGGCCGTCAGATCGGCGAGCCCTTCATGAAGCACACCGGTGCCTCCAAGAAGGACGCCCGGGTGCGCGCCATCGACCTGCTGGAGAAGGTGGGCATCCCGCACCCGCAGCAGCGGGTCGACGACTACCCGCACCAGTTCTCCGGCGGCATGCGGCAGCGCGCCATGATCGCCATGGCGCTCGCCTGCGACCCCGACCTGCTGATCGCCGACGAGCCGACCACGGCCCTCGACGTGACGGTGCAGGCGCAGATCCTCGACCTGCTCAAGGACCTGCAGCAGGAGTTCGGCTCCGCGATCATCATGATCACCCACGACCTGGGCGTGGTCGCCAACATGGCCGACGACATCATGGTGATGTACGCGGGCCGTGCGGTCGAGCGCGGCACCACGCGTGAGGTGCTCAAGACGCCGCAGCACCCGTACACCTGGGGCCTGCTGGGATCGATGCCGAGGCTCTCCTCCGACGTCGACGAGCCGCTGATGCCGATCCCCGGATCGCCGCCCTCGCTGCTCAACCCGCCCTCGGGCTGCGCGTTCCACCCGCGGTGCGCATTCACCGACAAGGTCCCCGGCGGCCGTTGCTCGGGTGAGCGCCCGGTGCTCGCCCCGGGCCGCGCGGCCGCCTGTCACCTGACGGGGGAACAGCGGCAGCAGGTGTTCATCGAGACGATTCAGCCCCGGCTGGGCTGAGCGGAAACCGGCGACTGGGGCATCACCATGAGCGACAACAGCAAGACGAACACGGCGGTCGCCGACTCGATCCCGCAGCAGCGGGACGGCGACGGCGCACCCCTCATGCGGGTCAAGGGCCTGAAGAAGCACTTCCCGATCAAGGGCGGCTTCCCGATCCGGCGCACCGTCGGCGCGGTCAAGGCCGTCGACGGCGTCGACTTCGAGGTCTTCGCGGGGGAGAGCCTCGGCCTCGTCGGCGAGTCCGGCTGCGGCAAGTCGACGACCGGCCGGCTGATCACCCGTCTGTACGAGCCCACCGAGGGCACCATCGAGTACAACGGGCAGGACATCAGCCACGCGAACCGGTCGCAGCTGGCGCCGATCAGGTCCGAGATCCAGATGATCTTCCAGGACCCGTACGCGTCGCTGAACCCGCGGCAGACCGTGGGCACGATCATCTCGGGCCCGATGGAGATCAACGGGATCAACCCGCCCGGCGGCCGTGAGAAGCGGGTCCGGGAGCTCCTGGAGATCGTCGGTCTCAACCCGGAGCACTACAACCGCTTCCCGCACGAGTTCTCCGGCGGTCAGCGCCAGCGCATCGGTGTCGCGCGCGCCATCGCGCTCGAGCCGAAGCTGATCATCGCCGACGAGCCGGTCTCGGCCCTCGACGTGTCGATCCAGGCCCAGGTGGTGAACCTGCTGCAGGAGGTGCAGCGGGAGATGGGGATCGCCTTCGTCTTCATCGCCCACGACCTGTCGATCGTGCGGCACTTCTCGCAGCGCGTCGCGGTGATGTACCTGGGCAAGATCGTGGAGATCGCGGACCGCGACTCCCTCTACGAGCGGCCCCGCCACCCGTACACGCACGCGCTGCTGTCGGCCGTGCCGGACGCGGACATCGACGCGGAGAAGAAGGAGCGCATCCGCCTCCAGGGCGACGTGCCCTCGCCGATCGCCCCGCCGTCCGGCTGCCGCTTCCGCACGCGGTGCTGGAAGGCCCAGGACAAGTGCGCGACCGAGGAGCCGCCGCTCGTCCGCATCGAGGGCAGCAAGGCCGGTCACCTGACGGCCTGTCACTTCCCGGAGGAGCCGACCGTCGAGGCCCGCGCCGAGGACATCGTCCTCGACCCGGCTCTCGCGGCCCTGGAGGACGGCCCCGCCGGCGAGGCGGGCGTCTCGAAGAGCTGACCCGGCGGTTCCGGCCCCGGCCGGTCGCCTGACGGCCCATGGACCGGGGGCGGGAGGACACCTCCCGCCCCCGGTCCTTCGCGTGCCGCCGGGCGCGAGCGAGCGCGGGCCCGGCGCCCCTGCGCCGTACGTCCGTCCGGAGGACCCCCCGAACCCGTACGGACCGGACGAATGTGCGCTGCGGGACCCGCCCCCGGATGCTGGCCGAGAACGGACCGGCGGACGAGTCAGGCACTGGGAGGCACTCCATGCGCGGAGCCACGCACGCCACACGGGCCGCATGCGCGGCGGCGGCGGTCCTCGCGGTGTCGGCCTGCGGCGGCGGCAGCGGCTCGGACGGCGGTGCCGTGCTCAGTTCCTCCTGGGGCGACCCGCAGAACCCGCTGGAGCCGGCCAACACCAACGAGGTGCAGGGCGGCAAGGTCCTCGACATGATCTTCCGGGGGCTGAAGAAGTACGACCCGAGGACCGGCGAGGCGAAGGACATGCTCGCCGAGAGGATCGACACCTCCGACTCGCAGAACTTCACCGTCACCGTCAAGGACGGCTGGACCTTCAGCAACGGCGAGAAAGTGACCGCCCGGTCCTTCGTGGACGCCTGGAACTACGGCGCGAGCCTGAGGAACAACCAGCGCAACGCGTACTTCTTCGCGTACATCGACGGCTACGACGAGGTGCACCCCGAGGACGGCGGCGAGCAGAGCGCCGACACGCTCTCCGGGCTGAAGGTCACCGGCCCCCGCACCTTCACGGTCAGGCTCGGCCAGAAGTTCTCGTCCTTCCCCGACACCCTCGGCTACCCGGCCTTCGCCCCGCTGCCCAGGGCGTTCTTCGACGACCACGACGCCTGGCTGGAGAAGCCGGTCGGCAACGGACCGTACCGGGTCGACAACTACACCCGCGGCTCGCAGATGTCCCTGCGCGCGTGGGACGGGTACCCCGGCCCCGACAAGGCCCGGAACGGCGGCGTCGACCTGAAGGTCTACACCGACAACAACACCGCCTACACCGACCTGATGGCCGGCAACCTCGACCTCGTCGACGACGTTCCCGCCGCCCAGCTCAAGAACGTCCGGAAGGACCTCGGCGACCGGTACATCAGCAGCCCCGCCGGCATCATCCAGACCCTCGCCTTCCCCTACTACGACGAGAACTGGAACAAGCCCGGCTCCGAGAAGGTCCGCACCGGCCTGTCCATGGCGATCGACCGCAAGCAGATCACCGACACCATCTTCCGGAAGACCCGCACCCCGGCCACCGACTGGACCTCGCCCGTCCTCGGCGCGGACGGCGGCTACAAGGCCGGCCTGTGCGGGGACGCCTGCGCGTACGACCCCGAGCGGGCCAAGAAGCTGATCGAGGAGGGCGGCGGTCTGCCCGGCGGCCAGGTCAAGATCACCTACAACGCCGACACCGGTTCCCACGGACAGTGGGTCGACGCCGTCTGCAACTCCATCAACAACGCCCTGGGCAACGACCGCGCCTGCGTCGGCAACCCGGTCGGCACCTTCGCCGACTTCCGCAACCAGATCACCGGCAAGAAGATGAGCGGCCCCTTCCGCGCCGGCTGGCAGATGGACTACCCGCTCATCCAGAACTTCCTCCAGCCGCTCTACTACACCAACGCCTCCTCCAACGACGGCAAGTGGTCCGACGAGAAGTTCGACGCCCTCATCGACGAGGCCAACGGCCAGACCGGTACCGCCCAGGCCGTCCGGACCTTCCAGCAGGCCGAGGAGGTCGTGCGGGACAGCATGGCCGCCATCCCGCTCTGGTACCAGAGCGGCAGCGCCGGCTACTCGCAGCGGCTGTCCGACGTCGAGCTCAACCCCTTCAGCGTCCCCGTCTACAACGAGATCAAGGTCAGCTGAGGAGGCGCCATGGGACGGTACGTCGTCCGGCGGCTGCTCCAGATGATCCCGGTCTTCATCGGGGCCACGCTGCTGATCTTCCTGATGGTCAACGTGATGGGCGACCCCGTCGCGGGCCTGTGCGGCGACCGGGAGTGCGACCCGGCGACCGCGGCCCGGCTGAGGAGGGAGTTCGGCCTGGACAAGCCCGTGTGGCAGCAATACCTCACCTACATGGGCAACGTCTTCACCGGAGACTTCGGCACCGCCTTCAACGGCCAGCCGGTCACCGAGCTGATGGGAACGGCGTTCCCGGTCACCGTCCGGCTGACCGTCGTGGCGATCGTCTTCGAGATCGTCGTCGGCATCGCGCTCGGCGTCGTCACCGGCCTGCGCCGCGGACGACCCGTCGACACCGGGGTCCTGCTGTTCACCCTGGTCGTCATCTCGGTCCCCACCTTCGTCACCGGCCTGCTGCTCCAGCTCCTGCTCGGCGTCAGATGGGGCTGGATCGACCCGGCCGTCTCCACGGCGGCCCCCCTCGACGAGCTGATCGTCCCCGGCCTGGTCCTCGCCTCGGTGTCCCTGGCGTACGTCACCCGGCTGACCCGCACCTCCATCGCGGAGAACCGGCGCTCCGACTACGTCCGCACGGCCGTCGCCAAGGGCCTGCCCCGCCACCGGGTCATCACCCGGCACCTGCTGCGCAACTCCCTCATCCCGGTGGTCACCTTCATCGGCACCGACATCGGCGCCCTGATGGGCGGCGCCATCGTCACCGAGCGGATCTTCAACATCCACGGCGTCGGCTACCAGCTCTACCAGGGCATCCTGCGCCAGAACACGCAGACCGTCGTCGGCTTCGTCACCGTCCTGGTCCTCGTCTTCCTGGTCGCCAACCTCGTCGTCGACCTCCTGTACGCCGTACTCGACCCGAGGATCCGCTATGTCTGAGCAGAAGCCCTACGAGCCCGAACGCGCCGTCGCCGGGGCCGGCACGGGCGGGACGACGGACCTCGGCGCCGGCGAGGCCGTCACGCCGGAGAAGCCCCCGCAGCGCCCCGACGGCGCCGGCCCCCGGGGGCCGGGCCCCTCGCCCGCCTCCGGCGCACGGCCCCGCAGCCTCTGGTCCGACGCCTGGCACGACCTGCGCCGCAACCCCGTCTTCATCATCTCGGGCCTCGTGATCCTCTTCCTGATCGTCATCTCCGTCCGGCCGTCCCTGATCGCCCCCGGCAACCCCCTCGCGTGCGATCTGGCCAAGGCCCAGGAGGGCTCCCAGCCCGGCCACCCCTTCGGCTTCAACGGCCAGGGCTGCGACGTCTACACCCGCACCGTCCACGGCGCCCGGACGTCGGTGGAGGTCGGCGTCCTCGCCACGCTCGGGGTCGCCGTCCTCGGCAGCGTGCTCGGCGGGCTCGCCGGGTACTTCGGCGGCGCGGGGGACGCGGTCCTGTCCCGGATCACCGACGTCTTCTTCGCGATCCCCGTCGTCCTCGGCGGCCTGGTGCTCCTCTCCGTCATCACCAGCAACACCGTCTGGCCGGTCATCGGCTTCATCGTGCTGCTCGGCTGGCCACAGATCTCCCGCATCGCCCGCGGCTCCGTCATCACCGCCAAGCAGAACGACTACGTCCAGGCCGCCCGCGCCCTCGGCGCCTCCCACTCCCGCCTCCTGCTGCGCCACATCGCGCCCAACGCCGTCGCCCCCGTCATCGTCGTGGCGACCATCGCGCTCGGCACCTACATCTCCCTGGAGGCGACCCTGTCCTTCCTCGGCGTCGGCCTGAAGCCGCCCAGCGTCTCCTGGGGCATCGACATCTCCGCCGCCGCCCCCTACGTCCGCAACGCCCCGCACGCGCTGCTGTGGCCCTCCGGCGCCCTGGCCGTCACCGTCCTCGCGTTCATCATGCTCGGCGACGCGGTGCGCGACGCCCTCGACCCGAAGCTGAGGTGAGCCGCCGCCATGCTGCTCGAAGTGCGCGACCTGCACGTGGAGTTCCGCACCCGGGACGGTGTCGCCAAGGCCGTCAACGGCGTCAGCTACGGCGTGGACGCCGGCGAGACCCTGGCCGTCCTCGGCGAGTCCGGCTCCGGCAAGTCCGTCACCGCCCAGGCGGTCATGGGCATCCTCGACACCCCGCCCGGCCGGATCACCGGGGGCGAGGTCCTCTTCGAGGGCCGGGACCTGCTGGGGCTGAAGGAGGAGGAACGCCGGAAGGTCCGCGGCGCCGAGATGGCGATGATCTTCCAGGACGCGCTGTCGTCGCTGAACCCCGTCCTCACCGTCGGCGACCAGCTCGGCGAGATGTTCACCGTGCACCGGGGCATGTCCCGCAAGGACGCCCGCGCCAAGGCCGTCGAGCTGATGGACCGGGTGCGCATCCCCGCCGCCGGGGAGCGGGTGAGGCAGTACCCGCACCAGTTCTCCGGCGGCATGCGCCAGCGCATCATGATCGCGATGGCGATGGCCCTCGAACCCAAGCTGATCATCGCCGACGAGCCGACCACCGCCCTCGACGTCACCGTCCAGGCCCAGGTCATGGAGCTGCTCGCGGAACTCCGGCGCGAGTACCGCATGGGCCTGATCCTCATCACCCACGACCTGGGCGTGGTCGCCGACGTCGCCGACAGGATCGCCGTGATGTACGCGGGCCGGATCGTGGAGACGGCCCCCGTCCACGACATCTACAAGGCCCCGGCGCACCCGTACACCCGCGGCCTGCTGGAGTCGATCCCGCGCCTGGACCACAAGGGCCGGGAGCTCTACGCCATCAGGGGCCTGCCGCCCAACCTCACCCGCATCCCGCCGGGCTGCGCCTTCCACCCCCGCTGCCCGATGGTCCAGGACGTCTGCCGCACCGACGTACCGCCGCTGTACGACGTGACGGAGCCGCAGTGGGCCGGCGCGGAACGCGGGAGCGCCTGCCACTTCTGGAGGGAGTGCCTGCATGGCTGAGGCCACCGAACCGATCCTCGAGGTCCGCGGCCTCGTCAAGCACTACCCGCTCACCTCCGGCATCCTCTTCAGGAAACACGTCGGCGCGGTCAGGGCGGTCGACGGCGTGGACTTCGACCTCGGGCGCGGCGAGACCCTGGGCATCGTCGGCGAGTCCGGCTGCGGCAAGTCCACGGTCGCCAGGATGCTGGTCAACCTGGAGAGGCCGACGGCGGGGGAGATCCGCTACAAGGGCGAGGACATCACCCGCCTGTCGGGCAGGGCCCTCAAGGCCGTGCGCCGCAACATCCAGATGGTCTTCCAGGACCCGTACACCTCCCTCAACCCCCGGATGACGGTGGGCGACATCATCGGGGAGGCCTACGACATCCACCCGGAGGCGGCCCCGAAGGGGGACCGGCGCCGGCGGGTCCAGCACCTGCTGGACGTGGTCGGCCTCGACCCGGAGTACGTCAACCGCTATCCGCACCAGTTCTCCGGGGGACAGCGCCAGCGCATCGGCATCGCGCGCGGGCTCGCCCTGCGCCCGGAGATCATCGTCGCGGACGAACCGGTCTCCGCCCTCGACGTGTCGGTCCAGGCGCAGGTCGTCAACCTGATGGGCCGGCTCCAGGACGAGTTCGAGCTCTCGTACGTCTTCATCGCCCACGACCTGTCGATCGTGCGGCACATCTCGGACCGGGTCGGCGTGATGTACCTCGGCCGCATCGTGGAGACCGGCCGCGACGCCGAGATCTACGACCACCCCACGCACCCCTACACCCAGGCACTGCTGTCCGCCGTGCCGGTGCCCGACCCGGAGGCCCGGGAGCACCGCGAGCGCATCATCCTGGCCGGCGACGTGCCCTCCCCGACGAACATCCCCTCGGGCTGCCGCTTCCGCACCCGCTGCTGGAAGGCGCGGGAGCGGTGCGCCCTGGAGGTGCCGGCGCTGGCGGTGCCCGCCGGGTTCCGGGACGTCCCGGGCCCCGCCGCGCACGACTCGGCGTGTCACTTCGCGGAGGAGAAACGGGTGGTCCCGCCCGGGGCGGGGAGGGGGACGGTGGGCGAGGCCGACGGCAGCGGGCCGGGGTGACATGGTGCTCCCCGGCCCGCTCACGGCACCCGCACGGCCGTACGCCGATCAGCGTGACGCGTCCGCATATCGGCACCGCTTCGGCGAAGTTGCCCCTGTGTTACGGCGGTCGGCGCCTTCGGGCGGGTCAGGCCAGCGACCGCTTCAGGAAGTCCACCTGGAGCAGCAGCAGGTTCTCGGCGACCTCCTCCTGCGGGGTCATGTGGGTGACGCCGGACAGCGGGAGCACCTCGTGCGGGCGTCCGGCCGCCAGCAGGGCCGAGGACAGGCGCAGGGAGTGCGCCACCACCACGTTGTCGTCCGCCAGCCCGTGGACGATCATCATGGGCCGGTGCGGCTCGGCGGCGTCGACCAGGCCCGCGTCGTCGATCACCGAGTTGCGGCGGTAGACCTCCGGCTGCTCGTCCGGGTGGCCGACGTAACGCTCCTGGTAGTGGGTGTCGTACAGCCGCAGGTCCGTCACCGGGGCGCCCACGATCGCCGCGTGGAAGACGTCCGGCCGGCGCAGTGCCGCCAGCGCCGCCAGATAGCCGCCGAAGGACCAGCCGCGGACGGCCACCCGGCCCAGGTCGAGCGGGAAGTCGGCGGCGAGGGCCTGGAGCGCGTCGACCTGGTCCTGGAGGACGACGGCGGCCACGTCGTCCTTGATGGCCTTCTCCCAGGCGGGCGAGCGCCCCGGCGTGCCCCGTCCGTCGGCGACGACCACCGCGAACCCCTGGTCGGCGAACCACTGGGAGGTGAGGTGGGCGTTGTGCGCGGCCACCACGCGCTGACCGTGCGGGCCACCGTACGGGTCCAGGAGGACGGGGAGGAGGGTGTCACCGTGGTAGTCCGTCGGCATAAGCACGGCGCACGGGACACGGCGTGCGCCCCCCTGGGTGAGCGTCACGCGCGGGGACAAACCGGGGTGTTCGGCGTACGAGGCGACGGTGGCCGCGGTCTCCCCGTCCCGCAGCACCCGGGCCCGGGCCCCCGGCCGGTCGAGCGTCGCGGAGACGAGAACGGTCACGCCCCCGGCGCGCACCGCCGAGTGCACGCCGGGCTCCTGCGAGACGCGCTCCACGCCGAGCTCGTTCACCCGGTACACGTGGACCTCGCCGGTCTCCGGGCCGGCCGCGTCCTCGCCCGCCGACGCGGAGACCAGCACGTCGTCGTCGGAGACGTCCAGCACCGCCCGCAGGTGCAACTGCGATCCGGTCAGCGGCCGTTCACCGACCGCGAGCACCCGTGCCCCGCCCTCGTCGGCGATCCGCACGAGCTGTCCGGCCGGGCTCCAGCAGGGCACGCCGGGGAAGAGTTCCAGCCAAACTGGATCTTCGTCCGCGTGCACCATCCGGGTCGCCCCGGACTCGGTGTCCACGGCCAGGTACAGCTGGCTGCGCTGGTCGCGCGCCTGTACGAGGAGCAGCGGCGCGCCCGCCCCTGACCAGTGCACTCGCGCCAGATACGGGTACCGCACCCGGTCCCAGAGGACCTCCGTGCGCCCCCCGTCCAGCCCGGTCAGGAACAGCCGCACGTCCGCGTTGGCGGTGCCCGCCGCCGGGTACGGGACGTGTTGTGGGTCACGTCCGGGGTGGGCCGGGTCGGAGATCCACCACCGCCTGACCGGCGTGTCGTCCACCCGCGCGACCAGCAGCCGGTCGGACCGCGGGCCCCACCAGAAGCCCCGTGTCCGCCCCATCTCCTCGGCGGCGATGAACTCGGCGAGCCCGTGGGAGACGCCCTCGGCGTCCGGCTCGGCCAGCGCCCTGTCCCCGTCCCCCTCGGCGCCCACCACCCGCAGGGCGCCCCGGGCGACGTAGGCGACGTGCCGTCCGTCGGGGGAGGGGCGCGGGTCGATCACCGGGCCGCGGGTGGGGAGTTCACGCGCCGTCCCCGCGCGCAGCTCGGCCGTGAAGAGCCGCCCCGACAGGGCGAAGGAGGCCAGCTCCACGGCCGCGTCGGTGGCGTAGCCGACGATGCCGGCGCCGCCCTCGCGGCTGCGCTCGCGCCGCGCCCTCTCCTCGGGCGACAGGTGCTCCTCGGCGCCGCCCAGGAGGGCGCGCGGGTCCGCGGCGACGCGCTCCCCGCCCTCCGCGACGTCGAGCACCCACAGGGAACCGGCCCGGTCCGTACCGGAGCCGGAGCGCAGGAAGGCGACCCGTGAACCGTCGGGCGCCACGGTGAACGAACGCGGCGCGCCGAGCGTGAACCGCTGGGTGCGGGCGTGCCGTCTGGGGAAGGAGTCGGGCTCGGTCGTCATGCCCTGACCATATTGGCCATGCGCCCCCTTGTGCGGCCGTGCGCCGATCGATGCGCGCGTACGGATAGTTATGATCACTAGCGCACAGTGGGTATCAACCAGGTGCCCGCTGCGTGGATTTATCTGCTCCTGCGTACCGAAGCGTTCCGATAGTCCGACCGCGTCCGACCTTCCCATGTCCCTGGGTTCTTTGGAGGTGAGCCGCCGTGGCACTCTCGATTTCGGCGGTGGTGCTGCTGGCGATCATCGTCTTCCTGCTGGTCAAGAAGTCAGGACTGAAAGCCGGTCATGCGATCGTCTGCATGCTGCTCGGCTTCTACCTGGCCTCCTCGACCGTCGCGCCCACGATCAGTGAGGTGACGACGAACATCGCGGGGATGATCGGAAGCATCAACTTCTGAGCACCGTCTCCCGGCCGGGACCCGTGGCACGTCCCGGGGCCCGGCCGGAGTCCACGTCCCGTCCGTGGGCCGGCCGCCGACGACGGCCGGAACGGGTGATCGTTCCGACGCGCGCCCACCGGCCCCTCGCGTGTTACCTGCCGGTAGGCAATGATGGCGGGGCCATCATCCACGCGCGCAGGGCGGAGCCGACGGTGACGACTTCCGAGGAACAGAGCGAGGAACGCGGCGGGTCGCGGGCGAGGGTGCACGCCTTCCGGGACGACGCCCTCGGGGACCACGACGCGGTCGGCCTCGCCCGCGCGATCCGCCGGGGCGAGGTCGGCGCCGCCGAGGCCGCCCGCGACGCCGGGGCACGGGTCAGGGCCGTCGAGTCCCGGCTGAACGCCGTCCAGGTCCGTCTCGACATCCCGGCCCTCGGCTCCGCGCCCGACGGCGCCTTCGCCGGGGTGCCGACCTTCGTCAAGGACAACACCGACTACCGGGGCCTGCCCACCGGCCACGGCAGCGCCGCCTTCGCGCCCCGGGCGGCCCGGCGGCACGCCCCGTTCGTCCGCCAGTTCCTGAGCACCGGTGTCACGGTGCTCGGCAAGACCCGGTTGCCCGAGTTCGGGTTCAGTCCCTCCACGGAGTTCGAGGGGGCCGAGCCCGTCCGCAACCCGTGGCACACGGACCACTCGGCGGGCGGGTCCTCGGGCGGCAGCGCGGCCCTGGTCGCCGCCGGGGCGGTGCCGATCGCCCACGCCAACGACGGCGGCGGCTCGATCCGCATCCCCGCCGCCGCGTGCGGACTCGTCGGCCTGAAGCCGAGCCGCGGCCGGGTGGTGGCGAACGCGCAGGGCCGCAGGCTCCCCGTCGACCTCGTCGCCGACGGCGTCGTGAGCCGCTCGGTGCGCGACAGTGCGGCGTTCCTGGCAGCCGCGGAGCGCCACTGGCGGAACCCGGAGCTGCCGCCCGTGGGCCTCGTCGAGGGCCCCTCGGACCGCCGCCTGCGCATCGGCCTCCTGGTGGACTCCCCGAACGGCGTCCGGGCCGACGCCGGCACCCGGGCGGCCGTCACGGAGACGGCCGAGCGCCTCGAGCGGCTCGGACACACCGTGGAACCGGTGGAGCTGCCCCTCGACCCGCGGTTCACCGACGACTTCCTCACCTACTGGGGCATGTTGTCGTTCCTGCTCGGCGTCAGCGGCAGAACGCTGGGCGCGGACTTCGACCGGAGCCGCATGGACGGCCTGAGCCGGGGCCTGCGCGAGACGTACGTGCGGAAGTGGAAGCGGACACCGGGCGTCGTGCGCAGGCTGAGGCGCACGCGGGAGGCGTACGCGGCGGGCTTCCGGGGCCTCGACGTGATCCTCTCCCCGGTCCTGGCCCACACCACCCCGCCGATCGGCCACCTCAGCCCGGCCGTCCCCTACGCCACGCTGATCGAACGGATCCTCGCCTACGTGGCGTTCACCCCGGTCGACAACGTCGTCGGCACCCCGTCGATGTCGGTGCCGGCCGCGAGCGCGACGGCGGACGGGCTGCCGATCGGCGTCATGTTCTCGGGCCGTCCGGGAGCCGAACGGACGCTGCTGGAGCTGGCGTTCGAGCTGGAGGCGGACCGGCCGTTCCGACGGCTCCAGGATTCCTGAGAGGCGGCGGCCGGGGGCCGGCCCGGGGCCTTTCCGGGCGTCGCCCCGCCCGCCGTCAGAGCAGAAGCAGCACCGCCGCGCCCCACAGCACCGACAGGGCCACCAGCGGAGGCCCGACCGGCATGCCCTGCTGCCCCGCCTGCGCCTCCGCCGACGGTCGCAACTCCGGGCGGAGCAGCAGCGCCCGCACCTCCTCGGCGACACGCTCCGCGCCCGGCTCGCGGCCCAGGCGGCGCTCCAGCCACGCCCAGCCGGTGGGGGAGAGCCGGACGGGAGAGTCCTTGGCCCGGCCGACGCCGATGCCGTCCTCGGAGTGCCGCACGGACGTGATCACGTCCCACGGGACCCGCCGCACGCGCCACGCACCGGTCACCCACAGCCCGTCACGGTCGGCGGTGATCCGCCAGGTGAGCGCCGTCGCCACGGACGTCACCAGCCACGGCAGGGCCAGGGCCGGCCACAGCCCGCTCCACGACGGGCCCCCGTCGAGCGCGGCCCAGATGCCGCCGCCCTGCACCAGCAGCAGACCGAGGCCGACGGCACGCGAGAAGCCGTGCGCCCGCCACACCCGGGGGCCCGCCGTGGGCGTCAGGCCGGCGGCGACCTCGTCGACGGACCGCCGCGGGCTCTTTTGCCCATGGCGCCGCGGCCCGCGCTTCCCCCACCCCGGGACGGCCGGTCTCACCGCGGTGACGCTGCACTCCACCGACACCTCGGCGTCGTCCGCGTCGTCGCGCGCGACGAAGGCGACCTCGGCGCCGGCATAGGGGACGCCGTACAGGACGGCCTCCCGCAGCGGCGGGGTGGGGCCCCCGCCCCGGAGGATCTCCGTGACCCTGCCGAGTTCGGCGTCGGCCGCGGAGTCGTCGCCCGCGTCGGGGCCGTCGTCCTCGTCCTCGTCGTCCTCGTCCTCGTCGTCCTCGAAGGCGTACAGCGAGTGGAAGTGCAGGACCGGCCGAAGACCCTCGGGGTCGTCGGCCGCGAACACCCAGGTGCGGCCGTCGTCCCGGCCCTCGCGCACCAGCACGCGCAGCGCCGGCAGCGGCCCGCGCCGCAGACGCCGCGAACGCGTCCGCCCGGTCACGCCGTTCACCAGGAACGCCAGTGCCGTGGCGGAGCCGCCCAGCACCAGCAGTTCCCAGCCGAAGACGTCGTACGGCTCGGCGACTAGCGCCGCCCAGTCGCCGTCCACGACGATGTCGACCCGGCTGCCCACGGGGAAGTCCTCGGGGAAGGCCGTCTCGAAGCGGTGGGTACGCCCCTCGGCCGTCACCGTGAGGACGTCGGCGTCCTCGCCGTCCAGGGCCGTGACCCGGCCGGACAGTTCCGTGGCGCCCGCGGCACGCTCCTCGTAGGCGTCGGCGACCTGCCGGGCCTGCCAGAAACCGAACCCGGCGACGGCCAGCAGCAGCGCGGCCAGGACGAAGGAGAGCCGGCCCCGGTGGAACGTCCGCGCGGCGGCGGGCAGCGGCTGCGCGACCGGCCCGGCCGCCTCCAGGGCCAGCGACCGCTGCCGTCCGGCGACGGCCAGCCGGTGGGCGACCCCCGCGGTGGTGAACACGGCGGACACGAGGAACGCGAGCGCGGACGGCCGGCCGAACGCCGTGAAGCCCTCCTCCACGACGAGCCCCGCCAGCCCGACCGCGAGCCCCGCGACCGCGAGCCGCGGCTGCCGCCACACCCAGTACAGGGCCGCCACCAGCACGACGGCCGTCCCGAGGCCCGGCCAGTCGGTGCCGCACGGCGCGGCGGAGGTACAGGGGGCGACGGGACCCGCCTCCAGTTCCCACACCAGCGAGACGACCGACGCCAGGAACGCCCACAGGGGGTGCGCCCACGGGGCGGGTACGGCGGCGAGCCAGCGCTGGGCGTCGGGAGTCCGCCAGTCGGCGGTGCCGGGCGGTATGTGCTCGGCGGGCAACGGCACGGGGTGTCTGGACACCCGCGCATTATGATCACACGCCCGGTCCGCCCGGTTCAGCCCTCGACGGCGTACGGCACGAAGCCGGCCCAGGCGGCGGGCGCGAAGGCCAGACGGGGACCCTCGACGTTCTTCGAGTCACGGACGTGAACGGTGCCGGGTTCGGTGGCGATCTCGACGCAGGAGTCGGTCTCGGCACCGCTGCTGTAGCTGCTCTTGAACCACGCCAGGTCGGAGGCGTCCCCGGACGAGGTCGTGTGCATCATGTCTCCCCCAGCAGTCGGTCGATGAAAGCAGTCGACTCACGCGGTGTGAGGGCCTGCGCCCGGATGATGCCATACCGAAGTTCCAGGATACGGAGGTGCCTCGGATCGGTAACCGGCCGTCCGTTGGCGACTGCCGGGGAACGCCCCACCGCCGTTCCGTCGTCGAACTTCAGCACCTCGATCCCACCGTCCGCCCCGGCGTGCTCTTCGCGGTCCATCGGCATGACCTGGATCTCGACGTTGGGCAACTGTCCGACCACCAGAAGGTGTTCGAGCTGCCGACGCACCACCTCCGTTCCCCCGAGGCGTCGCCGGAGCGACCACTCGTCCTGGACGAAGCTGAGTTCAGGCGCCGAGTCCCGATCGAAGACCGTCTTACGGGCCATGCGAGCGGCCACACCCCTTTCGACCTCCTCGTCGGCGTACCGGGGCCGACGCATCCGGAACAGGGCTCGCGCGTACTCCGGCGTCTGCAGGAGGCCATGGATGTTCACGGGGTCGTAGAGCTGAAGCTCGACCGCCCGCGCCTCCAACTGCGCCAGATCCCGCACCTTCTTCGGGTACCGGACCTTCTTCACGTCCTCCTGCATCGCCGCGACGAGACCACCGGCGCGCAGCACCTCGTCGGCCACGAGCAGGTACTCGGGCCGGGGGATCCGCTTGCCGGCCTCGATCTTGTAGACGAGGTCCTCGCCGTACCCCACGGCCACCGCGAACTCGCCGACCCGCAGCCCCGCCGCTTCCCGCCGGAGCCTCAACTGGCGTCCCACCGTGGCCACCACGGCGAGCGCCCAGTCGTCGTCCGGGTCCACCTCCCAGCCCGGCTCGTCCGTCCGGTCCGTCTCGGCCCCGGCCCGCACCGCCTCACCGTTCACCGACATGCGCCCCTCCGCAGTGCTGCCGCGTACTGTCCCGCTCCGCTCGCAGGCGCGGACTGTGGCTCTGCGTGACGGGATGGTCACTCATCACGGTACGTTCGGTCGGCCACGCCCGGTGACGTGAATCGGCAAATCACCGGAACCCGCCGCCCCGGCCGCGGTGCGCCTCGACGCCCGCGAGGGGAGCGACCCGCGGCGCCGGGCCCGCGGACCGGCCGGGCGCCTCATAGGCTGGTCCCATGACGGAACTGCCCCCCTCCCGCTCCGGCCGGCGTCTGCTGCTGGTGCACGCTCACCCGGACGACGAGTCGATCAACAACGGCGCGACCATGGCCCGGTACGCCGCCGAAGGCGCCCATGTGACGCTGGTCACCTGCACGCTCGGCGAGCGGGGCGAGGTCATCCCGCCCGAGCTGGGGCACCTGAGCGGGGCCGCCCTCGGCGGGCACCGGCTGGGGGAGCTGAAGGAGGCGATGCGCGCGCTCGGGGTCGAGGACTTCCGGCTGCTCGGCGGGGCCGGGCGGTACAGCGACTCCGGGATGATGGGGCTGCCCGACAACGACGACCCCGGCTGCTTCTGGCAGGCCGACGTCGACCGGGCCGCGGGGCTGCTCGCCGAGGTGGTCCTGGAGATCCGCCCCCAGGTCCTCGTCACCTACGACGACGACGGCGGCTACGGCCACCCCGACCACATCCAGGCCCACCGCGTCGCCATGCGCGCCGTCGAGCTCGCCGCCGAGCAGGGCTGGGACGTCCCCAAGGTCTACTGGAACCGCGTGCCCCGGACCGTCGCCGAGGACTCCTTCGCCCGCCTCGAGCGCGACCTGCCCGGCCTGCCCTTCGAGAAGGCGGCCGCCGTCGGTGACGTGCCGGGCGTCGTCGCCGACGAGCGGATCACCACCGAGATCGACGGCACCCCGTACGCCGCCGCCAAGGCCGCGGCGATGCGGGCGCACGCCACGCAGATCACGGTGGCCGAACCGTACTTCGCGCTCTCCAACGAACTCGCGCAGCCGCTCTTCACCACCGAGTACTACGAGTTGGTGCGCGGCGAGCGTCCCGCGCGGCGCGAGAGCGACCTGTTCGCCGGGACCGGGGGAGCGTCGTGAGCGGGCGTACCGAGCCGCCGGCCTCCGCCCTGGCCCGGCCCCTGCGACCGCCGTCCCCCGGGCGGGCCGCCCTCTACCTCGGGCTGCTCGTCCTCGGCGCCCTGACCGGAGTGGCGGGGGCGCTCGTGCAGGGCGCCTGGTTCCCCGGCGGGCTGCTGCTCGCGCTGGCCGCCGAGGCGGGCCTGTGCCTCGGCGCCGGACGTGCCGTGGGCCGCCGCGGCGGGGCCGTGGCGCCCGCCGTCGGCTGGGCGGTCGCCGTCGTGCTGCTCACCACCAGCCGCCCGGAGGGGGACTTCGTCTTCGCCGCGGGCAGCGGGTCGTATCTCTTCCTGCTCGGCGGCATCGCCGTGGCTGTGATGTGCGCCACCCTCGCGCCGGTGCGGCAACCGGACGGCGGCGACGCCCGACTTGGGAAATGACGTACCACTTCGCCGTGGCGCGGGCGTGCGAGTCCGGTGGGGGTTTCCCCGGCAGTCACGGGATACGCGTGAGAAGTGGCCAGTATGGTGGTGCGCGCCGCCGGGCCGCCCGCTTTCTGGTGTGCCGGGCGGCGGAGCCAACCGGGAGAACCTGCCTTGAGTCGTGAAACTGACAGTCCGTCCTCCGGGCCTCACGGGCGCGGTGGAGCCGCGTACCCGTCGGGCACCCCGCCCTACGGGACCCCCGTGGTTCCCGGAGCCGGCGCGGACGCGGGCCGTTCGGCCGCGCGGCCGGAGGAGCGCAAGACCGAGACGACGCTGACGACCCGGATCCGGATCAACATCCCCGGGTCGCGTCCCATTCCGCCGGTCGTCGTGCGCAAGCCCGTCGCGGACGCCGACGGCGACACCGCGGACACGGAGACGGCCGAGCACTCCGGGCCGGGCGCCACCGCGCCCACGGGCACCGTCGAGGCTCCCGCCGACCCCGCCCGGCAGGCCGAGGAGAAGCCGACCAGCGACTGGTTCGCGCCCCGCAGGTCCACGCAGGGCAAGGGCGGTCAGGGCGGTGGCTCCACCAACGGCGCCGGTCTGCCCGGCGGTTCCGCCGCCGGCACCCCCGGCGCGGGCACCGGCCCGGCCCCGGCGGCCCCGGGCGCCGGAGCCTCCGGCGGTGCGCGACCGGGCGGCGGGAGTGGCCGGCCCGGTGGCGTGGCCGGCTCCGTGAACGCTCCCGGCGGCCCCCGGCCCGGCTCCACCAACGGCGCCGGTCTGCCCGGCGCGACCGGCGGTCCCGTGGCGCCCGGACACGGCGGCGGCACCGGCTCCTTCGACGTGACCGAGGCGCTGGCGGCGGGACCGCTCGGCGGCAACGGGACGCGTCCGGGCGGCGACGACACCGCCGAACCGGGCCGCGACGCCCTGCCGTTCTCCCCGCAGAGCGGTCGCGGCGAGCAGAACGTCCTCGGCGGACCGGGCGGCCGGAACCGGCAGAACGGGCAGTCCGCTTCCGGCGGCCCCCAGGCACCCACGGGCCCGACGACCGGCCCCGTCACCGGGGACGGCCCGCCGGTGCCGCCCGCGCTCGCCGGGCCGGGCGCACCGGCGCGGCCCGGCGGACAGCGCGGCCCCGCGCCCACCGGTCCGCACGGCCCCGGCGGCCCCGGCGTACCGGGCGGGCCCCAGGGCCCCGGGCACGGCCCCGGCGCCGCACGTCCCGGTCCCGGCGGCGGGCTGAGCGACGACACCGCGATCCTCACCCCGCAGCGGCCCGCCCCGGAACCGCCGGGCGGCGCCCGCTTCGGCACCCCGGACAACGTCTCCGGCAACACCGTCACCAGCGGCGTCCCCGTCGTACCGGGCGACCGCGACACCCCGTTCCCCGGCGCTTCCCCCGACGGACCGCGTCCGCACACGCCCGCGCCGGCCCCCACGCCCCCGGCGGCCTCCGCCAAGCCGGCCGCCAGGAAGAAGGGCCGGAAGAAGCTCCCGCTGCTCGTCGGCGGCCTGATCGTCGTCGCCGGCGGTGCCTACGGCGCCGGTCTGCTGATGAACCACTCCGACGTGCCCAAGGGCACCACCGTGCTCGGTGTCGACATCGGCGGCGGCACGCGCGACGACGCCGTCGAGAAGCTGGACGCCGCCCTCGGCGACCGGATGAACAAGCCCCTGAAGCTCACGGTGGGCGGCGACACCGTCTCCCTGAAGCCGGACCAGGCGGGGCTCCAGTTCGACACCCAGGCCACGGCCAGCGCGGCGGCGACCAGCGACTACAACCCGGTCTCCGTGATCGGCTCGCTCTTCGGCAACCACCGCGTCGTCGAGCCGGTGATGCCCGTCGACGAGGAGAAGCTGCACGCCGCGCTCCAGGACGCCGCGGGCGGCGCCGGCTCGATGACCGAGGGCACGATCGAGTTCAGGTCCGGCAAGGCCGTTCCGGTGTACGGCAAGGCGGGCAGGAGCATCGACGTCGCCAAGTCCACCGAGGCGGTGGAGAAGGCGTACCGCACCCAGGTGGAGACCGGCACCTTCACCGCGGTGAACGTGCCGACGACCGAACGGCGGCCGACGGTCTCCGACGCCGAGGTCGACCGGGTGCTCAAGGAGTTCGCCCAGCCGGCGATGTCCGGCCTCGTCACGGTCAAGGCCGACGCGGCGCACAGCATCCCGTTCGGCCCCGTCTCCCTGCCGAAGATCCTCAGCTTCAAGGCCGTCGACGGCAAGCTCGTGGAGAAGTACGACCTCGAGGAGCTCAAGAAGGCGTACGGCAGCACCTTCGACGGAGTGCAGATCGAGGGCGCCAGTGGGAAGCGCGACGTCATGCCGCAGGACGTCGTCGCCGCGCTGCGCAAGGCCCTGCGCGGCGACACCCCGGCGGAGCGCGTCGGAGTCATCGAGACCAACCCGACCTGACGCCCGGTCGCCCGTGCGGACGGGGCCGCCGCCCGGCCGGGCGGCGGCCCCGTCGTCGCACCCCGGCGCGACAGCGGACCGCTGTGCCCGCGGGAGACCCTGTCGCGCGCATGAGCGGCGAAGGCGGCCGGCGGATGCCCACGGCCACCTTCCCCGGCCGGTTGCGGAACACCGCCGAACGGCTGCCCACGCACGCGTACGCTGCCCCGGGGCGGTCGATCGAACGGAGTCACGCCCCGCACGCGAAGGATCTCGCCGTCCTCGCCGTCTCCTTCGTGTTCCTCGCGGGTGGCGCGGCGTGGCTGTACCGGAAGGACACGCTGGAGGAGTGAGCGGCGTCGGCATCGGGCAACGCCCGGAGAAACTCAGGCAGAAGGCCGTCAAGTCGCTGTGGGCCGGCATCTGGCTGGTCTACCTCAGCGCCCCCGTCGTCGACCTGCTGAACGGCGGCCACGGCACGGGCGCGCGGATCCTCGGCTGGACCGGCCTCGTCGGCTTCGTCGTCTGGTACATGCTGCTGATCTTCCGCACCGGACGCGGCGACCGCACCGACGTGGTCCTGGCCTCCCTCACCGCCCTCGCGGCCGAGTCCACGCTCCTCGCCCTCACCCTGGGCCGGGAGTGGCTGGTCCTGTTCGTGTACGTCTCCATCGCCTCCGGCGCCGCCCTGCCGCTGCGCCTGGCCCGCTGGACGATTCCCGGCGCGTCCGCGCTGATGACGGCGCTGGCGTTCGTCGTGCCGGACGCCCGCTCCTTCCTCGGCGGGCTGCTCGTCCCGGCGCTGCTGGGAGGCTTCGCCATGACCGGCGTGCGCGAGCTGATCCGGACGACGATCGCGCTGCGCGAGGCCCGGGCCACCGTCGCCCACCTCGCCGCCAACGAGGAGCGGCTGCGGCTCGCCCGCGACCTGCACGACCTGCTCGGCCACTCGCTGTCCCTGATCACGCTGAAGAGCGAACTCGCCGGCCGCATGCTCCCCGGCCACCCGGAGAAGGCCGCCCAGCAGGTCGCCGACATCGAACAGGTCAGCCGCCAGGCCCTCGTCGACGTCCGCGAGGCCGTCACCGGCTACCGGCGCGCCCGTCTGGCCACCGAACTCGCCGGTGTCCAGGTGGCGTTGACGGCCGCCGGTGTGGTCCCCGAGCTGCCCGCCGAACCCGACCTCACCGGTGTCCCCGAGGAGTCCGAGGCGGCCCTCGCCTGGGCGCTGCGCGAGGCGGTCACCAACGTCGTACGGCACAGCGGCGCCCGGCACTGCACGGTGGAACTGCTCGGACGCCGGACCCCGGACGGGCGGGTGCTCGAACTGTCGGTGGAGGACGACGGCTCCGGGGGCCCCGGGCCCGGAGCCCCCGGAAACGGTCTGACCGGACTGGCGGAGCGCCTCGAGAAGGCGGGCGGCGAGCTGGAGACCGGCCGGACCCGGCGCGGATTCCGGCTGGTCGCCCGCGTGCCGGCCGGCGCGGTCGCGGACGTAGGATCCGGGGCATGAGCCGCACGATCAAGGTCCTGCTGGCGGAGGACCAGGCGATGGTCCGCGAGGCACTGGCCGCCCTGCTCGGCCTGGAGGAGGACATCGAGGTCGTCGCCCAGGTGGCGCGCGGCGACGAGGTACTGGACGCCGCCCGCGCGCACGGCGTGGACGTGGCGCTGATGGACATCGAGATGCCGGGCGCGACCGGCATCGAGGCGGCGGCCCTGCTGCACCGCGAGCTCCCCGCGGTGAAGCTGATCGTCCTCACCACCTTCGGCCGGCCCGGCTACCTGCGCAGCGCCATGGAGTCCGGCGCCGACGCCTTCCTGGTCAAGGACGCCCCGGCGGCCCAACTGGCCGAGGCCGTGCGGAAGGTCCTGGCGGGGGAGCGGGTCATCGATCCCACCCTGGCGGCGGCCGCCCTCGCCGAGGGCGCCAACCCCCTCACCGACCGCGAGCGGGAGGTCCTGCGCGCCGCGTCCGACGGCTCCACCAACGCGGAGCTCGCCCAGGCCCTCCACCTCTCCCAGGGCACGGTCCGCAACTACCTCTCCACGGCCATCCAGAAACTGGCCGCCCGCAACAGGACGGAGGCGGTCCGCATAGCGCGGGAAAAAGGCTGGCTGTAACCCCGGCCACCTGCCTATCCGCCCCCCAGCCTGCGGGCGATCGTGCCTTCCCCGGTGCCTGAACGGCCTGGGAAGCATCCCCAGGGACGGGCACGGGTGGGCGCTGGGGTACCCCTCCGGGGGAGACACCCCGTGACGCCGGGCCGTCCTCCCCGCCGTGACGCCGGGCCGTTCCCCCGCGACGCCGGGCCGCCATCGCGCACCGGCGCTCAGTTCAGCAACGCCCGCGCCGCCCGCGCCTCCCCCCGCGCCTTCTCCGCCGCCCCCTCGTCCACCGCCCCGACCACGTCGGCGTACGCCTCCAGCTCCACCGCCCCCGCCACGAACTCCCCCCGCAGCACCAGCAGCCGCGCCCGCTCGTACCGCAACCGCGCCGCGTGCGAGGGCAGCAGCAACGCCAGCTCGATCGCCCACAGCCCCACGTCCGACCGCTCCGGGCGGGCCGCCGCCCACGCCCGGACGTTGTTCAGGATCCGCGTCACCACGTCCAGCGGCGCCGCGGGCTCCAGCATCGACGGACGCAGCCCCGCCCCGGTGGCCCCCGCCACCAGCACCTCCGCGTCGTTCCCGCTGAGCACCCGCCCCCCGTCGAACGGATCGGCGAGCACCCGGTCCCCCTCCGGCCCGAACCCGACCACGAAATGCCCGGGCAGCGCGACCCCGTACACCGGAGCCCCCGCCCGCCGGGCCACCTCCAGCCACACCACCGACAGCAGGATCGGCAGCCCCCGCCGGCGCCGCAGCACCTCGTGCAGCAGCGACGACTCCAGGCGCCGGTAGTCCGCCGCGGTCCCGTGGAACCCGTACCGCTCGCCGAGCAGGTCCCGCAGCGCGACCGCCCAGGCGCGGGGCGACCCGGGCCGGAACGGCACCTGCCCGGCCAGCCGGTCGAGCTCCATCTGCGCGGCGTCCAGACCCGCCTCGTCCAGCGCCCCGTCCGCCACGGCGCCCACCAGGAGGCACAGCGTCGACAGATCGGGCCGCTCGGACCGCGCCTCTTCGGCGAACCGGCGCCGCACCTCGGCGGAACGCTCGGGGGACGGCGGGTGGGGGAGGTGACGCATATCAGGCTCGTGCCCTCTCACGGCGATCGGCGAACGACGGACGGCGTGAGGCGGGCCGGGGCTCAGCCCCGGCCCGCCCCGGCGCCGCCCTCCGGCGCGCGGTAGTGGTGGTACGCATGGTGCGCCGAGAACCCCATCCCGGCGTACAGCGCCCGCGCCCCCGCGTTGTCCGTCTCGACCTGCAGCAACGCCGCCGAGGCGCCCTCGTCGAGCGCCCGCCGGGCCAGCGCGGCCATGACCTCGGTGGCGAGCCCCCGTCGCCGCTGCCCGGGATCGACCTCCACGGCCGCGAAGGAGGCCCACCGCCCGTCCACGGCACACCGCCCGATCGCGGCCGGCGCCTCCGCTCCGGGCACCGCCGCGAACCACACCGACGGCCCCGCCCCGCGTCCGGCTCCGCTCGCGCGGGAGGACCCCGAGCCCAGCACCCGCAGCGCCGCCTCGCTCACGCCCTTGCGCCGGTACCGGGCGAGCCACGCCTCGTCGGCCTCCCGGGACAGCACCACACCGGCGCCCCCGGCCCGGTCGGCGACCGGCGCCAGGGGGCCGGTCCACACCTCGGCCGTCACCTCCCGCACCCAGCCCCGCCGCTCCAGCTCCGCGCACAGCAGCTCCTGCGTGCCCTCGGCCCCGGTGGCGGTCTGGACGTACGCGGGCAGCCCCCGCGCGCCGTACCAGCGGCGTACGGCGGCCAGCGCGTCGTCGAGCGGCAGCCCCGGATCGCCGAGCGGCAGTACGGAGTTGGCCCGCCGGGTGAACCCGGCGGCGGCCCGCAGCTCCCACTCGCCGAGCCACTCGCTCTCGACGGGCCGCCAGGCCCGCGCGGCGACCCGCGCCAGCTCCTCGTAGGACGCGGCGGGCCCGCGCCGACGCGCCGGGGCGGCGGGCACGACCTTGCCCGCCACCAGTGCGGATTCCGCGATCCGGACCGACTCGCCGCTCTTCCGTGTGATCAGCAGCACACCGTTGTTCCATGATGTGAGAACACCGACCGTGTCGGTGAACTTCTCACCCGCGACACCAGGATCGCTCAAGCGCCGCACGGAGACTCGTTTGCCCACGTCAGCAGCCGTAATGCGGACCTCGAGTCGGCCGGCGGCAGAGATTTTCACGGGTCGGTCCACCCCTCCTGTTCGGATCATGCCCAAGAACGGAGATACTAGGGGCGGGCATCGACGACGCCGCGCTCCCGCGCGCCAGGCGGCGGAGCCTGAGGAGGCCCGCCAGCGCCCAATCGAGGAGGAACGACAGCGTGACCTACGTCATCGCGCAGCCTTGTGTCGACGTGAAGGACAAGGCGTGCATCGAGGAGTGCCCGGTCGACTGCATCTACGAGGGCCAGCGGTCCTTGTACATCCACCCGGACGAATGCGTCGACTGTGGTGCCTGTGAGCCGGTCTGCCCGGTCGAGGCGATCTTCTACGAGGACGACACTCCGGAGGAGTGGAAGGACTACTACAAGGCGAACGTCGAGTTCTTCGACGAGCTCGGCTCGCCCGGCGGCGCCAGCAAGCTGGGTCTGATCGAGCGCGACCACCCCTTCGTCGCCGCGCTGCCGCCGCAGAACCAGTAACGGCGGCCCGCACGCGCGCCGCCTCGGTCCCGTGCGGCCCGGTCACCCCGACCGGCGCCGCACGGGACCGAGGCGTTTGCCGTACCGGGCGCCCACGACGAAAGTGAGCCAGTAACGTGTCCGCAGTCTCCGACCGCTTGCCCACCTTCCCCTGGGACAAGCTGGAGCCGTACAAGAAGACGGCCGCCGCGCACCCGGACGGCATCGTCGACCTCTCCGTCGGCACCCCGGTCGACCCGGTCCCCGAGCTGATCCAGAAGGCCCTGATCGACGCGGCGGACTCCCCGGGCTACCCGACCGTCTGGGGCACCCCGGCACTGCGCGACGCGATCACCGGCTGGGTCGAGCGCCGCCTCGGCGCCCGTGACGTCACCCACCGCCACGTCCTGCCGATCGTCGGCTCCAAGGAACTCGTCGCCTGGCTCCCCACCCAGCTGGGCCTCGGCCCCGGCGACCGCGTGGCCTTCCCGCGCCTCGCCTACCCGACGTACGAGGTCGGCGCGCGCCTGGCCCGTGCGGAGTACGAGGCGTACGACGACCCGACCGAGCTGGACCCGGCGGGTCTGAAGCTCCTCTGGCTCAACTCCCCGTCCAACCCGACCGGCAAGGTCCTGTCGCAGGCCGACCTGACCCGGATCGTCGCCTGGGCCCGCGAGCACGGCGTCCTCGTCGTCTCCGACGAGTGCTACCTCGAACTGGGCTGGGAGGCCGACCCGGTCTCGGTCCTGCACCCGGACGTCAACGGCGGCTCCTACGACGGCCTCGTCGCCGTCCACTCCCTGTCCAAGCGGTCCAACCTCGCGGGCTACCGCGCGGCCTTCCTGGCGGGCGACCCGGCCGTCCTGGGCCCGCTCCTGGAGATCCGCAAGCACGGCGGGATGATGACCTCGGCGCCGACGCAGGCGGCCGTGGTGGCGGCCCTCGGCGACGACGAGCACGTCCGCGTCCAGCGCGAGCGGTACGCGGCCCGCCGCGCGGCCCTGCGCGAGGCGCTCCTCGGCCACGGCTTCCGCATCGAGCACAGCGAGGCCAGCCTCTACCTGTGGGCCACCCGCGACGAGTCCTGCTGGGACACGGTCGCCCACCTGGCCGAACGCGGCATCCTCGTGGCCCCCGGCGACTTCTACGGCCCGGCCGGCGAGAACTTCGTCCGCGTCGCCCTCACCGCCACGGACGCCCGCGTGGCGGCGGCGGTGAGCCGCCTGTAGCCGCACGGCAGAGCGACGGGGCCCGGGAACGAATCCCGGGCCCCGTCGCCGTACGGCCGACCGTCAGCGGAGCGACAGCCCCTTCGCCGGCAGCGCGTCGCCCGCCGGCAGCCCGCCCTTCGTGGCCGTCGCCGTCGTGCCACCGACGACGCCCCCGGCGGAGTCCGTCGCGTCGGCGGCGGCCTTCTGCGCCACGGGCGTGGTCTTCTTGACGACCGAGCCGCCCGTCCTGCCCGCGGCGGGCACGGTCTTCTTGACGGCCTTGCCACCGGTGTCGCCCGCGACCTCGGTGACGTCCTGCGCGGCGCCGTCGACGGCCTCGCCGACGTTCGCCCCGTCCAGCGCGGTCAGCCCGCCGAGGTTCGGGGCGGCCGACAGCTCGGGAGCCGCACTGGCGGAGCCGGCCGCACCGACCCCGGCAGCCGCTCCCGCAGCGACGAGCAGCGCGGCACGGGCGATCCGGCGGGTCAGGGGGAGGGACATGATGCTCCTTCGACGGAAGTCGACGATGGGGTTCCGGCCGTGCCCGGTGGGTGATCGTCGGGCACGGACGCAGTGACTACCGCTCGAAGGCCATGAAGGTTGCGGCGGCGCGACGTAAAGAGTTGGCAATGCGTCGCATTATCGGTTACGCGGAAAAGCGGGCAAAAGGGTTCCGGCCGGGAAGCCCGCCGCATCCTCGCAGCCCTTTGTCCTCCCGGGTTCCGGCGGCTTCGGGGGTGGGGACGCGAGAACCCGCGCACCCCGTCGGCCTCCGCCGGTGCGGCTCCCTCCCGCGAGTGACGCCTCGTACTACCGCGCGGACGTGATCCGCACCGGGCCCGTGCCCCGTTCCGCGCCGTGGGCGCTGCCCGCGCCCGTCGGGGACCATGTGCTGTCGGTGTTCCCGGCGGTCCACTGCCGGCCGGCGTAGGCGACCCGTTCGATGCGCAGGGCGGAGGCGTTGGCCACCGCCCAGTGCGCCAGCTGCCAGCCGCGCCGCTCGGCGTCCCGGTTCCCGCCCGAGCCGTTGCCGTCGCCCACGGGCAGTGTCACGGTCCGCCCGTCGGAGCCGGCGCGGGCGCTCGGGGACGGTGCGGCACCGGGCTCCTTCGCGGCGCCCGCCTCCGCGCCGGCCGGCTGGAGCACCTCGCGCCCGAAGTCCCGCACGAGCGCCGCGCGGACCGCGTCCGGCCCCTCGGCCCGGTGCGCGCCGGGGCGCCCGTCGCAGGTCAGCGTCGCCGCGGACCGCCCGGTCAGGGCGGCCGCCAGCAGCGCGGCGTCCGGCTCGTGCTTGGCGTACGCGTCGGGGAAGGCGCTGCGCTGCACGCGCTGCGCGGCGACCGTCAGGGGCAGTCGCGTGTAGCCGGGCACCTCGACCAGGTGGTCGTAGAACATGCCCGCCGAGTACGCCGGGTCCATGATCTCCTTCGCGCTGCCCCAGCCCTGCGAGGGCCGCTGCTGGAACAGACCGAGCGAGTCGCGGTCGCCGTAGTCGATGTTGCGCAGCGCGGACTCCTGGAGGGCGGTCGCCAGGGCGATCGTCACCGCCCGTTCGGGCAGGTTCCGCGCGGTGCCCACCGCGGTGATCGTCGCCGCGTTCACCGCCTGCTCGGGCGTGAACTCGTAGGCGGTCCGGCCGTCCTCGCCCGAGACGACCTTGCAGCCCGGCGCGCCGGCGCCGCCGGTGACGTACTGGACCGCGAGGTAGCCGGCGACCGCGAGCAGGACGACGGAGGCAGCCCCGGCACGGAGGAGACGGCCGCGGCGTTTGCGGGGGGAGGACGGCTCAGGCACGCGTACAAGGTACTGGAGAGTAGGGCTCCTGGGGCGTCGGGTGCGGACGATGCGCGGGGGGACCGCCCACGGCCCGGCGGGTAGGGTCGACGGCATGGCCGATACCCCGCTTGACCTCACGCTGGACGCCGCGGAGCTCACCGCGCGGCTCGTCGACTTCCCCTCCGAGAGCGGCTCCGAGAAGCCGCTGGCGGACGCGATCGAGAGCGCGCTGCGCGCCCTGCCGCACCTGACGGTCGACCGGTACGGCAACAACGTCGTGGCCCGCACGGACCTGGGCCGCGGCGAACGCGTGATCCTCGCCGGTCACATCGACACCGTGCCGATCGCCGGCAACGTCCCCTCCCGGCTGGACGAGGACGGGGTGCTGTGGGGCTGCGGCACCTGCGACATGAAGGCGGGCGTCGCCGTGCAGCTGCGCATCGCGGCCACGGTCCCGGCCCCCAACCGCGACCTGACCTTCGTCTTCTACGACAACGAGGAGGTCGCCGCCGAGCTGAACGGCCTGAAGCACGTGGCCGAGGCCCACCCCGAGTGGCTGGAGGGCGACTTCGCGGTCCTCCTCGAACCGTCGGACGGCCAGGTGGAGGGCGGCTGCCAGGGCACGCTGCGGGTGCTGCTGAGGACGACGGGGGAGCGCGCGCACTCCGCGCGGAGCTGGATGGGCTCCAACGCCGTCCACGCGGCCGCCCCGATCCTCGCGCGCCTGGCCGCGTACGAGCCGCGGTACCCGGTGATCGACG
Source organism: Streptomyces sp. NPDC029152 (assembly GCF_055564355.1). Classification (NCBI taxonomy): domain Bacteria; kingdom Bacillati; phylum Actinomycetota; class Actinomycetes; order Kitasatosporales; family Streptomycetaceae; genus Streptomyces; species Streptomyces sp. NPDC029152. The sequence continues at coordinate 297,606 of NZ_JBVHWR010000005.1, read as the reverse complement.
GCCTGGAGTACCGCGAGGGCCTGAACGCGGTCGGCATCACGGGCGGGGTCGCGGGCAACGTCATCCCCGACGAGTGCGTGGTCACCGTCAACTTCCGCTACGCCCCCGACCGCAGCCCCGAGGAGGCCCTCGCCCACGTCCGCGAGGTCTTCGCGGACTGCGGGGTGGCGGAGTTCGTGGTCGACGACCACAGCGGCGCGGCCCTGCCGGGCCTGTCCCACCCCGCCGCGGCGGCCTTCATCGAGGCGGTCGGCGGCACCCCGCAGCCCAAGTACGGCTGGACGGACGTGTCGCGCTTCTCCGCGCTCGGCGTTCCCGCGGTCAACTACGGCCCCGGAAACCCCCACTTGGCGCACAAGCGGGACGAACGGGTGGAGACCGCGAAGATCCTCGCGGGGGAGGAGCGGCTGCGGTCCTGGCTGACGGCATGATCCGCTCCGGGTTTACACCGCTGCGTGCCGGACATGCTGAGGTCCCCCGTACGTAACCCGCGTAGATCTACGCTGAGGTGGAACCACCAGCAAACGGAGGGAGCGCACATGCCCACAGGCAACCCCGAGGGCAAGAAGCAGCCGCCGGAGGAGCAGCGTCTGGGCCCGGTCCTCCGGCGGCGGGGCCAGGTCCAGGGGAGCACCACGGACCAGCGCCTGCTGGACGAGCGTGCCCCCACGGACTGGGTCCACACCGACCCCTGGCGCGTCCTGCGGATCCAGTCGGAGTTCATCGAGGGCTTCGGCACGCTCGCCGAACTCCCGCCCGCCATCAGCGTCTTCGGCTCGGCCCGCACGCCGGCCGACTCGCCGGAGTACGACGCCGGCGTCCGGCTGGGCCGCGGCCTGGTGGAGGCGGGCTTCGCCGTCATCACCGGCGGCGGGCCGGGGGCGATGGAGGCGGCCAACAAGGGCGCGCTGGAGGCGAAGGGCATCTCGGTCGGCCTCGGCATCGAACTGCCCTTCGAGCAGGGCCTCAACCCGTACGTCGACATCGGGCTGAACTTCCGTTACTTCTTCGTCCGCAAGATGATGTTCGTGAAGTACGCCCAGGGCTTCGTGGTCCTGCCCGGCGGCCTCGGCACCCTCGACGAGCTCTTCGAGGCGCTCACCCTGGTGCAGACCCAGAAGGTCACCCGCTTCCCCATCGTCCTGTTCGGCTCCGAGTACTGGGGCGGCCTGGTCGACTGGCTCCGGGGCACCCTGGTCGCCCAGGGCAAGGCCGCGGAGAAGGACCTGCTCCTGTTCCACGTCACGGACGACGTGGACGAGGCGGTCGCCCTGGTCTCCAAGGAGGCGGGGCGCTAGCGCCGAGCCCCTGGGGACGGGAACAACGGGAAAGGGCGGCGGGGGCGAGGACCCCCACGCCCGCCCCGCGCGCCGCTCACGCCCCTACGCCAGCCCCCGCCGGGCCACGGCAGGTGCCCGGTGCCCGGCGATCGTCGCCACCATGTCCAGCACCTGCCGCGTCTCCGCCACCTCGTGCACCCGGTACACCCGCGCCCCCAGCCACGCCGACACCGCCGTCGTCGCCAGCGTCCCCAGCACCCGCTCCTTCACCGGCCGGTCCAGCGTCTCGCCCACGAAGTCCTTGTTGGACAGGGACACCAGCACCGGCCACCCCGTCTCCACCATCTCCCCGAGCCGCCGCGTCGCCTCCAGGCTGTGCCGCGTGTTCTTGCCGAAGTCGTGCCCGGGATCGATCAGCACCGACTCCCGCGGCACCCCCAGCGCCACCGCCCGCTCGGCCAGCCCCACCGTCACGTCGAGGATGTCCGCCATGACGTCGTCGTACGTCACCCGGTGCGGCCGCGTCCGCGGCTCGGCGCCACCGGCGTGCGTGCACACCAGCCCCACCCCGTACCGCCCCGCGACCTGGGCGAGCTTCGGGTCGACACCGCCCCACGCGTCGTTCAGCAGGTCCGCCCCCGCCTCGCACACGGCCTCGCCGACCTCGTGCCGCCAGGTGTCCACGCTGATCACGACGTCCGGGAAGCGCCGCCGCACCTCCGCGACGAACCCCACGGTCCGCCGCGCCTCCTCCTCGGCCGACACCTCGTCGCCGGGCCCGGCCTTCACCCCGCCGATGTCGATGATCGCCGCGCCGTCGGCCACGGCCTGCTCCACGCGCGCGAGCGCCGGCTCGTCGCGGAAGGTGGCGCCCTGATCGTAGAAGGAGTCCGGGGTCCGGTTCACGATCGCCATGACCACCGGCTCGTGCGCCGCGAACTCACGCCTGCCCAGCCTGAGCATCCCCTGTGACATCTCCTCGTCCCTACCGTTCCTCACGTCCCGCTCCGGCTCCGACGTCCCGCTCTTCCGCGTTCGTCCGCGTCCCGGGACCGCCTGCGATCCCGACCGCCAGACTCGCATGGCACGATCGGACCCGACACAACCGACTACGATCCAACCAGCCGACGCGATCCGTCCGACGGACCCTGCGATCGCGGCGCTCGTTCCGACCATGGGGGCCCAGCGGTGGTCATGTTCCTCTTCCTCGTCGTCGCGCTCGCCGTCGTGGTCGCCGCGGTGACGCTCGCCGTGGTGAGCGGCGGCGACGGCGGGCCGTTGCCCGAGGCCGACCCCGAGCGGCTGCGGGACTCCCTGCCCCCGGACCGCCCGGTGGCCCGCGCGGACGTGGAGCGGCTCCGCTTCCCGCTCGTCCTGCGCGGCTACCGCATGGCGGACGTCGACGACGCCCTCGGCCGCCTCGGCGCCGAGCTCTCCGAGCGCGACGCCCGCATCGCCGACCTGGAGTCCGCGCTGGCGGGCGCCCGGGCCGCCGCCCACCACGTCTCCACCCAGGAGCCGGACCGGGAGGAGCGGCAGTGAGCGCCGGCGAGGCCGTCACCGGCCCGGACGGCGCGCCGCGCTGTCCCTGGGCCCTGTCCGCCGCGGACTACGTGACGTACCACGACGAGGAGTGGGGCCGGCCGGTCCACGGCGACGACGCCCTGTTCGAGAGGCTCAGCCTGGAGGCCTTCCAGTCCGGTCTGTCCTGGATCACCATCCTGCGCCGCCGCCCCGGCTTCCGTGCCGCCTTCGCCGGCTTCCGGATCGCCGAGGTGGCGGCCTTCACCGACGAGGACCGCGAGCGGCTGCTCGCCGACCCGGGCATCATCCGCAACCGCGCCAAGGTCGACGCGACCCTCGCCAACGCGCGCGTGCTGGCCGAGTGGGCCCCCGGCGAACTGGACGAGCTGATCTGGTCCCACGCCCCCGACCCGGACGGCCGCCCGGTGCCGAAGACCCTCGCCGACGTCCCGGCCCTCACACCGGAGTCGACGGCCCTGTCGAAGGCCCTGAAGAAGCGGGGCCTGCGCTTCGTGGGCCCCACGACGGCGTACGCGCTGATGCAGGCGTGCGGACTGGTCGACGACCACCTGGCGGCCTGCGTGGCCCGACGGACGTGAGCGGCGCGGGCGGGCGACCGCGGCCGCCCGCCCGCGCCGGGCTCAGCGCCCCAGGTACACGGGCTTCTCCTTGTCGACGAACGCCCGCACCGCGATCCCGTGGTCCTGCGAGGCCCCGGCCCGCGACTGCAGCTCGTCCTCCTTCTCCAGCGTCTCGGAGAGCGAGTGCGTCAGCCCGTACGCCATCGACTCCTTCAGCGCCGCGTAGGCCACCGTCGGCCCCTCGGCCAGCGCCCGCGCCGTCCGCTCGGCCTCGGCGCGCAGGTCGGCGGCCGGGACCACCCGGTTGGCGATGCCCAGCTCGTACGCCTCCTGGGCCTTGATGCTGCGCGGGAACAGCAGCAGGTCCGCGGCGCGCCCGGGGCCGACGACGCGCGGCAGCGTCCAGGAGACGCCCGAGTCGGCGGTCAGCGCGACGCCGGCGAACGACGTGTTGAACGCCGCCGTCTCCGCGACGATCCGGTAGTCCGCGGCGAGCGCGAAACCGAGGCCGGCCCCGGCCGCCACCCCGTTCACGGCGGCGACCACCGGCTTGGGCGCCCCGGCCAGCGCCCGCACGATCGGGTTGTAGTGCTCGCGGACCGTGCTCATGGTCCGGCCCTCGCCCCTCTCCCGGTCGGAGGCCAGCAGCCCGATGTGCTCCTTGAGGTCCTGGCCGACGCAGAACGCCCGCTCCCCGGCCGCCGTCAGCAGCACCGCCCGTACGGCGTCGTCCGCCGCGGCGGCCTGCGCCACGTCCCGGAGCGCGACCTTCGTCTCGATGTCCAGCGCGTTCATCGCCTCGGGGCGGTTCAGCGTGATCGTCGCGAGCCCGTCGCTCACCTCGTAGAGCACGGTGTCGGCCATGGAAATCCCCTCCGCGTCGCGGCTTGTGTCTGCAGGACAGCATGACGGAGATCACCGGTGGCGGACCGCCGCGGGGATGTGACCTGCGTCAAAGAATTCCGGTCCGTATCCATTCGGCGGAAGTGGGGCGGGGCGCGCAGTATCGCAGTCACATCGCCGAATTGAGTGGTTTTGCTCGCGCGCGTTGCCCAAGCGATGCAGACCGATGTTGGTCATCGGGTCCTGGGATGCGGGATAATGACTGGGAAGCAATGTGTTCGATGCCGGTGTCGCGCGTCCCGTGCCGGACTGCGCGTGCCCTCACGGGCCGTCGGCGGTGACGGTGAGCTGGTATCAGGAAGGGGAACGAGCATGGCGGCCATGAAGCCGCGGACGGGCGATGGCCCGCTCGAGGTGACCAAGGAGGGGCGGGGCATCGTCATGCGCGTTCCGCTCGAAGGCGGCGGTCGACTCGTCGTCGAGCTGACCCCCGACGAGGCCGACGCGCTCGGCGACGCCCTCAAGAAGGTCGTCGGCTGACGCGCAAGCGACCATACCCGTTCAGTCGCCCCGGTGCCGTACCTGGTGCCGGGGCGATTGTTTTCCGGGTTTTCCTCCGGATTTCCGGGTTTCCCCAGGCATTCCCGGTGCGTTTTCGCGGTGCCGGCCACCGCTTCCCGGAGCCGGCCACCGCCGCCCGCTCCGGCTACCGCTTCACCGCGCACAGCAGCCCGTCGCCCACCGGCAGCAAGGACGGCACCAGTTCCTGGCTCTCCCGCACCGCGCGCAGCACCTCCCGCAGGCGCAGCACCTCGGTGGGCTGCGGTCCCGAGTCGATCGTCCTGCCGGTCCCGAAGACGCCCTCGAAGGCGACGAGACCCCCCGGACGCAGCAGGCGCAACGACTCGGCGAGGTAGTCCAGGTACTCCAGCCGGTCGCCGTCGCAGAAGACGAGGTCGTAACCGGCGTCCGCCAGCCGGGGCAGGACGTCCAGGGCGCGGCCCGGGATGAAGCGGGCCCTGTTGCTGGCGAAGCCCGCGGCCCGGAAGGCCTGCCGGGCGAACTGCTGGTGCTCCGGCTCCGGGTCGACGGTGGTCAGCACCCCGTCCGGCCGCATGCCCTGCAGCAGGTGGATCCCCGACACCCCGCAGCCGGTACCGATCTCCGCGACCGCCTTGGCGTCCACGGCGGCGGCGAGCAACCCGAGCGCCGAGCCCGTGCCGGGCGTCACCGAGCGCAGGCCCGCCTCGCAGGCCCGGTCGCGCGCCCAGCGCAGCGCGTCGTCCTCGGCGACATAGGCGTCGGCGAACGCCCAGCTCGTCTGCCGGTTGCCGGTAATGACCCTCTCCTGTCCCCGTCGTTGCCTCGGCGTGACTGTATCCGTTGCCGTCGGGAACCCGCAGATGGGACCGGTCGTTCCAAGGGGTACGGGAAGACACGACGGAGCGACGGGGGCGGCGGATGGGCAAGGGCACCGAGCAAGTGCTGACGCAGCCGTACGAGCGGTACGAGCTCAGATCAAATTCTCGTAAAACCGCTTATCCGGAGCTAACGGGCGAGGTGGCTATGGTAGGGGCTCCACTGGACACCACCAGAGCCGACAGGGGAGGTGCGGCCGTACCTGTGGATCGGGGAGGAGTGCTGCGGCGCTTTCTCGGATCGGCGGGCAGGCCGAAATCCGTGAACGACACCGCTGCTGACCACAGCCACGCCACCGGTCCCGCCTCGGGACCCGCCCAGACCGCGACCTTCGCCGGCGACGCGGACGGGCAGGCGTGGACTCCGCCCACCTGGGAGGAGATCGTCAGCACACACAGCGGCCGGGTCTACCGTCTCGCCTACCGCCTCACCGGCAACCAGCACGACGCCGAGGACCTCACCCAGGAGGTCTTCGTCCGCGTCTTCCGGTCCCTGTCGACCTACACGCCGGGCACCTTCGAGGGCTGGCTGCACCGCATCACCACCAACCTGTTCCTGGACATGGTGCGCCGCAAGCAGCGCATCCGCTTCGACGCGCTCGGCGACGACGCGGCCGAGCGGCTGCCCAGCAAGGACCCCAGCCCGCAGCAGGTCTTCCACGACGCCCACTTCGACGCGGACGTCCAGCAGGCGCTGGACACCCTCGCCCCCGAGTTCCGCGCCGCCGTCGTCCTGTGCGACATCGAGGGGCTGTCGTACGAGGAGATCGCCGCGACCCTCGGCGTCAAGCTCGGCACCGTCCGCTCCCGCATCCACCGTGGCCGCTCGCAGCTGCGCAAGGCCCTCGCGCACCGTTCCCCCCGGGCCCGTGCCGAGCGCCGCTCCTTCGCGGCCCGCGTTCCCGCACTGGGAGGAGGGGGCACGAGCGCGTGAGTGGGTCACGGCCGAAACCGGAGGGACACCTCGCGGAGCAGCACCTGGGAGACCGACTCTCCGCCCTCGTGGACGGTGAGCTCGGCCATGACGCGCGTGAGCGCGTGCTGGCGCACGTGGCGACCTGCCCGAAGTGCAAGGCGGAGGTCGACGCGCAGCGCCGTCTGAAGAACGTCTTCGCCGAGGCCGCCCAGCCGACCCCGTCCGAGAGCTTCCTGGCCCGCCTCCAGGGGCTTCCGGGAGGCGGTGACGCGGACGGCCGCTGCTCGCCGCCGAGAGGCGGCGACTTCTCCAGCGGCATGCCCGGCATGTCCGGGAAGTTCGAGTTCGGTTACGTCCCCGCCCGGCCGCACTCCTCCCTGCTGCCCTCCTCGTCGGCGGGCCGGGGTTTCCGGATCCACGACGTGAGCCGGCACGAGTCGGAGCGGTCGGCGTCGCGGGGGATGCGGTTCGCGTTCGTCGCCGCGGGAGCGGTGTCGCTGGCCGCGATCGCGCTGGGCGGTGTCACCCTCGGCACACCCGACATGACCACGGAGGCCAGGGGTTCCGGCACCGGCAGCAACGTGACGCCGCTGGGCACCCCGAGTGCGGGAGCGGGCAAGAACCCCGAGAGCCAGCGCCGCCGTTCGGTCGGCCCGCTGCTCGGCCAGGCCCAGGGCCGGCAGGCGCTCGGCGAGTCCCCCGTGGTCCCCACCGAGGCGTCCGCGCCGCTGGTGCCCGGCCCGTCGGCCCTCACGGCCGGCGACCCGCGGCAGCGGGCCGTACGGGCGCTGACCACGCCGGTCACGGCCGTCGCGGTCAGCGTGCCCCCGCTGATACGGCCGCTGGACGCGGTTCCGCCGCTCGCCCTGTCCGCCTGGCCGTCGCCGCCCGTGATCGAGCGGCCCGGTCTCTTCGCCGCGCCCGTCCCCGACCCGCTCTCCTCCCCCGGGGCCCCGCCGTCCCCCGCCGTGTCCCACCGTCCGGCTCCCTGACAGGGATCTGCGCACCGGCACGCGGACCTGATTGAATCCGGGAAGGCGCCAGAGCCCTTGGAGCCGACGATCCGCGGCCAGGTGTGGGGAGAACATGAACGAGGGGAAGCCCACGAAGGCGAAATGGTGGAGCCGTCCTCGCCCGTCCGGGGCCGGCTCCGAAGGGGACTTCGAACTGGCACGTCCCCATGCCGCCCACGGCACCGGCGACACCGGGCACGACGGGGGCGACTTCCCGCCGGCGCGCCCCGGGGAGGCCCGGGCGGCCGACGGGCGGGACCACGACGGCGACTACGAGCTGGTCGGTCCCGCGGCCCGGCCCGCCGGCCCGAGCGTCCCGGCCGCCGTCCCGGAACCACGTGCCACCACCGACGCCCCGGACGCGCCCGACGCCGGGGCTCCTGGCGTCGATGTCGCCCCGGGTGTTTCCGGTGTCGGCGTCGAGGGCGGCCTTCGTGCCGACGGCACCCTCACCCCGGCCTCCGCGCCCGACGCCGGGACTCCTGGCGTCGACGTCGCCCCGGGTGTCTCCGGCGTCGGTGCCGAGGGCGGCCCTCGTGCCGACGGCACCCTTGCCCCGGCCTCCGTCCCGGAACCACGTGCCACCACCGACGCCCCGGACGCGCCCGACGCCGGGGCTCCTGGCGTCGATGTCGCCCCGGGCGTCCCCGGCACCGGTGCCGAGGGCGGCCCTCGTGCCGACGGCACCCTCGCCCCGGCCTCCGCGCCCGACGCCGGGCGTCCCCGGCCGCTGCACGACCCCGACCCCTACAGCACCCCGCCGTACGGCGAGCCCGGCCCCTGGGCCCCCGCCCCGCCCGTCCAGCACCCGGCGACGACACCGGCTCACGGCACGACGGCGTCCCCGCCCTCCGCAGGGGTGCCGGCGGCACCTCCCGGCGCTCCGGTGCCCGACCCCGCCTTCGCGGACGCCCCGCCCCCCGCTCCGCGGCCCCACCACCCGCCGACGGCGCCCCTCGCGCCCGCCGCGCCCGGTACGTCCGCGGCGACGCCCCCGGACGCCCCCGCGCCCGACCCCTGGCGGCGCTACGACCCGTGGGCCGTCGCGGCCGCCGGCCCGCTCCAGCAGAGCGGCGCCGCCGTCGGGACGCGGGAGCAGCGCCGCAAGCGGGCCCGGCGGACACTCGTCGTCGGCGTCGTCCTGACCGCGCTGGTCTCCGGCGGCGTGGGCGGCGCCGTGGGGACCTACCTGGAGCGTCACGGCGGCATGGGCACCGTGGAACTGCCGCAGGCCGGGAGGGAACCGGCCGGCCGGGCCCCGGACAGCATCGCCGGGATCGCCGCCCGGGCCCTGCCCAGCGTGGTGACCCTGCACGTGAGCGGCAGCGACGCGGCGGGCACCGGCACCGGCTTCGTCCTCGACGGGCGCGGCCACATCCTCACCAACGACCACGTCGTGGAGCCCGCCGGGAACGGCGGCGAGATCACCGTGACCTTCAACAGCGGCGACACCGCCGAGGCCACGGTCGTCGGCCGCGACAGCGGGTACGACCTCGCCGTGGTGAAGGTGAAGGGCGTCGACGGACTCACCCCCATGCCGCTCGGCAACTCCGACAACGTGCAGGTGGGCGACCCCGTCGTCGCCATCGGCGCCCCCTTCGACCTGGCCGGCACGGTCACCTCCGGCATCATCAGCGCCAAGGAACGGCCCATCACGGCCGGCGGCGAGGAGAGCGACGGCAGCGACGTGTCGTACGTCGACGCCCTGCAGACCGACGCGCCCATCAACCCCGGCAACTCCGGCGGCCCCCTCCTGGACTCCCGGGGCCGGGCCATCGGCATCAACTCCGCCATCCGGTCCGCCGACGGCGGCGGCACCGACTCCGACGGCGGCCAGGCCGGCTCCATAGGCCTGGGCTTCGCCATCCCCATCAACCAGGGCAGGCGCGTCGCCGAGGAACTGATCAACACGGGCCGGGCGACCCACCCGGTCATCGGCATCACCCTCGACATGAGCTACGCCGGCGACGGCGCCCGCGTGGGCACGCGGGGCAGCGACGGCGGACCCCCGGTCACCGCGGGCGGCCCCGGCGCCGAGGCCGGCCTCGAGGCCGGGGACGTGATCACCGAGGTCGACGGCCGGCGCGTGCACTCCGGTGAGGAACTCATCGTCAAGACCCGCGCCCACCGCCCCGGCGACCGTCTGGAGCTGACCGTGGAGCGCGACGGCAGGGAGACGAACGTCTCGTTGGTGCTCGGCTCCTCCGGCGGGGACTGAACCACCCGGACGGGCCCGTACGGCCGGGAAAGGGGGGTCAGGAAGGCAAACAATGCGGAAAGCGCTCGCATACGCGCGGTCGGTGGTCACGGGACGGTACCGGCCGGACAGGATCGGCGGGTACCGTGGTTGCGGCCCGGACATCCCAAGGAGCTTCAGGTGTTCAATGACATAGGCGCACTCGAGCTGGTCACGCTCGTGATCCTCGCCGTGCTCGTGTTCGGTCCGCACAAGCTCCCGAAGGTCATCCAGGACGTGTCGCGGACCATCCGGAAGATCCGGGAGTTCTCGGACAGCGCCAAGCGGGAGATCCGGGAGGAGCTGGGCCCCGAGTTCAAGGACTTCGAGTTCGAGGACCTCAACCCCAAGACGTTCATCCGCAAGCAGCTGGACAACGACGAGCTGGGTCTCAAGGAGATCCGCAACAGCTTCGACCTGAAGAAGGAGATGGCCGAGGTCGCCGACGCGGTCCACGGCCGTGAGCCGGAGGCGTCGTCGTCCACCTCCTCGGGCGGTGCCATCGACATGACCAAGAAGATCGACATGTCCAAGAAGCCCGCGGCCCCCGCCCTCGACGACCGCCCGCCGTTCGACGCCGACGCCACCTGAGCCCGGCCCGCGGACCGCCGCGGGGGAGACGGGCGCCCACGCCGCCGTACGTGACGCGTCTCATACTCCGAACCGGTCGCGCACGGCCTGAAGAGGGCGCCGGTGCGCCCCACGCGCCGGGTGCTTTCCCGGCTGTCCGCACAGGTGTGGTTATGCTGCCGAGTTGTTGTGCGGAGCGGACGAGTGCGCCCGAAGGGGGGTGGGCCGATCCGCTCCGACGAGAGCGAGGAGGCGTCCGGGCACATGGAGACGACGAACGCGGCGGTCGCGCAGGCGCCGGCCGTGGAGGACGGACCACCGGTCCCCTCCGCCCGGCGTACGGTCGACGGCTATCTGCGGGCGCAGTTCCCGTGGTACGGCCTCGACGAGGCGTTCACGGGCCGGCGCTGGCTGATGCAGGTCGGCACGGCGGCCGACGGGGCCGTGGAGCACGGCTCGATCGGGCACGGCGACGAGCCGTCGGTGCGCAACGAGCACGTGGCGGGCGACGGGCAGGACGCCAAGGAGAAGTTCGCGGTGGTCGTGACGGTGGCAGCCAACCCCGACCGGCGCAGTGCCGACGGCACGGGCCTGCTGGAGGCCACCTCGGTGTCCTCGGCGGCGTGGCTCGCCGGTGTGGGGCTGCTGTCCTTCACCTGGCCCGGCCAGATGGACCACTCCCTGCGCGACGACTGGCTGGAGCAGCAGACCGAGACCGCCTGGGTGCTGGCCGACGACCTCGACGGGGAGGACTGGACGACGCTGTCCCTGCCCGTGGACGGCGTGCCGACGTCCTTCCACTACCGGGAGTCCGAGTTCGGCTGGGTGCTCGCCGGCTCCACCGACCGGGGCGTCCACCTCGGGGCGTACGGCCGGGGCATGAGCGCCTACGGGCTCGCCTTCTCCGTGGTCAAGGACATCACCGACTACGACGCCTGAGCGGCGGCCGGGCGTACGACACGGGGCGCCGTCCCTCAGGACAGCGCCCCACGGCCGTGCGGAACGTCAGAACTTGTTCTTCGGCGTGATTCCCAGCGACAGCCCCGACAGGCCGCGCTGACGGCCGCCCAGCTTGCCCGCGATCGCGCGCAGCGCCGCGCCCGCCGGGGACTGGGGGTCGGACAGGACCACGGGCTTGCCGTCGTCGCCGCCCTCGCGCAGGCGCACGTCGATCGGGATGGAGCCGAGCACCGGGACCGGGGCGCCGGTCGTGCGGGTCAGGCCGTCGGCGACCGCCTGGCCGCCGCCCGTGCCGAACACGTCGACCATCTCGCCGCAGTGCGGGCAGGGCAGGCCCGCCATGTTCTCGACCACGCCGACGATCTTCTGGTGGGTCTGCACGGCGATGGCGCCGGCCCGCTCCGCCACCTCCGCGGCGGCCTGCTGAGGGGTCGTCACGACGAGGATCTCGGCGTTCGGGACGAGCTGCGCGACGGAGATCGCGATGTCGCCGGTGCCGGGCGGCAGGTCGAGCAGCAGGACGTCCAGGTCGCCCCAGTACACGTCCGCCAGGAACTGCTGGAGCGCGCGGTGCAGCATCGGGCCGCGCCAGACGACCGGCGCGTTGCCCGGGGTGAACATGCCGATCGAGATGACCTTCACACCGTTGGCCGAAGGCGGCATGATCATGTTCTCGACCTGGGTGGGCCGCCCGTCGGCGCCCAGCATGCGCGGCACGGAGTGGCCGTAGATGTCGGCGTCGACGACACCGACCTTCAGACCGTCGGCCGCCATCGCCGCCGCCAGGTTCACCGTCACCGAGGACTTGCCGACGCCGCCCTTGCCGGAGGCGACCGCGTACACCCGGGTCAGGCTGCCCGGCTTGGCGAAGGGCACCTCGCGCTCGGTCTGACCGCCGCGCAGCGCGGAGGCCAGCTCACGGCGCTGCTCGTCGCTCATCACGTCCAGCTCGACGTCGACCCGCGTGACGCCCTCGACCCGCGAGACGGCGTCGGTCACGCGCTGCGTGATGGTGTCCCGCATGGGGCAGCCGGAGACCGTCAGGTACACGGCGACCGAGACCGCTCCGTCCGCGCCGATCTCCACCGACTTGACCATCCCGAGCTCGGTGATGGGCCGGTTGATCTCGGGGTCGTTCACCGTCCCCAGTGCCTCGCGCACCGCGTCTTCCGTAGCCATGGACACGATGGTACGGCGCCACCCACGGGGCACGGAAAGCCCCGTCAGCGGTCGTGTACGTCACGCCCCGTGGTCCGGTCCGCCGGGAATACGCCGTCACCGCGACGGTGGCCGTCCTGCCGCTCCTCCAACTCCTTGATCAGGTCCTGGAGCTCGGAGCGGATCCAGTCCCGCGTCGCGACCTCGCCGAGTCCGATGCGCAGGGCGGCGATCTCCCTGGTCAGGTACTCGGTGTCGGCGATCGACCGCTCGTTCTGCTTGCGGTCCTGCTCCAGGTTGACCCGGTCCCGGTCGTCCTGCCGGTTCTGCGCGAGCAGGATCAGGGGGGCCGCGTAGGAGGCCTGCAGCGACAGGGCCAGCGTCAGGAAGATGAACGGGTACTCGTCGAAGCGCAGCGGGCCCGGCACGGACACGTTCCACAGCACCCAGACGATGATGACGACCGTCATCCAGACGATGAACCGCCCGGTGCCCAGGAAGCGCGCGATGCGCTCCGACAGCCGTCCGAAGGCCTCCGGGTCCCACTCGGGCAGGAGACGGCGCCGGGGCGGCCGGGGCTGGTCCAGGCGGGCACCGCGGGGGCGGGAGGCGGCGGTGGCCCCCGACACCACGCGCTCACGGGCCGTCGTCTCACGCTCAGGCGCCATCGGCACTCACCTCCCTCTCCCCGGCCGCCTCGTCGAGGTGGTACTCGGTCTCCCGCCAGTCGTCGGGCAGCATGTGGTCCAGTACGTCGTCCACGGTGATCGCGCCGAGCAGCGACCCGGACTCGTCGACGACGGGCGCCGCCACCATGTCGTACGTGGCGAAGAACCCGGCGACCACGGGCAGCGCGGCGTCCGGTGCCAGGGGCTGGAGGTCGTCGTCCAGGATCGAGCCGACCAGCGTGTACGGGGGGTCGCGCAGCAGGCGCTGGAAGTGGACCGTGCCCAGGTACTTGCCGGTCGGGGTCTCCTCGGGCGGGCGGCAGACGTAGATCTGCGCGGCGTGCGCCGGCGACAGGTCGGGATTGCGGATGCGGGCCAGGGCGTCGGCGACGGTGGCGTCGGGCCGCAGCACGATCGGCTCGGTCGTCATCAGGCCGCCGGCCGTGTGCTCCTCGTACGCCATCAGGCGCCGCATGTCGGCCGCGTCGCCGGGCTGCATCAGGCTCAGCAGGCGTTCCTTGTCCGCCTCCGGCAGCTCGCCGAGCAGGTCGGCCGCGTCGTCGGGGTCCATCGCCTCCAGCACGTCCGCGGCGCGCTCCTCCTTGAGCTTGCCGAGGATCTCGATCTGGTCGTCCTCCGGCAGCTCCTCCAGCACGTCGGCCAGGCGGTCGTCGTCGAGGGCGGCGGCGACCTCGGCGCGGCGCTTGGCGGACAGGTGGTGCAGCACGTTGGCGAGGTCGGCGGGGCGCAGCTGCTCGAACGTGGCGAGCAGGCTCTCGGCGCCCTGCCCGTGCTCCTCCAGCGAGAAGCCGGTGACGCCGGACCACTCCACGGTCAGCGTCTCGCCCTTGTTGCGCCGGAACGCGCCGCTCTTCCTGCCCTTGCGGACGAAGACCTTGTCGATCTCCCAGTCCCGGCGGGCCGGGAGCTGCTGCACGGACAGGTCGAGGACGGTGGCCTCCTCGCCGGTCTCGGTGAGCGTCACCCGCCGGTCCAGGAGTTCGCCGAAGACGAGGCGTTCGGTGGGCCGCTGCTCGAAGCGCCGCACGTTGAGCACCCCGGTCGTGATGACCTGGCCGGAATCGATGCCGGTGACCCGGGTCATCGGCAGGAAGATGCGGCGGCGGGTGGACAGTTCGACGACCAGGCCGAGCACCCGCGGGGGCTTGCGGCCGACGCGGAGCATGACGACCAGGTCGCGCACCCGCCCCACCTGGTCGCCGGCCGGGTCGAAGACGGCGATGCCGGAGAGGTGCGAGACGAAGATCCGGGGGGCGCCCGCTGCCATGGCCGCGGCTCCTTTTCGTCAGTCAGTCCGTGAGAGGTGTTTCGTACTGTGTCTCTTTTCCGAATTGCCCGCTCGGACGGCCTTCAGGCTAGCCCGTCCCGCAGAGGTCCGCCCTGGCGGCCGGTCCGGACGGACCGGCGCCGGTCACCGCGTTCGTCCCCGGTACGCTGCGGTACGCCGCTTGGACCTCGCCAGAAAGGCAGCCCCACCTGTGACCGTGACTCCCCGGCGCCGAATCCGCAGGGCCGCCTGGCTGGGCGCGGTGTGCGCCCTGGTCGTGACGGGGGCGGGGCTGACGGGATGCAGCAGCGAGGACCCGGACGCGGGCACCAACGGGGTGGGCAGGCTGCCGGCCGAGGAGATCCACGCCAAGACGCGTGCGGCCGCCGACTCCGCCCGCGCGGTCCGGCTGCACGGCACGGTGGCCGCCGGCGGCAGCACGTACACCCTCGACATGCGCCTGAAGACCGACGGCGGCACCGGGTCGGTCGTCGCCGAGGGGGCGACCTTCCGGCTGCTGAGGGTCGGCGAACAGCTCTTCCTCAAGGCCGACGCCGGGTTCTGGAGCCACGACGGCGGCGACGCCGCGGCCGCCGACAAGCTCGCCGGCAAGTACGTGAAGGTGCCGAAGGGCGACCCCTCGTACCAGAAGTTCAGCGGCTTCACGGACAAGGACGTCCTCCTCGACGGGCTGCTGACCCTGCACGGCACGGTGGAGACGGACGGCCGGCACGAGCAGGCGGGCGTGCGCGCCGTCCGCATCACCGGCGACCAGGGCTCCGGCGGCTCGCTGGACGTCTCCCTGGAGGGCACGCCCTATCCGCTGCGCCTGGTGCGGGCGGGCAGCGCGGGCACGCTCAGCTTCTCCGACTGGAACGAGGACTTCGCCCTCACGGCACCGGCCAAGGACGAGACCCTGGACTACGGCAAGCAGCTGCCGACGTCCTAGGACGCCGGGTCCCGGGACGGCACACCTAGGGCCGGCTCTTCCTCCGGCGCTTCAGCAGCAGGCGCGGCAGGCCCGCCGGGACCGGTCCGCGCGTCGTCGCCGGGCTCGGAAGCGGTGCCTCGGCCAGCGAACCGTCGGGCAGCGGCGCGAGCGTCCCCGTCGGCTCCAGACGCAGCACCCGGCACTCCCGGGCCCAACGGCCGGTCATCGCCTCCCCGTCCGGGGCGTTCAGCCGCTTGCCCTTGAGGTCGGCGACCGCGGCCTGCCACGCCTCGGAGCCGGACGGCAGCTCCACGACCTTCGCCGTCCAGGAGACCAGCCGGCCCCCCTTGTCCTTGCTGCGCACCGTCACCTCGGCCGCGGCCCCGTCGGCCAGGCCCGGCAGCGGCTGCTCGCCGGGCCCGTCGCCGACGACGCAGGCCGCGCCCTCGTGCCAGACGTGCCACAGCGCGCGGGCGGGCGCCCCGGGTCCCCTGACCCAGATGAGGCCGGACTTCTTGGTGGCCTCCTCGACGAGGGCCTGGTCGAGCAGCTCGCTTGTCATGCGGTCAGCCTATCCAGGCGCCCGAGGACCGCTTCAGAGCCAGCCGTTGCGCTTGAGCGTGCGGTGGATGCCCAGACAGAGGGCGACCGTGACGGACAGGACCAGCGGGTAGCCGAACTTCCAGTGCGTCTCCGGCATGTAGTCGAAGTTCATGCCGTACACCCCGCACACCATCGTCGGCACGGCGATGATCGCCGCCCACGAGGTGATCTTGCGCATGTCCTCGTTCTGCGCGACGGACGCCTGGGCCAGGTTGGCCTGGAGGATGGAGTTCAGCAGCTCGTCGAAGCCGATGACCTGCTCCTGCACCCGCGCCACGTGGTCGGCGACGTCCCGGAAGTACTTCTGGATCTCCGGGTCGATCAGCCGCATCGGACGCTCGCTGAGCAGCTGCATGGGCCGCAGCAGCGGCGACACCGCCCGCTTGAACTCCAGCACCTCGCGCTTGAGTTGGTAGATCCGGCCGGCGTCCGTACCGCGCGGCGTGCCCTTGCGGCCCGGCGAGAACACCTCCGTCTCGACCTCGTCGATGTCGTCCTGCACCGCGTCGGCGACCGCGATGTAGCCGTCGACGACGTGGTCGGCGATGGCGTGCAGCACCGCCGAGGGACCCTTGAGCAGCAGCTCGGGGTCGTCCTGCAGTCGGTGCCGCAGCGCGCGCAGGGAACCCTGCCCGCCGTGCCGGACGGTGATGAAGAAGTCCCGTCCGGTGAAGCACATGACCTCGCCGGTCTCGACGACCTCGCTGTTGGCGGTGAGCTCGTCGTGGTCGACGTAGTGGATGGTCTTGAAGACGGTGAACAGGGAGTCGTCGTAGCGCTCCAGCTTGGGTCGCTGGTGGGCCTGGACGGCGTCCTCCACGGCCAGCGGGTGCAGCCCGAACTCCCGGGCGATACCGGCGAATTCGTCCTCGGTGGGCTCGTGCAGGCCGATCCACACGAACCCGCCGTCGCGGCGGACCTGCCGCATCGCCTGCTGCGGGCTGAGCGGCGCGTCGGACGCGACGCGCGTGCCGTCGCGGTAGACGGCGCAGTCGACGACGGCGGAGGCGGTCTCCGGGTCGCGGGTGGTGTCGTAGGCGCCGTTGTCCTTGCGCAGTGAGACGCGGGACGGGCGGACCGCGGCGCGCAGGTCACGGATCATCGACATGGCAGGCTCCTTCGCGACGGGCAGCGAGCGTGCCGGCGGCGGGTGGAACCACCCGGAATGAGGACGTCCAGATCACGTGTGCGCGGCGCGTCCACAAAGCGGGGGGCACCGCACCGTCGCGGTGGCCGGCTTCACTGCTGATTCAGCGCTGCTGTTGCAGGCAGGCAGATCAGACAAAACGAGACGAAGTGCTCTTCCGAGGAGAGGCGCGCGAGCGGGAAGCGGCGGCGGGAAGAACCGGAGCAGCTGCGTCAGCGGCCGGAAGAGCGAGTGGTACTGCACGGTCGACTTCGGTCCATGCCGCCCACCTCCTCCGGCCGGTCCCTCGTGAGGGACGATCCATACCCCTGTTTGGAGGGGTTCCCCGTAGGGGAGTGTTCATAGCGTCGGGGCGATGATCGCATCGCTTCTGCGTGCTGCCCCAGAACCGCTGGCCCAGAGTATCAGTCGCTCGACGTGTCAAGGCGCCGCTTTGCCACGTACTGACGAGTTCTATGCTCGCCGCATGGCTGATGTTCTTCCTCTGGTCGAGGCCCGGTTGCGTACGGCGCTGGGCGAACCGGACGCGCGCGCGGCGGTCACCTTCCTCGGCGCCGACCGCATCGAGGTGCTGCGCTTCCCCGGCGGCGGCCCGGAGGGCGACATCGTCCGCTACGCCACCCTCGGCATGTCCGCGCAGCCCATGGCCGATCCCACGGCGGTGCTCGCCGACCCGGTCGAGGGGCCCCGCGCCGAGCTGGTCCTCTCCGTCCGGGCGGGTCTCGCCGACACCGGCAAGGTGCTGCGCCCCCTGGCCGTGCTCGCCGCGTCCCCGCAGGTCGAGGGCGTGGTCGTGACGCCCGGTGCCTCGCTGGACGTCGGTGAGCCGCTGTGGCCCGGCGCCCCGTTCACCTCGGTGCTGGTCGCCGAGCCGGGCGGTCTGGTGGAGGACCTGGAGCTGGACGCGCCCCTGGACCCCGTACGGTTCCTGCCGCTGCTGCCGATGACGCCGAACGAGGCCGCCTGGAAGCGGGTGCACGGCGCCCAGGCCCTCCAGGAGCGCTGGCTGACGCACGGGACGGACCTGCGGGATCCGTCCCGCGGGTCCGTCCCGCTGGAGTGACGCAACTCACCGGCTGCGTTCGTCAGTTGGCGAAGACGGTGACTCCGTCCTCGGTCGCGTGCCGCGGCTCCAGCTCCTCCGCCTCGTGGGTGAGCGCGCGACGCCGCACGAGGACCACGAGGGCGCCCAGCACGGCGCTGACCGCCGCCACCACGAACGGGACGTGGATGTCGGTCCACTCCTCGATCTTCGGCGCGAAGTAGGGCGCCGCGGCCGCCGCGAACCAGCGCACGAAGTTGTACCCGGCGCTCGCCACCGGGCGCGGCGCGTCCGACACGCCGAGGGCCAGTTCGGTGTACACGGTGTTGTTCACGCCGATGAAGGCACCGGACAGGATCGTGCAGACGATCGCCGCGGTGTGGTTGCCGTACCCGAGGACCAGCACGTCGGCGGCGAGCAGCACCAGTGAGCCGCCGAGCACCTTCAGCGAGCCGAACCGCTTCTGCATGCGCGGCGCCACGAGCACCGAGAAGACGGCGAGCAGCACGCCCCAGGCGAAGAACACGGCACCGGACCTGTACGGGGTCATGTCCAGCACGAACGGCGTGAAGGCCAGCACGGTGAAGAACGTGTAGTTGTAGAAGAACGCCGAGACCGCCGCCGAGGCGAGGCCGCCGTGGCCCAGCGCCTTGACCGGGTCCAGCAGCGAGGTCCTGCGGGCGGGCTTCGGCTGCTCCTTCAGGAACACCGTGATGCACAGGAAGCCGATCGCCATCAGGAACGCGGTGCCGAAGAACGGGTAGCGCCAGCTGGCGTCGCCGAGCAGCGCGCCCAGCAGCGGGCCGCAGGCCATGCCGAGGCCGAGGGCGGACTCGTACAGCAGGATCGCCGCGGCACTGCCGCCGGCCGCCGCGCCGACGATGACGGCGAGGGCCGTCGAGACGAACAGGGCGTTGCCGAGGCCCCAGCCGGCCCGGTAGCCGACGAGCTGGCCGACCGTGTCGGAGGTGCCCGCCAGCCCGGCGAAGACGACCACGAAGGCGAGGCCGAGCAGCAGGGTCTTGCGTCCGCCGATGCGGCTGGAGACGAAGCCCGTGACCAGCATGGCGACGGCCGTGATCAGGAAGTACGAGGTGAACAGGAGGGAGACCTGGCTGGCGCTCGCGTCCAGGCCCTTGGCGATGGACGGCAGGATCGGGTCGACGAGCCCGATGCCCATGAAGGCGACGACGGACGCACCGGCGGTCGCCCACACGGCCTTGGGCTGTCGCAGGATGCCGCCCGCACCCGCGTCGAAGGGGTCCATGGTTGCTCCAATGCCGACAGAGAATGGTTGGCGTATGCACATAGTAAGTTAGCGTGGCTAACTAGTGCAACGTACATTTAGATTTCCCCGGTCGGGTCCGCCGCCCGGACGGGTGATCGTCCTTGACGTGGGGGAGCGAGGGTAGGACCGTGGGGCTGTATGAGGGGCGAACCCAGTTGCCCGAAGTGTGGTGGCCGGGTCAGGGCTCCCGGCCTCTTCGCCGATTCCTGGCAGTGCGCCGTGCACGGCACGGTGCATCCGGTACAGCCCGTGATACCGCCCAGCGTCGAGGCGCTAGGCGTCGTGGTGCACCGCACCCAGGTCCCGGTGTGGATGCCGTGGCCCCTGCCGGTCGGCTGGCTGTTCACCGGTGTGGCCTGCGCGGGCGACGACCGCAGCGGCGGCCGGGCCACGGCGGTGGCCTGCTCGGGGCCGGGCCCGCTCGGCGGCGCCGGTGAGCTGATCCTGGTGGCCGAGGAGCTGGGCGTCGGGCTCGGCGCGCGGTACGCGGGCATCGACGCCCCGGACCCCGGCCCCTATCTGGACGTCGAGAAGCCGCCGCAGGCCAAGGTCCTCGCCGCCGGCCGCCCGACCCCGCTCTGGCACGTCACCGGCGTCCCGGACGACCGCGCCGTGTTCGCCGGAGAGGCCCTCGGGATGTGGCTGTGGGCCGTGCTGTGGCCCGAGCAGTCGGGGCTGCTCATGTACGACGAGCTGGTGCTGACCGACCTCCGGGACGCCGGTGCCGAGGTGGACCTGGTGCCGTGCGGCGCCCTGTCGCCGCGGCTGATCGAGCCGTAGGGCAGGGGCGGAGGCGGGTGCGGACGCCGTGGAGGTAGGGGGCGCGAGGCTGCTTCGGGTGTGACATCGGGGTATGAAATTCCGGTTATCCTTGAGCGTCCCCTTCCGTCCCGTCATCGCCTGGAGTCAGCGTCGTGCGCATCGATCTGCACACCCACTCCACCGCGTCCGACGGCACGGACACCCCGGCCGAGCTGGTGCGCAACGCCGCCGCCGCCGGACTGGACGTCGTCGCGCTGACCGACCACGACACCACCCGCGGACACGCCGGGGCCGTCGCGGCGCTGCCCGAGGGGCTGACGCTGGTCACCGGCGCCGAACTCTCCTGCCGTCTCGACGGCGTCAGCATGCACATGCTGGCCTACCTCTTCGATCCCGAGGAGCCCGCCCTGCTCGCCGAGCGCGAGCTGGTCCGGGACGACCGGGTGCCCCGGGCCCGGGGCATGGTCGCCAAGCTCAACGCGCTGGGCGTCCCCGTCACCTGGGAGCAGGTCGCGCGCATCGCCGGCGACGGCTCGGTCGGGCGCCCGCACGTGGCCTCCGCGCTCGTGGAGCTGGGCGTCGTGCCGACCGTGAGCGACGCCTTCACCGAGGACTGGCTGGCCGACGGCGGCCGGGCCTACGTGGAGAAGCACGAGACCGACCCCTTCGAGGCGATCCGCCTGGTCAAGGGTGCCGGTGGCGTCACCGTCCTCGCCCACCCGGCCGCCGCCAAGCGGGGCCGTACGGTGCCGGAGGCCGCCATCGCCGAGCTCGCCGCCGCCGGGCTGGACGGCATCGAGGTCGACCACATGGACCACGACGCGCCGACGCGGGCGCGGCTGCGCGGGCTCGCCGCGGAGCTGGGACTCCTGGTGACCGGCTCCAGCGACTACCACGGCAGCCGCAAGACCTGCGAGCTCGGCGAGTACACGACGGACCCCGAGGTGTACGGGGAGATCACGCGGCGGGCGCACGGGGCGTTCCCCGTGCCGGGGGCCGGCGGAGCCTGAGGCCCGCGCGGGCCGCTCCCGCTCCGCACCCCGTTCCGTCCCGCCCCCCGTTCGTCGTTCCTGTCACCGCAAGGCTTCGTCACGCTCATGTTCGACCTCGCCGTCTTCGGCTCCCTCTTCCTGACCCTTTTTGTCATCATGGATCCCCCCGGGATCACCCCGATCTTCCTCGCGCTGACCGCGGGCCGGCCCGCCAAGGTGCAGAAGCGGATGGCCTTCCAGGCCGTCTGCGTCGCCGGCGGCGTGATCACCGTGTTCGGGGTGCTCGGGCACCAGATCCTGGACTACCTGCACGTGTCCGTGCCCGCGCTGATGATCGCGGGCGGGCTGCTGCTCCTGCTGATCGCCCTCGACCTGCTCACCGGCAAGACGGACGAGCCCAAGCAGACCAAGGACGTCAACGTCGCGCTGGTGCCGCTGGGCATGCCGCTGCTGGCGGGGCCCGGAGCCATCGTGTCGGTCATCCTGGCCGTGCAGAAGGCCGACGGCGTGACCTCGCAGGTGTCGGTCTGGACGGCGATCCTCGCCATCCACGTCGTGCTCTGGCTGGTGATGCGGTACTCACTGCTGATCATCCGCGTCATCAAGGACGGCGGTGTCGTCCTGGTGACCCGCCTCGCGGGCATGATGCTCTCCGCGATCGCCGTGCAGCAGATCATCAACGGCGTCACCCAGGTGATCCAGGGCGCGTGAGCGCCGGACACGGCAGAGCCCCCGTGCGGCACCGGTGACGGTGCCGCACGGGGGCTCTGCCGTGGGAACGGTCCGCGTTACAGGGCCGAGGTGTCGGCGGGGCGGATCCACAGGCGCTGCCCGATGGCGGCGGCCTGCTGAACGATGCGGTTCACGGAGGCGGCGTCCACGACGGTGGTGTCGACGGGCGTTCCGTCGACGTCGTCGAGTCGCATGACTTCAAAGCGCATGGGCCTCTCCCTTGATCTGGTCATCCTCCTGAGGAGAACTACTGGTGGGGCTCCCGGGTCGTCGGTGCCCGGGGTTCCGTACATAGTCAACCGGCCGCGTGTTACGAACATTCCCTACGCTAAGGAAATTTTTCGAACAACTAATTACTGACACGTAAGAAGACCGTG
This sequence comes from Streptomyces sp. NPDC029152, assembly GCF_055564355.1. Taxonomy (NCBI): domain Bacteria; kingdom Bacillati; phylum Actinomycetota; class Actinomycetes; order Kitasatosporales; family Streptomycetaceae; genus Streptomyces; species Streptomyces sp. NPDC029152. The sequence goes on along the minus strand of NZ_JBVHWR010000005.1, from coordinate 275,277 downwards.
TCGGAGCGATCGGTGAGCCGCACGGGACCGAACGGGACCGGTTGTGTTCGCAGCGTGACCGCCGGGACAATGGAGGTGATGAACGACGACCTCGCGTCCCTGAACGCCCGCATCGACCGCACCAACGAGCTGCTCCAGCGCATGCTCGCCGAGGTGGCGAAGACGCCCTCGACCCACGCGATCTTCGTCGACGCCGGGTACCTCTACGCGGCGGCGGGGCGGCTGGTCGCCGGGACCGAGGACCGCAGGGCCTTCGACCTGGACGCCGAGGGACTGATCGAGGCCCTCATCGACAAGGCCCGCACGATCTTCGCGGACAGCCGCCTGCTGCGGGTCTACTGGTACGACGGCGCCCGGCGCCGCATCCACACCGCCGAGCAGCAGTCCATCGCCGAGCTGCCGGACGTCAAGGTCCGCCTGGGCAACCTCAACGCCAACAACCAGCAGAAGGGCGTCGACTCCCTCATCCGCTCCGACCTGGAGTCCCTCGCCCGGTACCGCGCCATCAGCGACGCGGCACTGCTCGGCGGCGACGAGGACCTGGTGTCGGCGGTCGAGGCCGCCCAGGGCTACGGCGCCCGCGTCCACCTGTGGGGCGTCGAGGCCCCCGAGGGCCGCAACCAGGCCGACCCGCTGCTCTGGGAGGTCGACAGCCAGCGCACCTTCGACCTCGGCTTCTTCAAGCCGTACGTCTCCCGGCGTACGGTGCACGCCTTCGAAGCGGGGGGCGCGGCCCGGCCGGCCCGCGAGGACGTCCGCTTCGTGGGCGCCCAGATCGCGGCGAAGTGGCTGGCGGCACGGGGGCGCGACACCCTGCTGGAACTGCTCCCCGGCCACCCCTACCTCCCCGGCTCGGTGGACCAGGACCTGCTGGTGGAGGCGGAGGGGCTGCTGCAGTACTCGCTGCGCGGCCAGGCCGACCTGCGCCGGGCGCTGCGGGACGGGTTCTGGGAGCACCTCCGGGCGCAGTACTAGGACGGGCCCCGGGACCGGTCCGGCCCGTCGTCGGGGCGCGGGACGGGGACGTCGTCCCAGAAGTCGGCCAGGGCGCGGGCGGTCGGCAGCGGCTGGTCCGTGTTGGGCGAGTGCTCGGCCCCCGGGACGACGGTCCGGCGCGCGTCCAGCCGTACGGCCATCTCGTCCAGGAGGGGCACGGGCCAGGTGTCGTCGTAGACGCCCGACAGCACGTGGAACGGCAGCGGCACGGCGGCGAGCTCGGCGACACGGTCCGGCTCGGTGCACAACTGACGCCCCGTGGCCAGCAGTTGGGCCGGCCGGGTGCCCAGCCAGCGCTCACGCAGCCGTTCCGGACCGTCCGGGCCGTGGGCGGGGACCGGGGCGCCGGCCTCCTCCGGCGGCCCCATCGTCTGCATCACCTCCCAGACCTGGGCCATCGTCATGGTGTCGAGCGCGTCCCGCAGGAGTTTCACGCGCTGCTGCTGGGAGACGGAGATCCGCGCCGGGCCCGACGACATCAGCGTGAGGGAGAGGAAGGGGGAGTGGTCGAGGAGAACGGCGGCACGGGCGATCTGGCCGCCGAGCGAGTGCCCGACGAGGTGCACGGGCGTCCCGAGCACGGCGACCTGGGCGAGGACGTCCCGGGCCAGCTCGGCCTGCGCGTAGCAGGACTCGTCGTGCTCGGGGCCGTCGGACTCGTACTGTCCCCGTCCGTCCACGGCGACCGTACGGTACCCGCGCGCGGCGAGCGGCTCGTGCAGCAGCGTGAAGTCCTCCTTGCTGCCCGTGAACCCGGGCAGCATCAGCACGACCCCCTCGGGCGCGCCACCGTCGGCCACGGGCGAATCGACGACGGCGAACTCACCGCGCGCGGTACGCAGCCGGTAGGTGCGGGCGTCGGGCGGCGGGGTGAAGCGGGCGTTCGTGCTCACGGGCAGAGATTATCCGGGGCCGGGACGCGGGGCTGACCCGGCGGAGCTGCCCCGGCCCGCACAGCCCGCGGGCGGTCGTGCCGCTGGGGCGCAGGCGGCGCCCTGTCGGCGCGGGCGAGCGGCCCCCGGCCCCCCGGCGCCGCCCGACACGGCGGGCGGCGGGTACGCCGTCGGCCCGGCCCCGCCTGGGTGGCGGGACCGGGCCGACGGCCGGACGAAGCGGCGGGATCAGCTCTCGGCCGGCTCCGCGGACTGCTTGGCGGCCGTGACCGCCTTGCGGGTACGGCGGACCTTCGGCTTCGTCTCGGCCGCGTCGGCGGCCTCGGCGGGAGCCTCGGCAGCCGCGGCGGCCGCGGCGGCCTTGCGGGTCCGACGCCGCGGTGCGGCCTCCGGCTCCTGCGAGGCCTGAGCCGGGATCTCGGCGCCGGTCCCGGCCGGTTCGGAGGCCTTGCGGGTGCGGCGGCGCGGCTTGGTCTCCGTGCCCTCGGCCGTGTCGACGGCGGCTTCCGCCTTGGCGGCCGCGGTCTTGCGGGTGCGGCGCGGCTTGGTCTCGGCTTCCGGAGCCTCGGTGGCCTCGGTGGCCTCGGTGGTCTCCGGGGCCTCGGCGGCGGTCTTGCGGGTGCGTCGGGGCTTCGGCTCCGCCGTCTCCACCGGTGCCGTCGCCTTCTTGCGGGTGCGGCGCGGCTTCGGCTCCGCCTCGGCGACGGGCTCGGCCGCGCCCTCGGCCGTGTCGACCGCCGTCTCGGCGGCGGCCGTCTTGGCGGCCGCGGTCTTGCGGGTGCGGCGCGGCTTGACCTCGGCCGCATCCGGCGCCTGCGTCGACTGGGCGGGGATCTCGGCGGTGACCTCGGCGCCGGTCCCGGCCGGTTCGGCGGCCTTGCGGGTGCGGCGGCGCGGCCTGGTCTCCGTGCCCTCGGCCGTGTCGACGGCGACTTCCGCCTTGGCGGCCGCGGTCTTGCGGGTGCGGCGCGGCTTGGTCTCGGCTTCCGGAGCCTCGGTGGCCTCGGTGGTCTCCGGGGCCTCGGTGGCGGTCTTGCGGGTGCGTCGGGGCTTCGGCTCCGCAGTCTCCGCCGTCTCCACCGGTGCCGTCGCCTTCTTGCGGGTGCGGCGCGGCTTCGGCTCCGCCTCGGCGACGGGCTCGGCCACGCCCTCGGCCGTGTCGACCGCCGTCTCGGCGGCGACCGTGGCCTTGCGGGTGCGCCGACGCGGCTTCTCGACGGGCGCCTCGGAGACCTCGGCCACCGGGGCTTCGGCCACCGGAGTCGCGGCGGCCGGTTCGACCACCGCAGCGGTCTCCGGCGCGGCGGCCGGCGTCTCGGCCGACTTGCGGGTGCGCCGACGACGCGGCTTCGCCGGGCCCTCGTCGCTGCCGGGCACCTCCGAAGCCGTGCCCTCCGCCGTCGCCACGACGACCTCCGGTGCCGCGGCCTCGGACGCGGCGGCCGTCACCGGCTGCTGCGCCGGCTCACCGCCACGCGTACGGCGACGGCGACGCAGGGTGCGCGGCCCCTGGGCGGCGGCCTCCGTGCCCGTGGCGTCGTCCGCGCCGCCGGTCACGGCCTCGGGGGCGGCGGTCCCGGCGGCCGGCGCGGCCACCTGCGCCCCGCCGCGCGTACGGCGACGGCGGCGCGGCGTCGTAGCGGAGGAGCGCTCGCGGTCGGCGGAGCGGGACTCGTCCCGGCCACCACGGCCGCCGCGGGCGCGACCGCCCCGGCCGCCGGGCTCGCCCAGGTCCTCCAGCTCCTCCGCGTCCAGCCCGGCGCGCGTGCGCTCCGAGCGCGGCAGGACGCCCTTGGTGCCCTCGGGGATGCCGAGGTCGGAGTAGAAGTGCGGCGAGGTGGAGTACGTCTCCGGCGGGTCGTTGAAGTCCAGCTGCAGCGCCTTGTTGATCAGCTGCCAGCGCGGGATGTCGTCCCAGTCGACCAGCGTGATGGCCGTGCCCTTGGCGCCCGCGCGGCCGGTGCGGCCGATGCGGTGCAGGTACGTCTTCTCCTCTTCCGGCGACTGGTAGTTGATGACGTGCGTCACGCCCTCGACGTCGATGCCGCGGGCGGCGACGTCGGTGCAGACGAGCACGTCCACCTTGCCGTTGCGGAAGGCGCGCAGGGCCTGCTCGCGGGCGCCCTGGCCGAGGTCGCCGTGGACCGCGCCGGAGGCGAAGCCGCGCTGCTTGAGCTGGTCGGCCAGGTCGGCCGCGGTGCGCTTGGTGCGGCAGAAGACCATGGCCAGTCCCCGGCCCTCGGCCTGCAGTATGCGCGCCACCATCTCGGGCTTGTCCATGTTGTGCGCGCGGTAGACGAACTGCTTCGTGTTCGCGACCGTCGTGCCCTCGTCGTCCGGCGAGGTGGCGCGGATGTGCGTGGGCTGCGACATGTAGCGGCGGGCCAGGCCGATGACCGCACCCGGCATGGTCGCCGAGAAGAGCATGGTCTGGCGGCGGGCCGGCAGCATGTTGATGATCTTCTCGACGTCGGGCAGGAAGCCCAGGTCGAGCATCTCGTCGGCCTCGTCGAGGACCAGGCACTTGACGTGCTTGAGGCTGAGCTTCTTCTGGCCCGCGAGGTCCAGCAGGCGGCCCGGGGTGCCGACGATCACGTCGACGCCCTTCTTCAGGGCCTCCACCTGCGGCTCGTAGGCCCGGCCGCCGTAGATCGCCAGGACGCGCACGTTGCGGACCTTGCCGGCGGTCAGCAGGTCGTTGGTGACCTGCTGGCACAGCTCGCGCGTCGGAACGACGACGAGGGCCTGCGGGGCGTCGGTCAGGGACTCGGGCGCGGCGCGGCCCGCCTCGACGTCGGCGGGGACGGTGACGCGCTCGAGGAGCGGAAGGCCGAAGCCCAGCGTCTTGCCGGTGCCGGTCTTGGCCTGGCCGATGATGTCCGTGCCCGACAGGGCCACGGGGAGCGTCAGCTCCTGGATGGGGAAGGGACTGACGATGCCGACGGCTTCGAGGGCTTCGGCGGTCTCGGGGAGGATCCCGAGGGATCGGAACGTCGTAGTCAGGGTGCTGCCTCTTCTGTGTGCGTGGTGCGAGGCGAGCGCGCGGGTCGTGCCGGACCGTGTCGGGGACGTCGGCCGCCCTTACGGGTCAGCCGTAGGACACGGGACCTCTGTCGACGCTCCAGCGCTCGTACCACTGAGGGTCCCCCTCCGGGTCCGTACACAGCGTGGTGTACGGCAGGGAGGGCTGTCGGGTCGGAGCCGATCGGGCCACCGACCGGGCATCCTCATGCGTGCGGCCCGACGAAGATGTCACGTACCCGTACGTCACATACTCGGCAGGCGCATTACCACCATACCCCGGATTCGCGCACACGCGATGGCCGTTCCGGTCACGTAGTCGTCGTCACAGTGACTGACCGGGCCCTTACGGTCCGCGGCGGCGGGCTATTGTGCGCTGCATGACGAGCTCTGACAAGCCTGGCAACGCCGCAGACGCCCCCGCCGAAACCACCGGAGCCACCGGAGCCACCGGAGTCGCCGCCCAGGACTGGGCGACCGCAGCCGCCGACCCGCAGTACCGCGCCGCGGTCGTGGACCTGCTCGGCGCGCTCGCGTACGGCGAGCTCGCGGCGTTCGAGCGGCTCGCGGAGGACGCCAAGCTGGCGCCCACGCTGGCGGACAAGGCGGAGCTGGCGAAGATGGCGTCGGCGGAGTTCCACCACTTCGAGCGGCTGCGCGACCGGCTCGCCGGGATCGGCGAGGAGCCGACGGCGGCCATGGAGCCGTTCGTGGCCGCCTACGACGGTTTCCACAGGCAGACGGACCCCTCGGACTGGCTGGAGGGCCTCGTCAAGGCCTACGTGGGCGACTCCATCGCCAGCGACTTCTACCGGGAGGTCGCCGCCCGGCTCGACTCCGACACCCGCGGGCTGGTGCTGGCCGTGCTGGACGACACCGGGCACGCGAGCTTCGCCGTGGAGAAGGTGCGCGCGGCGATCGACGCGGACCCGCGGGTCGGCGGGCGGCTGGCGCTGTGGGCGCGGCGGCTGATGGGCGAGGCGCTGTCGCAGTCCCAGCGGGTGGTCGCCGACCGGGACGCGCTCTCGACGATGCTCGTGGGCGGTGTCGCGGACGGCTTCGACCTCGCCGAGGTGGGGCGCATGTTCTCCCGGATCACCGAGGCGCACACCAAGCGGATGGCGGCGCTGGGGCTGGCGGCCTAGGCTCCGCCGGGCGGCCTGGGCGCTGTCCGCTTCGGGCACCGTCCCGTCCGGCCGCGCCGCGGCCGGACCCGTCGCCGGTCAGGCGGTCGCCGAACGGCGCCGCATTCTTCCCGCCGGACGCAGCAGCAGCGACAGCGAGGCCGCCGAGACGGCCGCCGCGCCCACGAGGACCGGCAGGAGGCCGCCGGCGCCCAGCGCGGTGTGCGTGACGAACGCCCCGAACAGGGCTCCGGCGATGCCCGTCGGCAGGACCAGGACGCGGTCCGGGAAACGGTGCGGCAGGCGGTGGGCGGCGGTCCAGGCCAGAGCGAGGCCGAGAATCGAGGCGCTGAGCGCTTCCAGGAACATGTCGGGGTCCCTCCCACGTGGCCGGCCTGCCCGAAACGGTCCCTGGCCGACTTACCCCTGACCTGCGGAACGCAATCCTCCCCCTGTGGGTGAGCTGTGCTCCGGACGGGGAGACGCGAAGGGCCCGGCGGTCCGTGACCGCCGGGCCCTTCGGGTGTTCCTCGGTGGGCTACAGCGCGCCGAACCCCACCTTGCGCGGGCTCGGCTCGCCGATCTCGACGTACGCGAGACGGTCGGCCGGCACCAGGACCTTGCGGCCGTGCTCGTCCACGAGGCTCAGCAGCTGCGACTTGCCGGCCAGTGCCTCGGCCACCACGCGCTCCACCTCCTCGGCACTCTGACCGCTCTCCAGAACGATCTCGCGGGGCGCGTGCTGCACGCCGATCTTGACCTCCACGGCTATGTCCCTCCGACGGTCAGTGAAGTGCGCGACCTTACGCGCCGTACCCAGCACACATTAGCCCGGTGAGGGGACGTACACGCTCCGCCCGAGAACGCCAGGAGCGAACAGCCGGGGAACGGACGCCGCCGTACGCCGCCCGCGCGGCGGTCAGTGCTGCTCGCTGCCGTGCAGCGGGAAACCGGCGATGCCCCGCCAGGCCAGCGACGTCAGCAGCTGGACCGCCTGGTCGCGCGGCACGCTGCGGTCGCTGTGCAGCCAGGCGCGGGCCACCACCTGGGCGAGGCCGCCCAGACCGGAGGCCAGCAGCATCGACTCGGCACGGGACAGGCCGGTGTCCTCGGCGATGACGTCGCAGATCGCCTCGGCGCACTCGTTCGTGACCTTGTCGACGCGCTCGCGCACGGCGGGCTCGTTGGTCAGGTCCGACTCGAAGACCAGGCGGAAGGCGCCGCCGTCGTCCTCGACGTACGCGAAGTAGGCGTCCATCGTCGCCCGGACGCGCTGCTTGTTGTCGGTCGTCGACGCGAGCGCGTGCCGCACGGACTGGATCAGTGCCTCGCAGTGCTGGTCCAGCAGCGCGAGGTAGAGGTCGAGCTTGCCCGGGAAGTGCTGGTAGAGCACCGGCTTGCTGACGCCGGCGCGCTCGGCGATGTCGTCCATCGCGGCGGCGTGGTAGCCCTGCGCCACGAACACTTCCTGGGCGGCGCCCAGCAGCTGGTTGCGTCGGGCACGGCGGGGAAGGCGTGTGCCCCGCGGGCGTACCGCCTCTGTCTGCTCGATGGCGCTCACGCCGCCTCCCAAAGTCGTCCTCGTGCGGTGTGCGCCGCGTCGCCATCGTACTTTTCGGTAACCGTGGTGTGCGCGGTGCGAGCGCAGAATTTCACGGACCGGACGGTGGCGAAAGCCGCACAACAGGTTTCAAAAGATCTCAGGGCGGGCAAAAATCGGCCTCCCTCCTGCTCGGCGGCCCCCCGCCTCAGCGGTAGTCGTCCTCGTCGTGCGAGACCACCCGGGCCTGTTCGGCCAGGTCGGCCTCGTTGGCGCGGTCCGGCTCCACGTCGGTCAGCGGGTCGTCGCGGTCGGGCGTGATGTCCGCGCGCTGCTCGGCCGCGTCGGCGTCCGGGGCCTCGACACCGAGCTCCCGGAGCTCCCGGTCCTCGTCGTCGAAGGTCTCCGGATCGGTGGGGTCGACGGTCATGCTGGGCTCCCTTCCTACGGACGTCCCTGGAGATGCAGGGGCCACATGCGGGTGCCCTCTCCATGAGCCTAGGAGACACCCGATCCGGCCGCCAGGCGTCACCGTGTGCCGACCACAGGTACCCGCCCTCCCCCGTACCGCACCCGCCCCTGTGACGGCGAACACATGAACCACTGCGTGATCGTCTCGTAACATTGCCGCATGTCTTCGACCGAGCTGCCGTCCGTGCCGCCCGCCAACGTGCTGCCGAGGGTGGCGGCCGTCAAGGTCGCGGAGGGCGAACGGCTCGGTTCGGTCCACCTGCCCGGGATCACCATGACGGTGCGCTCCCGGCGGCCCGCGCGCGAGGGGCTCCCGCCCGCGCTGTACGTCCACGGCCTCGGCGGTTCCTCGCAGAACTGGTCGGCGCTGATGCCGCTGCTGGACGACGTCGTCGACAGCGAGGCCGTCGACCTGCCCGGCTTCGGCGACTCGCCGCCGCCGGACGACGGCGACTACTCCGTCTCCGGCCACGCGCGCGCGGTCGTCCGCCACCTCGACGCGGCCGGGCGCGGCCCCGTGCACCTCTTCGGCAACTCCCTCGGCGGCGCGGTCGCCACGCGCGTCGCCGCGGTGCGGCCCGACCTGGTGCGCACGCTGACCCTCGTGTCGCCCGCGCTGCCGGAGATCCGCGTCCAGCGCAGTGCGGTGCCGACGGGGTTGCTGGCGCTGCCGGGAGTGGTGTCGCTGTTCACCCGGCTCACCCGGGAATGGACCGCCGAGCAGCGGGTCCGCGGGGTGACGGCGCTCTGCTACGGCGACCCCGCGAGGGTCTCGCCGGAGGGCTTCCGCAACGCCGTGGAGGAGATGGAACGCCGGCTGCAACTGCCGTACTTCTGGGACGCGATGGCGCGTTCGGCGCGCGGGATCGTCAGCGCGTACACCGCGGGCGGCCAGCACGGGCTGTGGCGGCAGGCCGAACGGGTTCTCGCGCCGACGCTGCTGGTCTACGGTGGACGGGACCAACTCGTCGGCCACCGCATGGCCCAGCGGGCCGCCCGCGCCTTCCGTGACTCCCGGCTGCTGACCCTGCCGGACGCGGGACACGTGGCGATGATGGAATATCCCGAGACCGTGGCCACGGCGTTCCGCGAACTCCTCGCGGGCACCGGGGGGCCGGCGGTCGACGAGAGCACCGCCGGGCCCGTGGACGACGAGCCCGCCGACCAGACCACAGGAGGCTGAGGCGCGAGTGGGACGCCACAGCCGCCGCGGACCCGCCCCCGAGGGCGACATCGCGGACACCCCCGCGGCAGCGCGGGAGGACAGGGCCGGACGCCCGGGCCGACGACGCATGCCCGGACCGCCGGCGAACGGGACGCCTGGCCCCGCGCCACACGGCACGACGCCGGGCGGCGGTGCCCGGGACCACGCGGTCCCGCGGCCGCCGGACGGCACGCCCGCGTACGGCGTGCCCCGGTTCCCCGACGGCACGCCCGCGCAGGGCTTTCCAAGGGTCCAGGGCGGCGCCCGGGGACAGGGCTTCCCGAGATTCCCGGACGGGACGCCCGCGCACGGTTCGCCGCGTGCGGGCGGCGGTGCGTCCGCGCAGGGCGCCCCTGGCGGTACGCCCGCGCGGGGTGTGCCCCGCTTCCCCGGCGGAACGCCCGCGCAGGGGATGCCTCAGGTCCGTGGCGGACACCCCGAACAGCGTGAACCCGGCGGCGCCTGGGGCGAGTCGGCCGGCCGGGCCGGTGCCGGTCACGGCGCGCCGGCCGGACCGCGGCCCGGCGCGTCCGCGCCTCCCGGCAGGCCCGCGGGGCCCGGCGCGCCCTTCCCGCGGCAGCGGCGGGCGCCCGCCGAAGGGCCGCGGCGCGACTACCTGGAAGCCTTCGGCGAGGAAGGCGACGACGTCCTCCCGCCCCGCGCCCGGCGCCGTGCCCCCGTCCCCGCCCAGGCGGCCGACCCGTACGCCTCCGCCACCGGCCGGCGGTCCGGCGACGGCCCCGGCACCCCCGGCGCCGACGGCGCGGCGCCCACCGGCGGACCCGTCCCGGCCAGGGGCGGCAAGGGGCGGACCTTCACCGGCATTGCCGCCGCCGCTGTCACCACCGTGCTGGCGGTCGTCGTGGCCGGCCAGGTCGCCGACGGGCAGAACGGCGGGGACGCGCGCTCCCGGTCCGCGGCCGGCCAGGCCCGCGACGTCCGCGACCCCGCGTCCCGCGACGACGAGCGGCCGGTCCCGTCCGCGTCCGGTGCCGCGACGCCGCTGACCTACGAGCAGAAGATGGCCAGGACGTATCCGCTCGGCGCCACGTACAAGGGGCCGGGGAAGTTCGACGCGATCCCCGGCATCGACAAGGCGCCGGGGACGGGGCGGAAGTACACCTACCGCGTGGACGTGGAGCAGGGGCTCGGCCTCGACGGCGAACTCTTCGCGCAGGCCGTGCAGAGGACGCTCAACGACAACCGGAGCTGGGCGCACAACGGCGCCCGTACGTTCGAACGCATCCACTCCGGGGAGCCCGACTTCGTGATCACGCTCGCCAGCCCCGGCACCACGGCCGAGTGGTGCGCCAAGTCCGGCCTGGACACCACCGAGGACAACGTCTCCTGCGACTCGGCCGCCACCGAGCGCGTGATGATCAACGCCTACCGGTGGGCGCAGGGCGCCGAGCCCTACGGCGACCAGATCCACGCCTACCGGCAGATGCTGATCAACCACGAGGTCGGCCACCGCATCGGCTACAACCACGTCTCGTGCGACAAGGACGGCGAACTCGCCCCGGTCATGCAGCAGCAGACCAAGTTCGTGGACCACGACGGGATCGACTGCCGCCCCAACCCCTGGGCCTATCCCAACGGCTGACCCGCCGGGCGCGGCCGAGGCGTCGCGCAGGGTGATCATGCGATCCCTTAGCGCGACCGAACGCGTTCCGTGCGGGAAAGTCACGGCCGTTCACCCCTTCCGGTGGCGCGACGGACAACCGTCCGTCGCGCCACCGCCTTGTCCGCATACCTTCGTCCCGCTGTGAGCCGCCGGGCCAACGGCGGCTCCCCAGACGGGAGATCGGGGGTGCGCGCGTGCGCATCGGACTGCTTACGGAGGGTGGCTACCCGTATGTGAGCGGTGAGGCCGGACTCTGGTGCGACCGGCTCGTGCGCGGGCTCGGGCAGCACGAGTTCGACGTCTACGCGCTCAGCCGCAGCGAGCGTCAGGAGGACGAAGGGTGGGTCCCGCTGCCGCCGCAGGTCGGCCGGGTGCGCACCGCGCCGCTGTGGGACGCCGACGACGGCCGGCGGGGCGGTGTGGAAGGCCTCGTCGGAAGGGTGACGCGGAGCGACCGCTGGGCGTACGGGCGGCGCGCGCGCCGGCGTTTCGCCGAGTGCTACGGCGAGCTGGCCGCCGCCCTGTGCACGGCTGCTCCGCAGGATCCGTCCGGTACGCCGACGGAGGCGCCGGCCGTTGAGGCGGACCGTTTCGCCAGCGGGCTGTACGGCCTCGCCGAACTCGCCCGCGACGAGGACGGACTGGCGGGCGCCCTCCGCTCGGAGACCGCCGTACGCACCCTGGAGCACGCCTGTCGCGCGCCCGGCGCCCCGCGCCCCGCACGCGAGGCGCGCGTCCCCGAACTGCTGGCCGTCGCCGCACGCCTCGAACGGGCCCTGCGCCCCCTGTCGCTCGACTGGTACGGCGCCGACGGGCTCGGCGCCGTCGACCTCTGCCACGCGGCCTCCGGCGGTACGGCGGCCCTGCCCGGCCTGCTCGCCCGGCACTTCCACGGTGTGCCCCTGCTGGTGACGGAGTACGGCGTGCGGTTGCGGACGCACTACCTCACCGACCCCGACGCACCGCCCGCGATACGGTCCCTGCTGGCCGCCTTCCACGGCAGGCTGGCCGCCGAGACCTACCGGCGCGCGGCCGTGATCACGCCCGGCAACGCGCACGCCCGCCGCTGGCAGGAACGCTGCGGGGCCGACCGCGCCAAGCTCCGCACCGTCCCTCCGGGCATGGACGCGACGCCCTTCGCGGCGGCGGGGGAGTCGCCGGAGTGCGCCGACCCGCACACCCTCGTCTGGGTCGGTCGCGTCGAGCCCGCCAAGGACCTGGTCTCGCTGCTGCACGCCTTCGCGGAGATCCGCAAGGAGGAGCCCGCGGCGCGGCTCAGGATCGTCGGCGTCCCCGCGGACCCCGGGGGCGCGGCCTACCTCGCCCACTGCAAGGCCCTGGCCGCACAGCTCTTCCCCGACGAGGCCGCCGGTCCGCATGCCGTCGGGGACAACCCGGTGTCCTTCGAGGAGACCGGCGGACCGGAACTGCCCTCCCGCGCCGACGCGTACGCCTCGGGCGCCGTCGTCGTCCTCTCCAGCGTCGTCGAGGGATTCCCGGCCGGCCTGGTCGAGGCCATGTTCTGCGGCCGGGCGACGGTGTCCACGGACGTCGGCGCCGTGGTGGAGGCCATCGGCGGCACCGGACTCGTCGTCCCCCCGCGCAACCCGCGGGCGCTCGCCGAGGCGTGCGTCGCTCTGCTGCGCGACCCCGAGCGCCGTGAGCGCCTGGGGGCCGCCGCGCGCGCCCGCGCACTGGAGCTGTTCACCGTCGAGCAGAACATCGCGGCATTTAACGGCATTTACCTGGAGATCCTCTCGCGCACGCCGGTCCGCCGCGTCGTGCTCGACGGGACCGGGGAGCCCCTGCCCTTCGCCGTTCCCGCGGAGGCGCAGGTCACCGGCGACTGGACCGGCCCCGCCGACCGGGTCGTGGCCCTGGGCGGCCCCGGCTGGGCGACGGACGCCCCCGTCCGCGCCACGACCGCGGCCCCCACCACCGAGGGGGTCCGATGAGCGGCCTGGGCGAACTGGACCGTCCCGGGACCCCGAGCGGCCCGGGGGCCCGGGACGGGCAGGCGCCACAGCGCCCGCCCGAGGAGGGACCCGGTACGGGAACGCCCGCAGGCGGTCGGCCGGGCACGGGGCGCGCGACCCCGGCCGGCAAGCGGCCGGCCTCCGCCGCCCGCCGCGCCGTCGACCCCGTCAAGGCCCTGATGCACCGCCACCGCGACCTCTGCGAACGGGCCGTGGACCCCCTGGAGATCGCGGCCGGGCTGGAGGCGCACGGCATCACCGACCGGACCGCGGCCCGCTTCCGCCACCGGGACGTCTTCTCCCTCGCCGAGGAGATGTACGCCCGCGTCCCACGCGACGCCGACGCCCCCGCGCGCCCCACCGCACCGTCGGCGCCCCGGATGCGCGGCGCACGGATCGTCCTCGCCCTGCTGCCCGGGGCGCTGTGCGCCGCCGCCGTGGCCGGCCTGCGCCTCACCGAGGGACGGACGCGCCTGACCGTGGCCGTCGTCGGCGCCCTCGCGGTGGCCCTGGCCCTGCGCGCCACCCTGCGCCGGGGCCCGCTGAACGCCGGCACCGGCACCGGGGGGACCCCGGTCTGCTGGCTCGTCGGCTACGCCCTCCTCGGCGACGGCCTGCTGGGCACCGCCCTCACCGGAGGACCCGACGGCCTGCCCGACGGCACCGCGGACGGACCCTGGCCCGTCACCGTCGTCCCCGTCGTGGCACTAGCCCTGGCCTGCGCACCCGCCGCCGTGAGCGCCCACCTGTTCGCCCTGGGAGCCCGCCGCAAACTGACCGCCAGCCGCGGACTGACGGACTTCTCGGCCTCCGTGCGGCCCCTGCTGATCGGCACGTTCGCCCTGTTCCTGGGTGCGCTGACGGTCCTGCTCGCGCTGACCGGCGCGGTCCTCGGCGAGCCGGCCGCCTACCCCCAGGCGCTCACCCTCGGCGCGCTCCTGCTGCCGGCCCGCCTCCTCGCCGTCCACGGGTTCACCCGCGCCCTTGGGCTCGTCCTCACCGCCACGGCCGCCACCGAGGCGGCCGCCCTCGCCACGCTCTTCGCCGGCCGCCTCCCCGGCTGCGGCCTCCTGGCCGCTCCCGTGGAGGCCCTCGTCGCCGCCTGGGGCCCGGGCGGCGTCCCGGCGACGGCCTGCGGCACCGGCGCCCTGGTCCTCCTCGCCCACGCGACCCGCCGCCTCACCAGGGCGTCCGCCCACGCACCCATGGAGCGTCCGCGATGACCGCGCGTTCCGCGACCCCCCACGCCCATCCCGCACCACCCCCTGAAGGAGACCCCCAGATGACCACCTCCCGACCGGACGCATCGGCCCCGGGAGCCGCGCGATGAGAGTCCTGCTGATCGGGGCCAACGGCTACATCGGCCGGTTCGTCGCCGACCGTCTGCTCGCCGACCCGGCCGTCCAGCTCACCGCCCTCGGCCGCGGCGACGACGCCGACGTCCGCTTCGACCTCGCGACCGGCAGCCCGGGCGCCCTCACCCGCTTCCTCGACGCCGTCCACCCGGGCGTCGTCGTCAACTGCGCGGGCGCCACCCGGGGCGGCGCCCGCGAACTCACCCGGCACAACACCGTCGCCGTCGCCACCGTCTGCGAGGCCCTGCGCCGTAGCGGCTGCGGCGCCCGCCTGGTGCAGATCGGCTGCAGCTCCGAGTACGGACCCAGCCAGCCCGGCTCGTCCACCGCGGAGGACGCCGTGCCCCGCCCCGGCGGCCCCTACGGCGTCAGCAAACTCGCCGCCACGGAACTGGTCCTCGGCTCCGGCCTGGACGCCGTCGTCCTGCGGGTCTTCTCGCCCGCCGGCCCCGGCACCCCCGCCGGCTCCCCGCTGGGGCGCCTCGCCGAGGCCATGCGCCGCGCCATGCAGTCCGGCGAGGGCGAACTCAAGCTCGGCGGCCTCGGCGTCCAGCGCGACTTCGTCGACGTCCGCGACGTGGCCCGCGCCGTCCACGCCGCCTCGCTCTCCGCCGCGCAGGGCGTCATCAACATCGGCTCCGGCCGTGCCGTCCGCCTGCGCGACGCCGCCGCCACCCTCGCCCGCGTGGCCGGCTACGGCGGCGCCCTGCACGAACTCGACACCCCGCCCGGCGCGCTGCGGCCGGTCATCGGCCACCCCCGCACCGAATCCGTCGGCCACCGCATGGACGCCCTGCTGCACCCGCGCACCGAGTCCGTCGGCCACCACCGCCCGGATTCCCCCGGCCACCGCGGCGACCACCGCGCCGACACCGAACACGCGGCCTCGGTCGCCCATCCCTACCCCGACGGCTGCGGCGGCTGGCAGCAGGCCGATGTGCGCACCGCACGCGACCGGCTCGGCTGGCGTCCCCGGATCAACCTGGAAGAGTCCCTCGCCGACATCTGGATGGAGGCGGCATGCCGTATCTGACCAGTGCGCAAGCGGGCACCGTGAGCACCGGCGTCCGCACCGGGCTCGGTGTCCCCGGTCTGGCCCACCCCCTCGTCGCGCCCGACGAGTGGGCCGGCCTCACCCGCCCCGGCACCCCCCTGCACTGGGTCGTCCTCGACGTCGCCGACGGCCCCGGCGCCCAGCCCGACCCGCACTGCCTGGAGGCGTCCGGCCGACTGCGCAACGCGGGCGTCCGCGTCCTCGGCCGCCTCGACGCCGCGTACGGAGCCCGTGACTTCGGGGAACTGATCTCCGACGCCCACCGGTACCTCGATTGGTACCAGGCCGACGGCTTCCTCCTCGACCGCTGCCCGTCCGAACGGGCCGCGCTCCGTGAGGTCCGCCGCACGGTCGGCACGCTCCGCGTCGTCCGCGACGACGCCCACATCGTCCTCGGCCACGGCACCCACCCGCATCCCGGCTACGCCGAGAGCGCCGACCAGCTCGTCACGTTCTCGGGCGCCTGGAGCGACTACCGCTGGTCCCAGGCGGCCGAGTGGAGCGCGGACCACCCGCCCGAGCGCTTCTGCCACTTCGTCCACGGCGTCCCCCGCGGCCATCTGGAGGAGGCGCTGCGCATCGCCCGCTGGCAGGGCGCCGCGACCATCTACTTCACCGACCGCACGAACCGGTCCGGCCGGGGGGACCCCTGGGAGACGATGCCCGGCTACTGGGACGAAATCGTCTCGCGTGTCGGGACGGGTGTCTCGGAATGAAAAAGGCCGTGGCAGTGTTACGGAGAGAACAACCCGTAATGATTGACCGACCAACGGAGTCCCCGTGTCGCTGCCACCCCTGGTCGAGCCGGCCGCCGAGCTCACCGTAGACGAGGTCCGCAGGTACTCCCGCCACCTGATCATCCCCGATGTGGGGATGGACGGGCAGAAGCGGCTGAAGAACGCCAAGGTGCTCGCCGTGGGCGCGGGCGGCCTCGGCTCGCCGACCCTGATGTACCTGGCGGCAGCCGGTGTCGGCACGCTCGGCATCGTGGAGTTCGACGAGGTCGACGAGTCGAACCTGCAGCGTCAGGTCATCCACAGCCAGGCCGACATCGGCCGTTCCAAGGCCGAGTCCGCCCGCGACACCATCAAGGGCATCAACCCGTACGTGGACGTGGTCCTTCACCAGGAGCGGCTCGAGGCCGACAACGTGATGGACATCTTCAGCCAGTACGACCTGATCGTCGACGGTACG
The DNA here is from genome assembly GCF_055564355.1 of Streptomyces sp. NPDC029152. Classification (NCBI taxonomy): domain Bacteria; kingdom Bacillati; phylum Actinomycetota; class Actinomycetes; order Kitasatosporales; family Streptomycetaceae; genus Streptomyces; species Streptomyces sp. NPDC029152. The sequence goes on along the minus strand of NZ_JBVHWR010000005.1, from coordinate 258,825 downwards.
GACAACTTCGCGACCCGTTACCTGGTCAACGACGCCTGTGTGCTGCTGAACAAGCCCTACGTCTGGGGCTCGATCTACCGCTTCGACGGCCAGGCGTCCGTCTTCTGGTCCGAGCACGGTCCCTGCTACCGCTGCCTCTACCCGGAGCCCCCGCCCCCCGGCATGGTCCCCTCCTGCGCCGAGGGCGGCGTTCTGGGCGTGCTGTGCGCGTCCATCGGCTCCATCCAGACCAACGAGGCCATCAAGCTCCTCGCGGGCATCGGCGAGCCGCTGGTCGGCCGTCTGATGATCTACGACGCCCTGGAGATGCAGTACCGCCAGGTCAAGGTCCGCAAGGACCCGAACTGCGCGGTCTGCGGCGAGAACCCGACCGTCACCGAGCTCATCGACTACGAGGCCTTCTGCGGCGTCGTGTCCGAGGAGGCCCAGGCGGCGGCCGCCGACTCCACGATCACTCCCAAGCAGCTCAAGGAGTGGATCGACGACGGCGAGAACATCGAGCTCATCGACGTCCGCGAGCCGAACGAGTTCGAGATCGTCTCCATCCCGGGTGCCCGGCTGATCCCGAAGAACGAGTTCCTCATGGGCTCGGCCCTGGAGAGCCTCCCGCAGGACAAGAAGATCGTCTTGAACTGCAAGACGGGTGTCCGCAGTGCGGAAGTCCTGGCGGTCCTGAAGTCCGCGGGATTCTCGGACGCCGTCCACGTCGGCGGCGGCGTGATCGGCTGGGTCAACCAGATCGAGCCGGAGAAGCCGGTCTACTGACCGACCCGCTGGCTGACCAGCGACGCAGAGGAAAAGCCCACGGCTCCGACTCGCTCGGACGCCGTGGGCTTCTGTCGTTGACGGTCGACGTCGGGCGGCCGACCTGTGTGAAGTGCTCAGCCTCCACAGACCGCGGGCTCGCAGTGTGCACCTCAGCACTGCCGAAGAGGATGAATGAGTGATCGGGGACGCGACACGGGTCTCTGAGGGGAGATCCACTCCATGCGTATGTACGGTGCGTAATCATCCCATTCCCATGGGTAACGGATCTGCACTGCAGACGCACGGAGGACGAGATCTCATGCGCATGCTCCAGAAGGCCGTGATCACCGCTGCGACGGTTGGCGGTCTGGCCGCTCTCGGCTCGGGTGGCGCCTACGCCGCCGACTACAGCGTCTCCCATTGTGGAGGAACCCAGTCGTTCGTCGCGGCCGGCGCCACCCCGCAAGCACAGCAACTGGCGGAGGGGAAGAGGGGGGCGGGGAAGAAGAAGGCGTCGAAGAGCGTGCACGGGACGACCGTGCGGCAGGTGAAAGCGCAGCCGGGGCGTACTCTCCGCGCCGCCGGCCTGCTGGACGGGCTCTTGGGGGTGCCGCTCCGGGTGGTCACGACCACCGGCGGCGTCAACCAGAACAATCAGGCGAACGGCGCCTCCGGTGGTACCAACCAGAACAACCAGGCGAACGGTGCTTCCGGCGGCGTCAACCAGAACAACCAGGTGAACGGCGCCTCCGGTGGTACCAACCAGAACAACCAGGCGAACGGTGCTTCCGGTGGCGTCAACCAGAACAACCAGGTGAACGGCGCCTCCGGTGGTACCAATCAGAACAACCAGGTAAGCGGGCCCACGATTGCTATCGGCTTGTTCGCTCCGGCCATCCAGCAGTCGAATCTGCAGCAGTCGCAGACTACGTAGGGCAGTCGAAGACGCCGACCCCGCCGATCGCTTCGACGACGCGAACCCGCCACGGTCACGTGGCGGGTTCAGTCGGTTTCAGGGTGGGACCGGCGAGCGAGCCCCGGCCCGGCCCCCGGGGGGCGTGCGCATTGAGGGCGAGCATCGGCGAAGGCCACCAGTCCTGTCACGGCAGCGTCACGCGACGGTGATGCCCAGGACCCCACGATGGCTGGTGCAGGGAGACACAAATCTGCTTTCGTAGGCAAGGAAGCCACCATGATGAGAAACATTCGGCACCGCATACCCCGCCTGATAGCCGCGTCCGGCGCGGCCGCAGCGCTTGCTCTCGGGGCAGGCGTGGGGACCGCCACAGCAGCACATCAGGAGGTGGCGAAGCCAAAGGCCGCGCCTACGGCACCGTGTGGCAATAAGAAGGTATGCACGGGCGTGAACCAGAACAACCAGGCGTCCGGCAACAGGGGCGGGAATCAGAACAACCAGGCGTCCGGCAATACGGGCGGGAACCAGAACAACCAGGCGTCCGGCAACACGGGCGGGAACCAGAACAACCAGGCGTCCGGCAACACGGGCGGGAACCAGAACAACCAGGCGTCCGGTAACACGGGCGGGAACCAGAACAACCAGGCGTCCGGTAATACGGGCGTGAACCAGAACAACCAGGCGTCCGGCAACAGGGGCGGGAATCAGAACAACCAGGCGTCCGGTAATACGGGCGGGAACCAGAACAACCAGGCGTCCGGTAATACGGGCGGGAACCAGAACAACCAGGCGTCCGGTAATACGGGCGGGAACCAGAACAACCAGGCGTCCGGCAACAGGGGCGGGAATCAGAACAACCAGGCGTCCGGTAATACGGGCGGGAACCAGAACAACCAGGCGTCCGGTAAGTA
>NZ_JBVHWR010000005.1:255829-256159 GCF_055564355.1 Streptomyces sp. NPDC029152 | reverse complement strand
GGTAATACGGGCGGGAACCAGAACAACCAGGCGTCCGGTAACACGGGCGGGAACCAGAACAACCAGGCGTCCGGTAACACGGGCGGGAATCAGAACAACCAGGCGTCCGGCAATACGGGCGGGAACCAGAACAACCAGGCGTCCGGTAACACGGGCGGGAACCAGAACAACCAGGCGTCCGGCAATACGGGCGGGAACCAGAACAACCAGGCGTCCGGCAACACGGGCGGGAATCAGAACAACCAGGCGTCCGGCAATACGGGCGGGAACCAGAACAACCAGGCGTCCGGCAACACGGGCGGGAACCAGAACAACCAGGCGTCCGGCAAA
>NZ_JBVHWR010000005.1:0-255730 GCF_055564355.1 Streptomyces sp. NPDC029152 | reverse complement strand
AACCAGAACAACCAGGCGTCCGGCAACACGGGCGGGAACCAGAACAACCAGGCGTCCGGTAACACGGGCGGGAACCAGAACAACCAGGCGTCCGGCAACACGGGCGGGAACCAGAACAACCAGGCGTCGTAGCCGCCTCTGTGCCGACCCGCTTCGGCAAGGCGAACCCGCCACGCAGAACAGTGGCGGGTTCGTGGACGTTCACAACCGATCGCACTTCAGCCGTCGGTGCTGACCGACGATACGGAGACGATACGGAAGGGAAAAAGAATCCAGATGCTTCGTCCGGCTCGGATGTCGCGGAATTCTCTGCCGTTGTCGTGTCGTTGTTGTCGGCCGGCGCTTCAGGTCTCCGGGAGATTCGTGACGGATGTGGGAGACGGTGGATCGGAAGGCGTGGGAACTTGGATCAGGAAGGGGACGAAAACGATCTGCCCGTCCTTGTGCAGAGGCCTGTAGGAAAGGCGGTAACACACAATCGTGCTCGAGTCGCGAGTGGTCTCGTAGCACTGGAGGGCGGAAATATCCAGCACGTGCTGAGAATTCTGTGCAGACGTGCTTGTCCCGCTCGCTGAGGCGCCTCCCGCACCAACTGCCAAGCCCGAAACCGCCGCAACTACGACACTGGTGTTTCGCAGGGCTGTCTTCCTCATGTTCATCACCCGATGCTCGGCGTCAGGTTTTCTCCGGCCTGGGTCGGTCAGCGATCACCGCTACTGATCCGGTGCGTGCGCAGGGGCTTCCGGACTCGAAAATGGTCATCCGTCAGAGTGACCGGTCACCACTGGGTGCACCCGGGGGCACGAGGGCGACCTGACGGCCTTGACGCTGGATAAATCAAGGATAACGGGCCGCAGTGATGCCTGCGACCACAGATGCAACTGGGCGGAGCCGCAGAGTCGGAGTTCTCCATGACCGGATGGGTGTGTCTCCGTGCCGGAAGCGGAATTTCAGGACTTCAATAGTCTCGCTTTCACGCGTTTTCGGTGGACAATCTTCAGTGGGCGGAGCAGCATGGATGCGTTGGGAGGTGTGAAGATCGCGAATCTTTGAGCACGGGTGGTGCCGCCGGTCGGCAGGCGTCGGGGCGGAACGATCCAGCGATCATGCAACCATGAGCTCAGATGATCTCGCTTCCTCTTCTCTGACCGTGAAAAGCCGACCCTCCGTACGGATAGCTCTTCTCGGCGGGTTCGACCTCGTGGTTGACAACCATCCGGTGACGGTCCCGGTGGGCTCGAAACGACTCCTGGCGTTGATCGCACTCAACTACCGTGCCTCTGTCCCACGGGAGTTGATCGCCGGAAGCCTCTGGGCCGAAGCATCCGAGCAACGGGCGTACACGAACCTTCGGGCGGCGCTGTCACGCCTGCGCGGCCTCGGCCGGCAGGCGCTGGACGTCTCTCCCCGCGAGGTGCGCCTCGCACGGGAGGTCACCGTCGACCTCTACCGCGCTCGGTCGTTGGCCCAGCGCATACTCGATCCCCATGTCTCGGCCGAGGACCTCGACCTCAACGCGGCGACCGTCGATCAGCTCTCCGCCGATCTGCTGCCCGGCTGGTACGACGAGTGGGCCCTGTTGGAGGCGGATCGTTGGCGGCAGCTTCGACTCCATGCCCTCGAGAAACTGGCGGGAGAACTCATCGACGCCGAGCAGTTCGCCGGTGCGGTGACGGCCGCTCACACGGCCGCCCAAGCAGACCCACTGCGGGAGAGCAGCCAGGTCTCGCTGATCCGCGCCCACCTGGCGGAGGGCAACCTGGCCGAGGCGCTGGACCACTTCGAACGCTACGCCCGGCGCCTCCGCAACGAGTTGGGGCTCCGCCCCACACAACGGCTGCGCCGGCTCGTTGCCGAAATCCGTCAGTTACCCCCTGGGGGCGGGTACTTCTTGGAGTAGTGCCCGCTCCTCGCCCACCCGCGCCGGGGGCGCCCCGCCGTCGTCAGGAGCAGACCTTGCCGTCCTGCGGCACCGTTCCCTTCAGCAGGTAGGCGTCGACCGCGGAGTCGACGCAGTCGCTCCCGCTCCCGTACGCCCCGTGGCCCTCGCCCTTCCAGGTCAGCACCACCCCGACGTCCTTGCCCAGCTCGTCCGCCATCCTGCGGGCGCCCTCGTAGGGCGTGGCCGGGTCGCCGGTATTGCCGACCACGAGGATCGGCGCCGCACCGGGCGCGCTCACCTCCGGTGTCTCGTGCTGCCCGGGCACCGGCCAGTCGTGGCACCAGCCGGCCGTGTCCCAGCCGAGGAAGGGACCGAACACCGGGGAGATCCTCTCGAACTCGGGCAGCCGCCTCTTCGTCTCCTCCGCGGTCGGCCGCTGCTTGCCGTCCAGGCACGATATGACCCGCTGTGAGTGGGTCGTCGTGCCGTAGTGCCCCGAGCCGTCGCGCTCGTTGTAGCCGTCGGCGAGGGCCAGCAGCTCCGAACCGTCACCGTCCTGGGCCGCCGCCAGCGCACTCGTCAGGGCCGGCCAGCCGTCCTTGCTGTACAGCGGCAGCACGATCCCGGTGATCGCGAGCGTCTGCGTCAGCTTCCGTTCCGGGGACGACGTCGGCAGCGGCTCGGCGTCGATCCGCTCCAGCAGGTCGGCGATCTTCCGCGTGCCCTGCTCGGGATCCTGCCCCGTGGACTTCAGGTAGTCGTCCAGCGCGCGCTGGAAACCGCGCGTCTGGTTCTCCGCGTGGCCCATGGTGTCGGCGCTCGGGTCCACGACCGCGTCGAGGACCATCCGTCCCACGTGATCCGGGAACAGGTGGGCGTAGACGCCGCCGAGTTCGGTGCCGTAGGAGATGCCGAAGTAGTGCATCTTCTCGTCGCCCAGCACGTGCCGCATCAGGTCCATGTCGCGGGCGGTGTCCGCGGTCGAGACGTGCGCCATCAGCTTGCCGGCGGCCTTCTCGCAGCCCTTGCCGAAGTCGGCGGCGTCCTCGAAGAACGCCTGTTCCTCGGCCGGGGTGTCCGGTGTCGCGTCCACCGACTCGGCGTCCTCGATCGCCTCGTCGTCGCGGCAGCGGATGCCCTCGCTGGCGGCCACCCCGCGTGGGTCCCAGCTCACCAGGTCGTAGCGCTCGTGGAGCGAGGAGACGGTGTCTGCGTAGGACGGCATCATGGACACACCCGATCCGCCGGGGCCGCCGAAGTTGAACAGCAGGGAGCCGGTGCGCCGGTCGCCGCCGGCCTTGGACCTGATCAGGGCGAGGCCGATCGTCTCACCGTCCGGCTCGGCCCAGTCGAGCGGTGCCTCGAGCGTGGCGCACTGCCAGTCGTCGCCCGGCGCGGGAGCGTCCGCGGTGCCCTTGCAGCGGCCCCAGTCGAGCGTCTGCGAGGCCAGCGACGCGGGCACCCCGGAGGGTGCCGCCGCGGACGGCCGCCCCCTGCTCGTGTCCCCGTCGTTCTTGTCGCCGCCGGACGAGCCGCCGCTGCAGCCCGCCGTCAGCAGTGCGGCGGCGACGGTCAGAGCCGTCCACCGTACGAGACGTGCCATGGGCAATCCCCCCCCTGCCGGCCGTCCGCGCCCTGCCGCGGATGGCGGTCATGCCATGGTAGGTGGAGCGCGCGACACCCGCCGATCCCTGTGGACAACGCTACGACCTGCGAGTTCGGCCGAAGAGCGACACGAATCGGAGATCAGGAGCAGACGGTCCCCGCCGCCGGCACCTTCCCGTCCAGCAGATAGCCGTGCACCGCGTCCTGCACGCACTTGTTCTTGCTGTCGTAGGCCCCGTGTCCCTGTCCCTTGTACGTGAGCTCCACCCCGACGCCCTTGCCCAGTGCGTCCACCATCCTCCCCGCGCCCTCGTAGGGCGTCGCCGGGTCACCGGTGTTGCCGATCACCAGGATCGGCGGCGCACCGGGCGCACTGACGTCGGGGTGGTCGGCCGCGCCGGCCACCGGCCAGTCGGTGCAGCTGATCATGGACCAGGCGAGGTAGTCGCCGAACAGCGGGGAGGCCTTCCGGAACTCGGGCAGCTTCTTCTGCACGTACGCGGGGTCGTAGCGGGGTTTGTCGTCGGCGCAGTTGATGGAGACGTTCGCCGCGGTGATGTTGCTGTACTCGCCGTTCTCGCTCCGCCCGTTCAGCGAGTCCGACAGCACCATGAGGATCCTGCCGTCGCCGTCGTAGGCCTGCTCCAGGCCCTCGGTGAGGTACTCCCAGAAGTCCTTCGAGTACAGCGCCTGGGCGATGCCGCCGGTCGCGGCGGTCTGGGTCAGGTCGCGGGGGAAGACACCGGGGATCGGTTTGCGGTCGAGGTCCTTCAGCAGCCGCGCGATGCGGTTCTCGACGTCCTGGACACTGTCGCCGACGGGGCAGTCCTCGACCTTGGACACGCAGTCATCGGCGTAGTTGTCGAGGGCGAGCTGGAAGCCCTCGGCCTGCCCGAGCGAGCCCTGCTCGGCGTTCTGCGTCGGGTCGACGACCGCGTCGAAGACGGCCCGGCCCAGCTTCTTCGGGAACAGGTGGGCGTAGACGCCGCCGAGTTCGGTGCCGTAGGAGATGCCGAAGTAGTACAGCCTGTCGTCGCCGAGGACCTGGCGCATCAGGTCCATGTCGCGTGCGGCGTCGGTGGTGGCCACGTGCGGCAGCATCCTCTTCGAGCGCTTCTCGCAGGCCGCGTTGAACTTCTCGGTGTTGTCCACCAGCTCGGTGCGCTCGGCCGCGTCGTCGGGGGTGGCGTCCTGCTGGAAGTACGCGTCGAGCTGCTCGTCGTCCAGGCACTCCACCGGGGCGCTGCGGCCGACGCCGCGCGGGTCGAAGCTGACCAGGTCGTAGCGGGTGCGCAGCTTCGCGTAGTCCTCGCCGAAGGCGGGCAGGGTCGTGACGCCCGATCCGCCGGGGCCGCCGAAGTTGAAGACCAGCGAGCCGATCCGCCGGTCCGCCGCGCCGCTGGCCTTCGCCCGGATCAGCGCGAGGCCGATCGTGTCGCCCCGGGGATCGCCCCAGTCGAGCGGGGCCTTCATGGTGGCGCACTGCCACTTGTCGCCGTCCGGCAGCGGGGACGGCGCGGAGCCGCCGCCCTCGGCCTGGGACGGTGCCGGGCAGTCCTGCCAGGCGAGCTTCTGGGCCGTCAGGTCCTCGTCGTTCCGCGAATCGTCGCCGCAGCCCGCCGGGAGCGCGGACAGCAGGACGGCGGTGGCGATGAGGGCGGCGGCGCGCAGCCGGGCGGGAATCGGCATGTCCCCATCGTGCGGCCGGACGGGGCCGTGCGCCCGGGGCGCGAGCCGTACGAGGTACGGGGCGCCGCGGGGGCCTCGCAGGGGCCTTACAGCGCTTCTTTCCGGGACAGGTGGTTGAAGGCCAGCCAGCCCGGCAGCACCGGCAGCCACAGGGTGAGCAGCCGGAACAGCAGCACCGCCGGTGCGGCGACCTCCTTGGGCAGGCCGACGGCGATCAGGCCGACCGTCAGGGTGGCCTCCACCGCGCCGACACCGCCCGGCGTGGGGGCCGCGGAGCCCAGCGCGTTGCCCGCGAGGAAGACGACGGCGACGCTGGCGATGCTGATGGACGTCGAGTCGTCGCCGAAGGCCCGGATCGAGGCGTCCAGACACATCACGAAGCAGGCGGTGAGCAGCAGCATGCCGCCGATGCCGGTGACCAGCTTCTGCGGCCGCTGGAGCACGTCCAGCATCCGGGGCACGACACCGGCGAAGAGCGACCGCACGCGCGTGACGACGAATTTCCGCAGGAACGGCACCGACGTCACCACGAGCACGAGCACCGCCACCGTCAGCAGACCCGCGATGACCGTCCGGGACGGCGACAGCGAGGGCGTCTTCTCGGTGCCGGTCAGATAGCCGAAGGACAGCAGCATCAGGATGTGACAGCCGAGCCCGAACAGCTGGGACGCACCGACGCTCGCCACCGCGAGCCCCGGGCGCACCCCCGCCCGCTGGAGGAACCGGGTGTTCAGCGCGACACCGCCGACCGCCGCCGGAGCGACGATCTTGACGAACGACCCGGCCACCTGCGCGGCCACGGTCCGTACGAAGGGCACTCGCTCGGGCACGAAGCCGAGCAGGGCCATCGCCGCGGCGACGTAGCTCGCCGCCGAGAACAGCACGGCCGCGGCGACCCAGCCCCACTGGGCGTTCGCGATCAGCGGCCCGAACTCGATGTGCGTGAGCTGGGTCAGCAGGAAGTACGCGCCGATCGCACCGGCGATGAAACTGATCAGCGTGCGGGGGCGCACCCGCTCGAGCCGGGCCGGCTCGACAGGGGCCTGCGGCCTGATCCGCAGCACCGCGTGCCGGATCTGCGTGAGCAGGTCCTCCTCGCGGGCCTCCTCCAGCGCATCGTCCAGGGCCCGCTTCTCGGCCCGCTGCTCCGCGCGCGCGGCCTTCTTGTCGGGCTTCCCGGACACGGGGGCCCCGTCGGCGCCGGCCGCCTCGGAGCGGGCCGGCTTGGCCTGGCGGGACGCCTCGAGGACCGCCTCCCGTTCGCGTTCGGCCCGTTCCCGGGCCAGCTTGCGCAGGGTCGCGCGGGTGGAGCGGCTGAGCGCGATGGGCTGGAGCATCGGCAGGCAGTCCGCCACGGCGTCGGGGCCGAGCACGTCCACGGCCGAGGCGACCGCGCGCTCGGCGCCCACCCGCAGCCCCAGCGTCACCAGGAGCTGGGAGACGTCCATGCGCAGCAGCAGGTCGCCGGCGGCGATCTCGCCGATGCGCAGCTCGGTGAGGATCACGGTGCCGGAACGATCCACCAGGATCGCGTCGCCCACCAGCCGGCGGTGCGCGATGCGCCGGGACTGCAGGGCGCGCACCTGCTCCCAGGTCTGGCGCAGCAGGCCGTCGGTGATCTCCTCGTCCGGCAACGAGTCGAGGGTGCGGCCGCCGGTGTGCTCGTAGACGAGCATCACGGCGTCGGGGCCGAGTTCGGACGTCGCGATCAGCTTCGGCGCGTTGGCTCCGGCCGCGATCGCCGCGTAGGCGAGCAGGGCCTCCTGTTCCAGCGCCTGCCGCAGCGAGGGGAGGCTGCTGCGGGTGGCGAAGCCGCGCAGTGTCAGATTGCGCCACGCCCGGTAGAAGAAGCCCTGGGCCTGCTGCTCGCGGTCCACCACCGTCACGTCCAGCGGCCGGCCGTCCTCCAGCGTGACGAAGTAGCGCCGGCCCCGGTCGCCGGTCTCCGCGTTCTCGGGCGGCGCCTCCTCGCGGGCGGCGGTCACCGGGCGGAAGCCGACGGTCCGCAGGCCCGCCATCAGCGTCCGGCCGGTGGGCCGGGCGTTGGGGGAGCCGACCGCGTACAGCGTTCCGTAGGCCACGGTCCAGCCGATGAGGACGGTCAGGATGATCGAGAACGGCGTCGTGTAGCCGGTCACGAGCATGGAGAAGGCGTCGAGGAGCAGCACGATCCACAGCACCGCGCGCCAGCGGGGTCTGCGGGACATCCCGACGGCCGTCATGTAGGCGATGACCGGCGCGAGGTAGCCGTGCACGGGGTCGGTGAGCGCGTGGACGTCGCCCGGTGAGGGCTGGGTGAGCGCCTCCTGGATGGAACCGGGAGCCGCCTTCGCCACCCACAGGTCCGTGGCGAGGGTCACGCCGTGCGCGAGGACCGCCGCGAGCACGCCGTCGGCGATCCGCAGCCCGTCCCGTTTGATCAGCCGCTCGACGGCGAACGCGACCGGCACCAGGAGGATCGCGATGCTGGAGGCCAGACCCGCGATCTTGATCAGCAGGTCGGGGGCCTGGCCGGTGCCCTTGTTGATGTCCTGTTCGAGACCCGAGGTGGTGCCGTGCGCGAAGGCGGCGACGGCGAGCAGCACGACGACCGCGAGCACGCCCACCAGCAGCCGCATCAGGTCGGACGGGCGGTGCACGCGCGCGGGGAGGAGCGGTTCGTCGCCCTCCACCTCGTCGATGTGTGCCACGTCACCGGGGTCGGCGGCGGTCGCGGACGGGCCGCCGGACGCGTTCCCGGCGGACTCGGCACCGTCGTCGGCGGGCTTCTCGCCACTGGCGGCGGACTTCTCGCCGTCGCCGGGCCTCTCGCTGTCACCGGGCTTCCCGCCGCCGGCGGCCGCGTCCGGGCGCGAGGAAGAGTCAGAGGTGCCCTCGGCGTCCTCGGGGTGCACTCCCTGCTGCTTCATCGCCTCTTCTTGCTCTCGTATCACTGGTCACCGACCGCACGATGGTGGCATGCCGGGCCGACAGCCGGGGGCATCAGGGTGTCCGTGCGGGCGGCACAGTCTGCCCGAAGCGCCGCCCGCGGGCGAGGGAAGCGCACCCTCGTGAGCCCGCCGCGTTGTCGGTGGGGTGGGGCAGGATGGGACGGATGAGCGAGCAGAGCCTTCCGGACGAATCCCCTCCGGAGTACGCGGACGCGCTGCCCGAGTACGCCGAGCGCGTCCTCGACGTCGCCGACCTGATCCCACCAGGCCGCGTCATGACGTACGGGGACGTCGCCGAGTACCTGGAGGAGGGCGGGCCCCGGCAGGTCGGCCGCGTGATGTCCCTCTACGGCGGAGGCGTCTGCTGGTGGCGGGTCGTCCGCGCCGACGGGGTCCTGCTCGCGGGGCACGAACTGGAGGCGCTCGGCCGCTACCGGTCGGAGGGGACGCCCCTGAAGGAGGCGAGCAGAGCCGCCGGAGGCCATCTGCCGCGCATCGATCTGAAACGGGCACGGTGGGACGGCGGCGAACGCGCGCAGGGTCACACCTGACAGCTTCCGCCATGGGACGGGTCGGTGTGTGACCAGTGATCCGTATGAGGGAAACAGGGCACATCGGACATCCCTGTGGCATGACGTACGTTCGAGGGGCGGGGGACATCCGCGCCGCGAGTGATGCGGGAGAAGAACGGGAAGCCCTGCTTCCGCCTCATTCACCGGCGTAGCGTCGGCCGCGCGCGTCCCCCTCACGCGGCGGCCACCGCCGTCCCCGCAGGACGGACACCCCACCAGCACACCCACCAGGACCGGCGAACCACGTGAGCTCCTCTTCCTCCACCGGACGCCCGTCGCACCCCCACGTGCGACGGGGGAGCCCTGGCGCCTACCGACTGGTGCGCACCCCGCCGACGCGGGTGGCCCCCCCTCGTCTGGACGCCGCGCAGCGTGCCGTGGTTGACCACGGCACCGGACCCCTGCTCGTCCTCGCCGGCCCGGGCACCGGCAAGACCACCACCCTCGTCGAGTCCGTCGCCGAACGGATCGGCCGCGGCGGCGACCCGGAGCGGATCCTGGTCCTGACCTTCAGCCGCAAGGCGGCCGTCGAGCTGCGCGACCGGATGGCGCTGCGCATGGGCGCCGCGCGCGCCCCACGGGCGACGACCTTTCACTCCTTCGGTTACGCCCTGGTCCGCGCCCACCAGGACAGCGAACTGTTCGTGGAGCCGCTGCGACTGCTGTCCGGTCCGGAACAGGACGTGACGGTCCGCGAGCTGCTGGCCGGACAGGCGGACCTGGAGCGGCTCGGCCTGGCGCACGTGCGCTGGCCCGACGAGCTGCGCGCCTGCCTGACCACCCGCGGCTTCGCCGACGAGGTCCGCGCGGTCCTCGCCCGCAGCCGCGAGCTGGGCCTCGGCCCGGACGCCCTGGAGGCGTTCGCCCGGCGCATCGGCCGCCCCGACTGGCGGGCCGCAGCCGCCTTCCTCGCCGAGTACCTCGACGTGCTCGACCTGCAGGGCGTCCTCGACTACGCGGAACTCGTCCACCGCGCGGTGCTGCTCGCCCGCCGCCCCGAGGTCGCCGCGCGGCTGGCCGCGCGGTACGACGCCGTGTACGTCGACGAGTACCAGGACACCGACCCGGCCCAGGTGCGACTGCTGCACGCCCTGGCGGGCGGCGGACGCACCCTCGTGGCCTTCGGCGACCCCGACCAGTCGATCTACGCCTTCCGGGGCGCGGACGTGAACGGCATCCTCGGCTTTCCGCACGCCTTCCCGCGCGCGGACGGCCGTCCGGCGCCGGTGGAGGTGCTGCGGACCTCGCGCCGTTCCGGGGCCGCCCTGCTGGCCGCCACCCGGCTGCTGACCCAGCGCATGCCGTTGACCCGCCTGCCCGCCGACAAGGTACGCGCCCACCGCGAGCTCGCCTCCGTGCGGGACGGAGGGCGCGTCGAGGTGTACACGTACCCGACGCCCGGCACCGAGCTCGACAACGTCGCCGACATCCTGCGCCGGGCCCACCTCGAGGACGGTGTCCCGTGGAGCGACATGGCCGTCCTCGTGCGCGCCGGCTCGCGCACCATCCCGGCGGTGCGCCGCGCCCTCACCGCGGCCGGCGTCCCGCTGGACGTCGACGGCGACGACCTGCCCCTGCGGCACGAACCGGCGGTGGCACCGCTGCTGACGGCCCTGCGCGCGGTGGCGACGGCGGTCGCGCAGGAACGGCCCGGCACCCGCACCGACGAGGCGACGGAAGCCGCCCCCGGCGCCGGGGGCGTGTCCGGGGCCGAGGCCGGTGCGGACGGCGTGTCCGAGGCCGGGCCCGGTGCGGACGGCGTGCGCGATGCCGGGCCCGGTGCGGACGGCGTGCGCGATGCCGTGCCCGGTGCGGACGGCGTGCGCGATGCCGTGCCCGGTCCCGGTCCCGGTGACGGGGCCGAGGCCGGAGCGGGCGCCGAGGACGTGCCCGGCCCCGACGGCGTGCCCGATGCCCCGCCCCGCCCCCACGACGTGCCCGAGACCCCCGCGGCCGGCACCGCCCGTGCCGGGACCGGCTGCTGGCTGGACACCGAGACCACCCTCACCCTGCTCACCTCCCCCCTCGCCGGCATGGACGCCGCCGACCTGCGCCGCCTCGGACGGGCCCTGCGCGACGAGGAGCGCGCCGCCGGCAACCCGCTGCCGCCGCCCTCGGACGAACTGCTCGCCCGCGCCCTGGCCGAGCCCGAGCGCCTCGCGGTGCACGACCCCGCGTACGCGCGCGGCGCCCAGCGCCTCGGCGCGCTGCTCCGCAGGGCCCGTGAGCGCCTCGCCGGCGGCGGCAGCGCCGAGGAGGCACTGTGGGACCTGTGGGAGGGCACACCCTGGCCCACCCGCCTGGAACGCTCGGCCAGGCGCGGCGGCGCCGCGGGACGCAACGCCGACCGTGACCTGGACGCCGTGTGCGCCCTGTTCGCGACCGCCGCGCGCGCGGAGGAGCGCACGGGCGGGCGCGGCGCGCTGAACTTCCTGGAGGAGATCGACGCCGAGGACATCGCCGCGGACACCCTCACGCGACGTGCCGTCCGCCCCGACGCCGTCCGCCTGATGACCGCGCACCGCTCCAAGGGACTCGAATGGCGGCTGGTCGTCGTCGCGGGCGTCCAGGAAGGACTGTGGCCGGACCTGCGCCGCCGCGGCTCCCTGCTGGAGGCCGACCGGATCGGTCGCGACGGACTCGCCGAACCCCTCACGCCGGGCGCGCTGCTCGCCGAGGAGCGCCGCCTGTTCTACGTGGCCGCCACGCGCGCGCGTGAACGCCTCGTCGTGACCGCGGTGAAGGCGCCCGCCGACGACGGCGACCAGCCCTCCCGGTTCCTGACCGAGCTCGGCGTCGAGCCCGCCGACGTCACGGGCCGCCCGCGCCGCCCCCTCGCCGTGGCGGCGCTCGTCGCCGAACTGCGCGCCACCACCGTCGACCCGCGCGTCTCCGCCCCCCTGCGCGAGGCCGCCGCACACCGCCTGGCCCGCCTCGCCGCCCTCGCCGACGAGGACGGCCGCCTCCTGGTGCCCTCGGCCCACCCCTACCGCTGGTGGGGCATGTGGGACCCGACCGAGAGCAAGGTGCCGCTGCGCGACCGCGACCGGCCCGTCACCCTCTCCGGCAGCGCCCTCGACCAGCTCGCCAACACCTGCGCGCTCCAGTGGTTCCTCGGCCGGGAGGTGAAGGCCGACGCGCCCGCCACCGCCGCCCAGGGCTTCGGCAACGTGGTGCACGTCCTCGCCGACGAGGTCGCCTCCGGGCACACCCCGGCCGACCTCGACGTCCTCATGGAGCGCCTGGACTCCGTGTGGAACGCGCTCGCCTTCGACGCGCCGTGGAAGTCGGCGCAGGAGAAGGCCAACGCGCGCGTGGCGCTCGAACGGTTCCTCGAATGGCACGTCATGGACCGCGCCGGGCGTACACCGGTGGCCAGCGAGCACGACTTCGACGTGACCCTGGAGGCGGGCGACTACGAGGTGCGCATCCGCGGCCAGATGGACCGCGTCGAGGCCGACGCCGACGGCCGCGCCTACGTCGTCGACTTCAAGACCGGCAAGCAGGCCCCCAGCTCCGCCGAGGTGGCCCGCCACCCCCAGCTCGCCGTCTACCAGCTCGCCGTCCGCGAGGGCGCCGTCGACGAGGCCTTCGGCGGGGTGCGCCCCGAACCGGGCGGTGCGGAACTCGTCCAGCTGCGCCAGGGCGCGGCCAAGCGCGACGGCGGTGAGACGCTGCCCAAGGTGCAGGCGCAGGACTCCCTGGCGGGCCCTGAGGGGGAGTGGGTCGGGGACCTGCTGGCCACGGCCGCCGGCAAGGTCCTTGACGAACGGTTCACCCCCACCGCGGGCCAGCACTGCACGCACTGCGCCTTCCGCGCCTCCTGCAGCGCACGGCCCGAGGGACGGCACGTCGTGGAGTAGCGCGGTCCGGGACGGACGGCACGTCCTGGCGCAGAGCGCTCCCGGGGACCGGACGCCTGGAGCGGTGCGACGGTGTGACCAGTCGCACCCCACGTGCTGACCTGCGCTTCTCCCCGCCCGCACCGCGTTCCCGGCCTCCGCTGTCAGTGGCCGCCGCTAGCCTCTTCGACGTGCCCGCCCGTATCTCCGATCCCGAGCAGCTCAAGGAGCTCCTCGGGATCCCCTTCACCCCGGAGCAGACGGCCTGCATCGTCGCGCCGCCCGCCCCGCAGGTGATCGTGGCCGGAGCCGGGTCGGGCAAGACGACGGTGATGGCGGCGCGCGTGGTGTGGCTGGTCGGCACCGGCCAGGTCGCCCCCGAGCAGGTGCTCGGCCTCACCTTCACCAACAAGGCGGCCGGCGAACTCGCCGAGCGCGTCCGCAAGGCCCTCGTCCGGGCCGGCGTCACCGATCCCGAGGTCATCGACCCGGACGATCCGCCGGGCGAGCCGGTGATCTCCACGTACCACGCCTTCGCGGGCCGCCTGCTGACCGACCACGGCCTGCGCCTCGGGCTGGAACCGACGTCCCGCCTGCTCGCCGACGCCACCCGCTTCCAGCTGGCCGCACGGGTGCTGCGCGAGGCACCCGGACCGTATCCGGCGCTCACCCGTTCCTTCGCCGACCTGGTCGGCGACCTCCTCGCCCTCGACGCCGAGCTCGCCGAACACCTCGTACGCCCCGAGGAGCTGCGGGCCTGGGACGCGGGCCTCCTGACCACCCTCCAGGGCGCCAAGCTCACCAACGCCGATCTGCGCAAGGTCCCCGAGGCCGCGGCCGCCCGCCGTGAACTCGCCGACCTGGTGATCCGCTACCGGGCCGCCAAACGCGAACGCGACCTCCTCGACTTCGGCGACCAGATCGCCCTGTCGGCTCAGCTCGCCGGGCTGCCCGAGGTGGGTCGCGTCCTGCGCGACGAGTTCCGGGTCGTGCTGCTCGACGAGTACCAGGACACCTCGGTGGCCCAGCGCATCCTGTTGGCGGGCCTGTTCGGCGGCGGCACCGGCCATCCCGTGACCGCGGTCGGGGACCCCTGCCAGGCGATCTACGGCTGGCGCGGCGCCTCCGTCGCCAACCTCGACGACTTCCCGGAGCACTTCGCGCACGCCGACGGCCGCCCCGCCACCCGCCAGGCGCTCAGCGAGAACCGCCGCAGCGGCGGCCGCCTCCTCGACCTCGCCAACGGGCTCGCCGAACCCCTGCGCGCCATGCACGCGGGCGTGGAGGCCCTGCGCCCCGCCCCCGGCGCCGAGCGCGACGGCACGGTCCGCTGCGCCCTCCTGCGCACGCACGCCGAGGAGATCGACTGGATCGCCGACTCCGTCGCCCACCTCGTCCGTACCGGCAAGGCGCCCGGGGAGATCGCCGTGCTGTGCCGGACGGCGACCGACTTCGCCGAGATCCAGGGCGCGCTGGTGGCCCGCGACGTCCCCGTCGAGGTCGTGGGCCTGTCCGGACTGCTGCACCTGCCCGAGGTGGCCGACCTGGTCGCCGTCTGCGAGGTCCTCCAGGACCCCGGCGCCAACGCCTCCCTGGTCCGCCTGCTCACCGGCCCGCGCTGGCGCATCGGCCCGCGCGACCTCGCCCTCCTGGGACGCCGGGCCCGGCTGCTCGTGAGCCACGCGCGCGTGGAGGGCGACGACGATCCCGACCGGCGGCTCGCCGAGGCCGTCGAGGGCGTCGACCCGTCCGAGGTGATCTCCCTCGCCGACGCCCTCGACACCTTCCTGGAGACGCCGCTGGACGGCACCGGGGACGACGACGGACTGCCCTTCTCGCCGGACGCGCGCGTACGGTTCGCCCGCCTGGCCGCCGAGCTGCGCGACCTGCGCCGAGCCCTGTCCGACCCCCTGATGGACGTCCTGCACCGCGTCCTCGCCACCACCGGCCTGGAGGTCGAGCTGTCGGCGTCCCCGCACGCCCTGGCCGCCCGCCGTCGCGAGACCCTGTCGAACTTCCTGGACGTCGCCGCCTCCTTCGCCGCGAGCGACGGCGGGGCCACCCTGCTCGCCTTCCTCGGCTTCCTGCGCACCGCCGCCCAGTACGAGAAGGGCCTCGACAACGCCCTGCCCGGCGGCGAGAACACCGTCAAGGTGCTCACCGCGCACAAGTCCAAGGGCCTGGAGTGGGACGTCGTCGCCGTCCCCGGGCTCGTCACCGGCACCTTCCCCAGCGGGCAGGGCCGCGAGAAGTGGACCGCCCAGGGCAAGGTGCTGCCGCACGCGCTGCGCGGCGACGCCGACACCCTGCCCGACGTCGCGTCCTGGGACTCACGGGGCCTGAAGGCCTTCCACGAGGCCATGAAGGAACACCAGCACACCGAGGAACTCCGCCTCGGCTACGTCACCTTCACCCGCCCCCGCTCCCTGCTCCTGGGCTCCGGCCACTGGTGGGGCCCCAGCCAGAAGAAGCCGCGCGGACCGTCCGACTTCCTCCGGGCCCTGTACGACCACTGCGCCGCCGGACACGGCGAGATCGAGGCATGGGCGGACGAACCCGCCGAGGACGAGGAGAACCCGGCGCTCCTCGAGGACACCGCCGACCGGGCCTGGCCCCTGCCCCTGGACGGCGAGGCCCTCGCCCTGCGCCGGTCCGCCGCCGAGACGGTCCTCGCCCACCTGGACCGCCTCGCCTCCCGAGGCGACGGCCGGCCCACCGCCACGCACGACCCGGACGCCCACGACGACCCGGACTGGCCGCCGCCCCCCGAGGACGACGAGCCCTGCCCGGATCCGGAAGGGGCCTTCGAAGAGGTCTTCGAGGGAGCCTTCGAGGACGCCTTCCCCGCCGACGAGGACCCCGGCCCGCCGGAGGACCCCGCCGACTGGGACTCCTGGACGGCCGGCCGCCCCGCCGCGCGCCCGGTGATCCCGCACCAGGCGCCACCCCCGCCGCAGCCCGGTGGCACCGGCGTCCCCCGCCCCCAGGGACCCCTGCCGGACTCCGCCCCCCGGGACACCACCGCCGCCCGCCTCACGCCCGAGGAGGCCCGCACCGTCGCCTCCTGGGACCGCGACCTGGACGCCCTCACCGGCGAGCTGCTGCGCGCCCGCGAGAGCGTCACCGAGGTGCGCCTCCCGGCGTCGCTGACCGCCTCCCAGCTGCTGCGCCTGGCCGCCGACCCCGACGGCTTCGCCCAGGAGCTGGCCCGCCCCATGCCCCGCCCGCCCCAGCCCGCCGCCCGCCGCGGCACCCGCTTCCACGCCTGGGTCGAGTCCCGCTTCGAAGCGCTGACGCTGCCCATGCTGGAGCCGGAGGAGCTGCCCGGCGGCGAGGCCGAGATCGCCGACGAACGCGATCTGGAGTTCCTCAAGGACGCCTTCGAACGCACCGAGTACGCGCACCGCACCCCGTACCGCGTCGAGGCGCCCTTCCAGCTCACGCTCGCCGGACGCGTCGTGCGCGGCCGGATCGACGCCGTCTACAAGCAGGGCGAGGGGCCGGCGGCGACGTACGAGATCGTCGACTGGAAGACGAGCCGCGACGGCACCGCCGACCCGCTCCAGCTCGCCGTGTACCGCCTCGCCTGGGCCGAGCAGCAGCGGGTGCCGCTGGAATCGGTGACGGCCACCTTCCTGTACGTGCGCAGCGGCGAAGCCGTGCGGCCCGAGGGCCTGCCGGACCGGGCCGCGCTGGAGCGCCTGCTGCTCGGCGAGCCGGTCGGTGACGAACCGCACGGTCAGGGTGTCCGCGCGGGCCGATAGGCTCGTGAGCATGAGCCACCCCGTTGACAGTGCCGTCAGCGCCGTCCGTACGTACATCGGGCACCACCGCGCCACCTTCCTCGACGACCTCGCCGAGTGGCTGCGCATCCCGTCCGTGTCGGCCCAGCCCGACCATGCGGCCGACGTACGCCGCAGCGCCGACTGGCTCGCCGCCAAGCTGAAGGAGACCGGCTTCCCGACCGCCGAGGTCTGGCCCACCGCGGGCGCCCCGGCCGTCTTCGCCGAGTGGCCCTCCGGCGATCCCGCGGCACCGACGGTCCTCGTCTACGGCCACCACGACGTGCAGCCGGCGGCCCGCGAGGACGGCTGGCACAGCGACCCCTTCGAGCCCGTCGTCCGCGACAACCGCCTCTACGCGCGCGGGGCGGCCGACGACAAGGGCCAGGTGTTCTTCCACACACTCGGCGTCCGCGCCCACCTCGCCGCCACCGGCCGCACCGCACCGGCGGTGAACCTCAAGCTGCTGATCGAGGGCGAGGAGGAGTCCGGCTCCCCGCACTTCCGCGCCCTCGTCGAGGAGCACGCCGAGCGCCTCGCCGCCGACGCGGTGATCGTCTCCGACACCGGCATGTGGTCCGAGGACACCCCCACGGTCTGCACCGGCATGCGCGGCCTCGCCGAGTGCGAGATCCGGCTGCACGGACCCGACCAGGACATCCACTCGGGCTCCTTCGGCGGCGCGGTCCCCAACCCGGCCACGGCCGCCGCCCGCCTGGTGGCCGCCCTGCACGACGAGCACGCGCGCGTGGCGGTCCCCGGCTTCTACGACGGCGTGATCGAACTCACCGACCGCGAACGCGACCTCTTCGCCGAGCTGCCCTTCGACGAGGGGCAGTGGCTGCGCACGGCCAAGTCGTACGCCGCCCACGGCGAGGCCGGCCACACCACCCTGGAGCGCATCTGGGCCCGCCCCACCGCCGAGGTCAACGGCATCGGCGGCGGTTACCAGGGCCCCGGCAGCAAGACGATCATCCCGTCCTCCGCCATGGTGAAGCTCTCCTTCCGCCTGGTCGCGGGACAGGACCCCGACCACGTGGAGAAGGCCGTCCGCGCCTGGGCGGCCGAGCAGGTGCCGGCCGGCATCCGTTGCGAGATCACCTTCGGATCGGCCACGCGCCCGTGCCTGACACCGCTGGACCACCCGGCGCTGCAGTCCGTGGCCCGCGCCATGGGCCGGGCCTTCGGGAAGCCGGTCCGCTTCACCCGCGAAGGCGGATCCGGACCGGCCGCCGACCTCCAGGAGGTCCTCGGCGCACCCGTGCTCTTCCTCGGCATCTCCGTCCCGTCCGACGGCTGGCACGCCCCGAACGAGAAGGTCGAGCTCGACCTTCTCCTCAAAGGTGTCGAAACCTCCGCCCACCTGTGGGGCGACCTGGCGGAGCACTGGCGCCACGCACCCTGAGCCCCCGCCCGGCCCGGGCCGGGCCGGCATCCCGTGCGCGGCACACCGAAAGGGCCGTCCCGCACCGCCGATCCCTCCCGGCCCGGTCGCCACCCGCCGTACGACCCGCTGAACCGCCTGCCGAACCACCAACCGCTCACCGGGGGAGTTGGAAGCACCCGTGACCACCTGGACCGACCACACCGCCGACCGTCCCATCTCGCTCACCGCCCCGAACGGCATCGACCGAGCCGCCCACCACCGGCTCGACGAGGCCTGGCTCGCGGCGGCCTGGAGCCACCCCTCGACGCGCTGCTTCGTGGTCTCCGGCGGCCAGGTCCTCATCGACGAGACGCCCGACGGGCGCACCGAACTCGTCATGACCCCCTCCTTCGAGGCCCCGCTCACCGAGGCGCACCGGTACTTCCTGGGCACCGACGAGGACGGCGTCAGCTACTTCGCCCTCCAGAAGGACTCCCTGCCCGGCCGCATGGACCAGTCCGCGCGCCCGGCGGGGCTGCGCGAGGCCGGCCTGCTCCTGCCGCCCCGCGACGCGGCCCTGATGACCCACGCGGTCGCCCTGGAGAACTGGCAGCGCCTGCACCGGTTCTGCTCCCGCTGCGGCGAGCGCACCGTCATCGCCGCGGCCGGCCACATCCGCCGCTGCCCCGCCTGCGGAGCCGAGCACTACCCGCGTACCGACCCCGCCGTGATCATGGCCGTCACCGACGCGGACGACCGCATCCTGCTCGGCCGCCAGGTCCACTGGCCCGAGGGCCGCTTCTCGACGCTCGCCGGTTTCGTGGAGCCCGGGGAGTCCATCGAGCAGTCGGTGCGCCGCGAGGTCTACGAGGAGGCGGGCATCGCCGTCGGCCCCGTCGAGTACGTCGCCAGCCAGCCCTGGCCCTTCCCGTCCAGCCTCATGCTGGGCTTCATGGCCCGCGCCACCTCGACGGACATCAACGTCGACGGCGACGAGATCCACGAGGCCCGCTGGTTCTCCCGCGAAGAACTGGGCGCCGCCTTCGAGTCCGGCGAGGTGCTCCCGCCCTACGGCATCTCGATCGCGGCCCGTCTGATCGAGCTCTGGTACGGCAAGCCGCTGCCGACCCGCGGCCTGGTCTGAGACGGAACACACGGAACACGGCGAAGGGGCGGCTCCCCGTACGGGGAGCCGCCCCTTCGCCGCGCACCGAGCCGCTCAGGCGCCGATCTTCTGCTTCACCTGCGCCAGCGACGGGTTCGTCAGCGTCGAGCCGTCGGGGAAGAGCACGGTCGGAACCGTCTGGTTTCCGCCGTTCGCCTTCTCCACGAACGCGGCGGAATCCGGGTCCTGCTCGATGTTGATCTCGGTGTACGCGATGCCCTCGCGGTCCATCTGGCTCTTCAGCCGACGGCAGTAGCCGCACCACGTGGTGCTGTACATCGTCACAGTGCCCGGCATGTCTCTCGCGCTCCTTCGGCGGCTCGGGGATGAGGTCGCAGGGGGAGAACGTCCGCGGCGGCGCCGCCATTCCCGGCGCGTGACACTCGTCGCATCAGTACGACCATCGGTGCGCGCCTGTGGACAACCCGACGCACCCGTCTCCCCCGACCTGGCAGCATGGCGGTGTGACAGCAGCAACGCACTCCCCCCTCTTCCCGCAGGTACCGGACTCGGCCGACGCGGTGCTCGAAGGGCTCGACCCCGAGCAGCGCGAGGTGGCCACCGCCCTGCGCGGCCCGGTGTGCGTGCTGGCGGGCGCCGGTACCGGCAAGACCCGGGCGATCACCCACCGCATCGCCTACGGGGTGCGCGCCGGGATCCTCCAGCCCTCCAGCGTGCTCGCCGTCACCTTCACCAACCGCGCCGCCGGAGAGATGCGCGGCCGGCTGCGCCAGCTCGGCGCGGCCGGCGTCCAGGCCCGGACCTTCCACTCGGCGGCGCTGCGTCAGCTCCAGTACTTCTGGCCGAAAGCGATCGGCGGCTCCCTGCCCCGGCTCGTCGACCGCAAGATCCAGCTCGTCGCCGACGCGGCCGCCGCCTGTCACCTGCGTCTCGACCGGGGTGAGCTGCGCGACGTCACCGCCGAGATCGAGTGGGCGAAGGTCACCCAGACCGTTCCCGCCGACTACGCCCCCGCCGCGGCCAAGGCCGGCCGCGAGGCGCCCCGCGACGCCGCGGAGATCGCCCAGCTCTACTCCGCCTACGAGGACCTCAAGCGGGAGCGCGGCGTCATCGACTTCGAGGACGTGCTGCTGCTCACGGTGGCCGTCCTCCAGGACCGGCACGACGTCGCCGAGCAGGTCCGCGCCCAGTACCAGCACTTCGTGGTCGACGAGTACCAGGACGTCAGCCCCCTCCAGCAGCGTCTGCTGGAGCTGTGGCTCGGCGACCGCGACGACGTGTGCGTCGTCGGCGACGCCAGCCAGACGATCTACTCGTTCACGGGAGCAACCCCCGACCACCTGCTCGACTTCCGCGTCCGCCACCCCGGCGCCACCGTCGTCAAGCTGGTCCGCGACTACCGCTCCACCCCCCAGGTAGTCCACCTCGCCAACGGCCTGCTCGCCCAGGCCCGCGGCCGGGCCGCCGACCACCGCCTGGAGCTGGTCTCCCAGCGCCCCGCGGGCCCCGAGCCCGTCTACACCGAGTACCCCGACGAACCGGCCGAGGCCGAGGGGGTCGCCCGCCGTATCCGCGAGCTCGTCGACTCGGGCGTCCCCGCCGCCGAGATCGCGGTCCTGTTCCGCACGAATTCCCAGTCCGAGACCTACGAACAGGCCCTCGCCGATGCCGGCGTCCCCTACCAGCTGCGGGGCGCGGAACGCTTCTTCGACCGTCCCGAGGTGCGCAAGGCCGGCAGCGCCCTGCGGGCCGCCGCGCGCTTCGGCGGCAACGACCACCTCCTCGACGACGCCGTCGACCTGCCGTCCCAGGTGCGTGCGGTGCTGTCGGGGGAGGGCTGGACACCGCAGCCCCCGGCGGGGTCCGGCGCCGTCCGGGAACGCTGGGAGTCGCTGGCCGCCCTGGTCTCCCTCGCCCGGGACTTCGCCGCCGCCCAGCCGGGTGCCACCCTGGGCGACCTCGTCGCGGAACTGGACGAGCGGGCGGGTGCCCAGCACCCCCCGACCGTGCAGGGCGTCACGCTCGCCTCGCTGCACTCGGCCAAGGGACTGGAGTGGGACGTCGTCTTCCTGGTGGGCGTCGTCGAGGGCATGATGCCGATCACCTACGCAAAGACCGACGAGCAGATCGAGGAGGAACGCCGCCTCCTCTACGTCGGCGTCACCCGCGCCCGCGAACGCCTGCACCTCTCCTGGGCGCTCGCCCGCTCGCCCGGCGGCCGCCCGAACCGCCGCCCCAGCCGGTTCCTCAAGGGACTACGGCCCGGCTCCGCCCCGGCCGGCGCACGCGCGTCCGCAGGCGGTCCGGGCGGTGTGGAGCGCGGCTTCGGACGCGTCACCACGGCCGCCGCACCACGGCGCACCCGGCGGACCCCGGCCCGCTGCCGGGTCTGCGGCCGCACGCTCACCGAGGCCGGCGAGATGAAGCTGATGCGCTGCGAGGACTGTCCGTCCGACATGGACGAGGGCGTCTACGAGCGGTTGCGCGAGTGGCGGGCGGTCCAGGCGGGGCGCAGCGGGCAGCCCGCGTTCTGCGTCTTCACGGACAAGACGCTGATGGCGATCGCCGAGTCCGTGCCGGAGGACGAACACGAGCTGGCGAGGATCCCCGGGGTCGGGGCACGCAAGTTCAACCGCTACGGAGCCGACGTCCTGGCCATCTGCGCAGGCCGGGACGTTGCCGGGCTTGACGGCGAGGACTGATCCGAACTCGTCGGAAAAATAGTTTGCGCATGCCCCGGGAATCCCCATAGGTTCTTGGTCACGGGGAACAGCGGCCTTCCCGGAGGCCCTGCACCCGTGTTGTACTTGCATATCCGTGGACTGGCTCGCGCCGGTCCCCCGAGACGCCGAGAGGAGGCGATTCCAGTGATCAGCATCAACATCAGCACCACCGCCGGTTCCACCGCCAAACTGACCGATCGCTCGGCCGCCTCCCTGCGCATGCTCGGCGTTTCCAACCCGGGCACCGGTCTGTCCGGCATCGGTGCCGTGCGTCCGGCGTCCCTCCCCGTCGCTCCCGCGGGCCTCCCTGTCCGTGAGCGCGATGAGCGACCGACCAAGGCACTGGAAGCAGCAGTAGTGGCACAGGCTCAGGCCTATGCCTTTACGGCGACCGGTGCCGGATTCCGGAAGCAGACGACGCAGCACCACCTGATGTGGGCCTTCCGTGGGCCAGAACCCTGGAGTGATCCAGCCTGATCGTCGATCAGGCCGGCGCCTTCAGGGCCGCGGAACCCCATCCGGGATCCGCGGCCCTTCTGTTTTCCCCGAACGGGGGACGACAGCACGAAGGAGCCTCGGGACAAGAAAAGAACCCGGTACCAAGCCGCACCCGGCCGACCGGCCGGAACGACCAGACGAGGAAGACCAACCGTGCAACTCGAAGCGCACGCCCCGTCCGTACCGCCTTCCGACACGATCCCCAAGCCCGGCCTCACGGAGGACCCCGCCTTGACCCCGCTCACCGCGCTCACCGCGCTCGACGACGCCATCGAGAACCTCGGCGTGCCCGTCCCCTGCCGTTCCTACGACCCGGAGGTCTTCTTCGCGGAGTCGCCGGCGGACGTCGAGTACGCCAAGTCCCTCTGCCGCACCTGCCCGCTGGTCGAGGCCTGCCTGGCCGGTGCCAAGGAGCGGCGTGAGCCCTGGGGCGTCTGGGGCGGGGAGCTGTTCGTCCAGGGTGTCGTCGTCGCCCGGAAGCGGCCCCGTGGCCGCCCGCGCAAGAACCCGGTCACAGCATGAACATCACCGGAACGATCGACCGCCCCCTCACGCACGACCCCAAGAAGCAGGCCCCGATGAAGCCGTCCGCCGACGAGATCGCAGGCACCGCGCCTGAAGACTTCACCACCAGCGACGCGAAGGACTCGCGTCAGAACAGGACCCGTGAGATGCAACTCATCCCAGAAGCCCTGGCGCGTGCGCATATGCACGAGCGCCTGCACGAGGCCGAGCGGGAACGCCGGGCCATGCGCCTGGCGACCGCCCGCCGGATGCAGCGCCGGGCCGAGCGCGCCTCGATGCGCGCCCGGCGTGCGCTCGCCATGGCGGTCATGCAGTAACCGATCACACCCGAAGCGGTGGCCTCCCTCCAGGAGGCGAAGCCTTCCCCGTGGGGGCCGGTCCGTCCGAGCGGACCGGCCCCCACGGCGCGTTCAGCCCCGGCTCACGCCTCGGCGGCCGCTTCCTCCGCCTCGGCCTCGCGGTCCTCGGCCTCCTCCTCGGCCTGGTCCTCGGGGACGAAGCCCGCGAGCCACTCCTCCAGCTCCTCGCGCAGCCGCACCGTCGCGCCCAGCTGGCACAGCACCCCGATGGTGCTCAGGGTCACCCGGTGGATCAGGAGATAGGCCGGAGGCAGGTTGAGCTGCTTGGCCAGCTGATAGGCGGGGGAGCGGGGATCGGCGATCCTGGCCGCCTGGCTCCGCATCCAGCCGCGGGTGAAGGTGAACTCGTCCACCCGGGCCGGCTCGATGATCGGCAGGAGGTAGTCGAGGACGGCACCGGGCTCCAGCTCTATCGACTCCTTGACGAAGCCCTCCTCGCAGAGCATCTCGTAGACGGCCTCCGCCTCGCCGTCCAGCGTCATGCGCAGCGCCTCGCCGATGGGCTCCGGCAGTCCGCCCGGGAGACGGTCGACCGTGCCGAAGTCCAGAACACCCAGCCGCCAGTCGTCCTCGCCCTCCGGCCCGCCGGGCAGCAGCCGGAAGTTCCCCGGGTGCGGGTCGGCGTGCAGAAGGCCGGTGCGGGCCGGACCGGAGAACAGGAAGTGGGCCAGGAGCTGGCCGGCCCGGTCCCGCTGCTGCGGAGTGCCGTCCGCGATGACCTCCGACATCGGGATGCCGTCGATCCACTCGGTGATCAGAACCTGCTGGCACTCGTGGACCACGTCCGGCACCACGATGTCCGGGTCGTCCGCGAACTCCTCGGCGTGGGCGCGCTGCGCCTGTGCCTCCAGGTCGTAGTCCAGCTCCTCCGCGACCCGGTCCTTCAACTCCGTGATCAGCGGCTTGATGTCCATGCCGGGCACGAGCGGGCCGAGGAGACGGGCGAAGCGGCTGAGCTGGTTCAGATCGGACAGCAGGGCCTCGCCTGCGCCCGGGTACTGCACCTTGACGGCCACCTCGCGGCCGTCGTGCCACACCGCCCGGTGCACCTGGCCGATCGAGGCCGCCGCGGCGGGCTTGTCCTCGAACTCCAGGAAAAGGTCGGGCCAGTCCTCGCCGAGCCGCTCCGTGAGCACGGCGTGCACCGTGCGCGTCGGCATCGGGGGAGCGGCCTCCTGGAGCTTGGTCAGCGCCGCCCGGTAGGGGCCGGCGACCTCCTCCGGCAACGCCGACTCGAAGACGGACAGGGCCTGCCCGAACTTCATCGCGCCGCCCTTCAGCTCACCGAGCACCTTGAACAGCTGCTCCGCCGTGCGCTGCTGGAGCTGCTGCCCGACGATCTCCGCGGACTCGCCCACGATCCGCTTGCCGAGTCCCCAGGTCGCCCGCCCGGCGAAGCCGAGCGGGAGCGCGGCGAGCTTGGCGGTCCGGGTGACCGCCTTGCGCGGAAGATCAGACATGCGCCCTCCAAATCCCAGCCGGCCGCGCCGCCTCTGCCTCACGGCGGACTTCGGCTGACGGCCATTGCCCAGCCATTGTCGCGCGCCGGTCCCCGTTCCCGGAGGTGTGTTCCTGCTTACCTTTGCCGGCGGCTCCGCACGGGCACGCGGGATGCGGCCGGACCGGTCGCGTGCGCCACCGCAGAGCGGGCAGCGAGACCTCCCAGCGCGCGTCGGCACTGGACGGCGTGCGGCCGTCGAGGAAGGCGAGGGCGTGGGCCGCCGCCAGGCCGGCGACGGTCGTGGCCAGTGCCAGGTCGCAGGGCGGCGCCTGGCGCTGCCGGCCGGAGCGCCACTGCGCGACCAGCCGCGGCCAGACCGGGTCGCGGTCGGCGCGGTCCGCGTGCAGGCAGCCGGCGCAGCCCGTCTCGCCGGGCAGGACGAGAGGGCCGACGACGCCCGTCCCCTCCACGACTCCGGCGTACAGATGGGGTGTGCCCGATGTCATGAGGGAGTCGGCGTGGGCCGGATCGGGCGCGTGCGTCGCGACGTCGTCGCGCGGGGCGAGGACCACCAGGGAGAGGCCCGGGCCGCCGCCCTCGGGCGGGGACGCGGGGACGCGGCGCGGCGGCCGGCCCGGGGCGGCCCGGCGCACGGCCCGCCGGGCCGCCTCGTCCCGGCGGTCGCCGACGGCCTCGGCGGGCAGCCCGCCCGGGGTGACGTCCCACGGTTCGACGCGTCCGGTGTCCCGCACGTCGATCTCGCCGACGCCGGCCCCCGACAGCAGGCAGGCCAGCACGGCGCCCACCCGGCCCGCGCCCCGCACCCGCACCCGCATCGCGCGCCGGGCGGCCAGGTGCCGGATCGCGTCCCCCGGCCGGGAGGTCGTCAGGGACAGGGACGCGAGGTCGGGGCGGAGCCGGTCGAGGACCTCCTTCTTCTCCCGCAGGGCGTCGGCGGCCGGCCCGCCGCCCCGGGAGTCGTCGAGGAGCCCGGCCCCCGCCAGCCGTTCCACCAGCCGGTCGACATGGCCGTCCGGGAGGTCCATGCGACGCCCCTCCTCGCGCAGCAGCGCCGGCCCGCGGGTGCCGTTGAGCAGTTCGAGGAAGCTGCCCGTCGCCGTGTCCACCGGGCGGAGCGTGAGCGCGTGCGCCGGCGTCATCCCGAACTGCACGGTGTTGAGATCGCGCCAGCCGCGCCTGAGCGCGGGCTTCACCATCGGATGCATGACTGAACCCCCGTAAGTCGCCGTAAGTCCCGTAAGTCTCCGAGACGTCCCCGTGCGCCGGCGGTGACCGGTCGCGTGGTGGCCGTGCGGTCGGCCACGGGTCCGTCGGCGAGTGCCAGCATGCCCGGATCCGTCGCGGGGCGTCGAAAGTTGTCCACAGGCGGTGGGTGTTCGTCGTACAAGCTGTCGTGCGGATCGGCGCGGAACCGTCTGGGAGCCGGGACTTCCCCGTGCGCAGCGGGTAACGTCGGGGCGTGTCCGCCGACCCACTGCACCGCGCCGGAGCGCCCCAGCGCGCGCCGGTGAATCCGCCGCCGAGCGGCACGGGGGCGAGCGCGATCGAGGTTCGCAGGAGCACCCGTCGACGCCGGACGGTCTCCGCGTACCGCGAGGGCGACCGCACCGTCGTGCTCATCCCCGCCCGGATGTCCGAGGCGGAGGAACGACGCTGGGTGAGCGTCATGCTGGACAAGCTGGCCGCCCAGGAGAGCAAGCGCGTCCTCGGCGACACCGAGCTGGCCGAGCGCGCCGAGCGGCTGTCGTCCCAGTACTTCGCCGGCCGGGCCCGGCCCGCCTCGGTCCGCTGGGTCACCAACCAGAACACGCGCTGGGGCTCGTGCACCCCGGCCGAGGGCAGCATCCGTCTGTCGCACCGCCTCCAGGGCATGCCCGAGTACGTCGTCGACTACGTGCTCCTCCACGAGCTGGCTCATCTGCTCGTCCCCGGGCACGGGCCCCGTTTCTGGCGGCTGCTGGAGGCGTACCCGCGCACCGAGCGGGCCCGGGGCTACCTCGAAGGCGTGGTCGCCGCCGACCGGCTGCCGCACGTGCCCGGCGCCAGAAGCGAGTGACACGGCCCGGGGAAGGCGCCCGGTACGGGCGGGCGCGGGTTCTGTACCGGGTCTGTACCGGCATCGTCCGGTGTCCGGTTTTGCCGTTAGCCTGACGCGACGCACTCGCATTCGGATGGGGGACGGTCGTAACGCATGGCCAGGGAATTCCAACGCGGCCACAAGGCCAGGATCAGTGACCTCACCGCGGGCACGGATCTGTACGTAGGCGTGCAGATCTCCGGCCCCGGTCTGACCTTCGACATCAGCTGCTTCGGACTCGACGCCGACGAACGGCTCTCCGACGACCGGTACTTCGTGTTCTTCAACCAGCCGAAGTCCCCCGAGGAGTCCATCCAGCTCCTGGGTGCGCAGGCGGGTGACACGGAGTCCTTCCGGGTCACCCTGGACCGGATTCCGCCGCAGATCAAGAAGCTGTCCTTCACGGCGACGATCGACGGCGCCGGACAGATGTCGCAGGCCGGCCCCGGCTACATCCGGATCGTCGCGGGTGGTGAGGAGGTGGCCCGGTACCCGTTCAGCGGGTCGGAGTTCTCCACCGAGCGGGCGGTGATGCTGGGCGACTTCTACATGAAGGACGTGTGGCGCTTCGCCGCCGTCGGGCAGGGCTTCGACGGCGGTCTCGAGGCGCTGCTGAGGAACTTCGGCGGCGAGGTGGCCGAGGACGAGGCCCCCGCGCCGCAGCAGGCGCAGCAGCCGCAGACCGGTGCCGCCCCGGGCTTCGCCCCGCCCGCCCAGACCTCGGCCCCCCCGGCCTTCGGCGCCCCGGCTCCGGCTCCCGCCCCCGCACCGGCTCCCGCGCCCACCCCGGCCCCGGCTCCCACCCCGGCCCCGGCTCCCGCTCCCGCCCCGGCTCCCGCGCCGCAGCCCGCACAGGGGTTCGCGCCGCCGCCCGGGGCCACGCCGCCCCCGGCGCCCGTGCCCGACGTGCACGCCGCGCCGACCATCGTCGCGCCGCTGCACACCCCGCCCGGCGGTTCCCCGGTGCCGCCGCCGGGCCCGGTCCCCGCGCCGTACGGCCAGCCGCAGCCGTACGGCCAGGTCCCCGGCCAGACCGCCCCGCCGCCCGGCTACGGCCGGCCGCACGTCCCCCAGGCCCCGCCCCCGCCACCCGGCTACGGCCACCCGGCCCCGCCCCCGGGACACGGCCGGCAGGCGCCCCACGGTGCCCCGCAGGGCATGCCCCAGGGCGCTCCGCAGGGCCCCGGTGTGGCCGCCGCGCTCCAGCAGTTCCGCGAGACGGCGACCGGGCAGCGCTGGACCCAGCAGAACAAGAAACTGGTCCGCGTCGACCTCGGCGTCGAGGGACAGCCCGTCCTCGCCCGGCAGGGCAGCATGGTGCTCTACCAGGGCAAGGTCGACTTCAGCTACAAGGGCGCCGGATTCGCCGGCCGGGTCGTGGGCAACGCGACCGGCCAGGAGATGCAGCTGATGCGCTGCTCCGGCAAGGGACAGGTGTTCCTCGCCGACAACTCCGCGATGCTGCACCCCATCGAGCTCCAGGGCGACGCCGTCTGCGTCTCCGCCGAGAACGTCCTCGCCTTCGACGAGGGCCTCCAGTACGAGGTCCGCCGCATCGAGGGACACGGCATCCCCGGCGGCGCGCTGTTCACGATGCAGTTCCAGGGCACCGGCACGATCGTCGTCAAGACCCGCGGCGTGCCCGTGGTGCTGCCGGTCACGCCCACGACGTTCGCCGACTGCAACGCCGTGGTCGCCTGGTCGGCCGCCGCCCAGGTCGTCGTCTCCAGCCAGGTCCGGATGCGCCGCAACTCCTACGCGGGCGACACCGGGGAGAGCGTGAACCTGCAGTTCCGGGCGACCCCCGGCAACTTCGTCGTCGTCCAGCCGTACGAGATCTGAGGGAGAGCCCGACATGAACCAGCCGCTCGCGGGCTACGCCCCCGCACCGGTCACCGCCCGCATGGAGAACCACGGCAACCACATGCTGAAGGTCGCCATGCAGACCGGCAACGACCTCTTCGCGCGCGTGGGCTCGATGGTCGCCTACGAGGGCTTCGTCCAGTACGAGCCCAACCCGCCGGCCGTGCGCCAGATCGCCAAGGACTGGATGACCGGCGAGGGCGCGCCCCTGATGAAGTGCTCCGGTGACGGTCTGCTGTACCTCGCCGACTACGGCGCCGACGTCGTCGTGATCAACCTCAACGGCGACGGCATCTCCGTCAACGCCACCAACCTGCTCGCCTTCGACGCCCACCTCACCTGGGGCGTGGAGCGGGTGAAGGGCCTGGCGAAGTTCGCCGGGCAGGGCCTGTGGAACACGAAGATCTCCGGCCAGGGCTGGGTGGCGCTCACCTCCCGCGGCAAGCCGGTCGTCGTCGACTGCGGCGGCGGCGAGGACGAGACGTACGTCGACCCGGACGCGCTCGTCGCCTGGTCCCCGAACCTCAAGGTGAAGGGCAAGCGCAGCTTCAAGGCGCAGTCGCTGATCGGCCGTGGCAGCGGCGAGGCCTACCAGATGGCCTTCTCCGGTCAGGGCATCGTCGTCGTCCAGCCCAGCGAGGACAGCACCGACCGCCTTCGGATCCGGGGCTGAAGGGGAGCCAGAACACCATGCAGAGCCCGCTTTTCGCCTACCACGACCAGCAGACCCAGGAAGCCTGGAGCCTGCAGAACAAGCACATGCTCCGCGTCGCGCTCCAGGGCCACGACGACGTGCTCGCCCGCAAGGGCACGATGGTCGCCTACCAGGGCCTCGTCGAGTTCGACGCCGAGTACCAGAGCAACAACCAGTCCCGCGCGCGTGCGCACACCGGCGAGGGCCTGGACCTGATGCGCTGCCACGGGCAGGGCACCGTCTACTTCGCCAACCTCGCCCAGTACATCCACGTGATGGAGGTCGAGCAGGACGGTCTCACCGTGGACAGCGGCTACGTCCTGGCCATGGACTCCTCCCTGCACCACGAGGTCGTCGCCGTCGACAGCCTGTACGGCATCTCCGGCTCGGGGAAGTACCAGCTCAACATCACCGGCCGCGGCAGGGTCGCCCTGATGACCTCGGGCGCCCCGCTGCTGATGCAGGTGACGCCCGACAAGTACGTCAACTGCGACGCCGACGCGATCGTCGCCTGGTCCACCGGTCTGCGCGTGCAGATGCAGGCCCAGACGCACTCCTCCGGAGTGTGGCGGCGCCGGGGCAGCACCGGTGAGGGGTGGGAGCTCAGCTTCATGGGCAGCGGCTTCGCGCTCGTACAGCCCAGCGAGCTGCTGCCGCCGCAGAACGCCCAGATCGGGTCGGGCCTGGCGGCGCAGTACGGCATGGGGCAGCAGGGAGCGCGCGGTCAGAACCAGGGCAACGTCTGGAGCTGAGCGCTCCGCGGTGGGGCCGGGGAGCCCGGAGGACCGCGGGCCGTGCTTCCGGCCGCGGACCGCGTGTGGCCGGCAGCGCGGTTCCCCCCGCCCCTCGCGGAGCGCCGCCCCACCGCAGGACGGCGTGAGGGACGATCCGGACGACGGTCGCCCCTCGCCCGGCCCTCAGGCCGGAAGCCTCGCGCGCGCGGCCTCCAGCAACCGCACGACCGACTCGTCGGCCACGTCCGCGACCTCGGTGTACGGGAACCAGCGCAGGTCGAGGGACTCGTCGCTGATCGCCTCCACGGCCCCCTCCGGAGCCACCGCCGCGTACTGGACGTCCAGGTGCCAGGCGCAGGGCGTGTGGTGGCGGTCCAGCCGCACGGGGCCGCCGGGCAGCAGCGTCAGCCCGGCGATGCCCGACTCCTCCGTGCCCTCGCGCAGGGCGGCGCGCGCCAGCGTCTCGTCGACCGGCTCGCAGTGGCCGCCCATCTGCAGCCACATGCGCAGCTTCCTGTGCAGGGTGAGCAGCACCCGCTCGCGCGACGGATCGATCACCAGGGCGCTCGCCGTGATGTGCCCGTCCGCGCAGGCCTTCCACATCCCGTCCGGATGGGCGGCGAGATGGTCCAGGTAGACCTGACGCAGCTCGTCCTGGCCCTCGTGGCCCTTGAGGACCAGGACCGCGTCGTCGTGGAGGCTCACTCGGCGTCGTCGTCCTTGCCGTCGGCCCCGTCCCGGCCCTTCTCGTCCTTCCTCAGGTCGGTCCTGCCCGCCGCCTCGCCGAGCATCTTGTCCAGCTCGGAGAAGTCCATCTGCTCGCGGTGCACGAAGCCGTCCGGGTCGTCCAGGTCGGTGGCGGTCGGCAGCATGTCCGGGTGGGCCCACAGGGCGTCCCGGCCGTCCACACCGCGCGCGTCCGTCACGGACGCCCACAGGCGCGAGGCGTCCCGCAGGCGGCGCGGGCGCAGCTCCAGGCCGATCAGGGTGGCGAACGTCTGCTCCGCCGGACCGCCCGAGGCGCGACGGCGGCGCAGGGTCTCGCGCAGCGCGTCCGCGGAGGACAGGCGCGGCTTGGCGGCGGCGTGCACCACCGCGTCCACCCAGCCCTCGACGAGCGCCAGGGCCGTCTCCAGACGGGCCAGGGCGGCCTTCTGCTCCGGGGTGTCCTCCGGCTGGAACATGCCCTGCTGGAGGGCCTCCTGCAGCTGCTCGGGGTTCTGCGGGTCGAACTGGCCGACCACGTCCTCCAGCTTGGCCGTGTCGACCTTGATCCCGCGGGCGTAGCCGTCGACCGCGCCGAACAGGTGCGAGCGCAGCCACGGCACGTGCGCGAACAGGCGCTGGTGGGCGGCCTCGCGCAGGGCGAGGTACAGCCGCACCTCCTCCTGGGGGACGCCGAGGTCCTTGCCGAACGCCTCGATGTTCACCGGCAGCAGCGCGGCCTTGCCGGCCGGGCCGAGCGGCAGGCCCACGTCGGTCGAGCCGACGACCTCGCCGGCGAGCACGCCGACGGCCTGCCCGATCTGGGTGCCGAACATGGCGCCGCCCATGGAGCGCATCATGCCGATCAGCGGGCCGGCCATGGCCTGCATCTCCTCCGGCAGCACGTCGCCCATGGCGGTGCCGACGCGTTCGGCGACCGGGTCGACGAGCTCACGCCAGGCGGGCAGGGTCGCCTCGACCCACTCCGCGCGGCTCCAGGCCACCGCGGAGCCCGCGCCGGAGGGCAGGGCGGTCGCGTCGTCCAGCCACAGGTCCGCCAGGCGGACGGCCTCCTGGACGGCGCTGCGCTCGGCGGGGCCGACGCTCGCGTCCTTCGTGCCGTCCGGGGTGCCCTGGGCGACCGTCTGGCGGGCGATCTGCTTGGCCATGTCCCAGTTCACCGGGCCGCCCTCGTAGGAGAGCATCTGGCCGAGCTGCTGGAACGCGGCGCCCAGGTCGGTGGGGTTCATGGAGCCGAACATGGCAGCGAACGGATTGTCCGCACCGGGGCCGCCAAAGCCTCCGGCTCCGGTCATCCCGAAACCGAACGGGTTGGCCGGTCCCTGACCACCGCCGCTCTGCTGGTCCTTCTTCTTGCCCTCGTCGCCGTCGTCCGGCTCCTCCGGCGGAAGGCCGAATCCGAATGGGGTGTCACTCACGGGGTTCCTCGGCTGGTAAGGCCGCCGGTTCTTTCCGGCGGCACGGCTGCCCGACATTCACCACCCAGCGTAGACACCCGGGGCGGTTCGGGCCTCGGTGCTTCGCCGGCTGACGGCCTGCGGCAGGATGGATGCCACCTGGTACGTACGCGTCGCTCGCGCCCGTACTGAAGACAACCGCTGGAGACGCCCGGTGAGTTCCCCAGATCCGCAGGTTCGCGCAGCGCGAAACCAGTCAACCAGTTCCCCCGCCTCCGGCGCGCGCGGACCCGTCGTCGCGGTCACCGGTGCCGCCTCCGGCATCGGGGCCCTGCTCACGGCGCGGCTGGCCGCGTCCGACGAGGTCAGACAGGTCGTGGCCATCGACGAGCGGCGCGGCGAGTGCGCCGAGGCGCGCTGGCAGGTCCTGGACGTGCGGGATCCGGCCATCGCCGAGAAACTGCGCGGCGCGGACGTCGTGGTGCACCTGGCGCTGGACCTCGACCTGGAGACCGACGCGGCCGCCCGGACGGCCTACAACGTCCGGGGGACGCAGACCGTTCTGACCGCCGCCGCGGCGGCCGGGGTGCACCGCGTCGTGCTGTGCACCTCCGCGATGGTCTACGGCGCGCTGCCGGACAACGAGCTGCCGCTGTCCGAGGACTCCGAGCTGCGGGCCACGGCCGAGGCCACCGGGGTCGGGGACCTGCTGGAGATCGAACGCCTCGCGCGCCGGGCCCCGCGCGCCCATCCGGGCCTGAACGTGACCGTCGTCCGCCCCGCGGTGCTGGTCGGGGGCATGGACACCGCGCTGACCAGGTACTTCGAGTCGCCCCGGCTGCTCGTGGTGGCCGGGTCGCGGCCGGCCTGGCAGTTCTGCCACGTCGACGACCTGTGCAGCGCCCTCGAGTACGCCGTCCTGGAGAAGGCCGACGGAGAGCTGGCCGTCGGGTGCGACGGTTGGCTGGAGCAGGAGGAGGTCGAGGAGCTCAGCGGGATCCGGCGGATGGAACTGCCGTCGGCCGTCGCCCTCGGCGCCGCGGCCCGCCTGCACCGGATCGGCCTGACGCCCTCACCGGCCGGCGACCTGGCCTACACGATGTACCCCTGGGTGGTGAGCGGCAGCCGGCTGCACGACGCCGGGTGGCGGCCCAAGTACACCAACGAGGAGGTCCTCGCCCAGCTGCTGGAGGAGGCCGCGGGGCGGCGCACGGTCGCCGGGCGGCGCCTGGGGCGCAAGGACGCGACGGCGGCCGGGGCGGCGGGCGCGACGGTCGCCCTGCTGGGCGCGGCGGCGGTGGTGCGGCGGGCACGGAAGGCCCGGCGGCGGATCTGAGGCGGACGCCGTCCTGTAGGAGGCTCCAAGGCGGTACGCGCGCGTGCCGGGCGATGACGCTATTCCGCGCCGTGCGCGCCGTGGGGCACGATGGGCGTATGGCATCCACGAACGACCACCCCGGTGAGCAGGTCGCGCCGGACCCCGTCAAGCTGATCGGCATCCGGGAGACGCCCCTCTCCCTGGACGAGGTCTTCCGGGCCGTCGGGGACGACGCGGCCGGGGGGACCGCGCTGTTCGTCGGGACCGTGCGGAACCACGACGGGGGCACCGACGTCGACCGGCTCGGCTACTCCTGCCACCCCAGCGCCGAGGCCGAGATGCGGCGGATCGCCGAGAAGGTCGCCGCCGAGTACCCCGTACGGGCGCTCGCCGCCGTGCACCGTGTGGGGGACCTGGAGGTCGGGGACCTCGCCGTGGTCGTCGCCGTCTCCTGCCCGCACCGGGGCGAGGCCTTCGACGCCTGCCGGAAGCTCATCGACGACCTCAAGCACGAAGTGCCCATCTGGAAGCACCAGACCTTCTCCGACGGAACCGAGGAATGGGTCGGCGCCTGCTGAGGCCGCCCCTCCTGATTCCGGTTGCGTAACCGGCCCCCCGGCGTGAGCGTTGTCACGGCGGATGGTTAATCTGCTGATCAGTCATTCGCGGAACTCGTAGGGGTCGGGAGGTCGGTATGGCGGCGCTCGCCTGGTTGCTGATTCCGCTGGTGGCTGCGGTAGCCGCGGGTCTGTGGGGAAGCTGGGCCAACCGCACCCGCAAGATCCGGAGCGACGGCCCGGAGCTCGACGGGTACGCCCGGTTCCGCGAGGCGATGGAGAGGTCCCGCACCGGGGCCTGACGGCACCGCCCTGACGGTGCTCCGACAGCCGCGTCCCGTAATGTCGTCCCATGCCACGCCGCACCGCGACGATGCTCGCCTCCACCCTGATGCTGATCGCGCTCCTGTGCGCGGGTGTGTTCATCCCCGTGCCCTACTCGGAGATGTCGCCGGGGCCGACGGTGAACACCCTCGGGGACCACGACGGCGAGCCGGTGCTGCAGATCTCCGGGCACAGGACGTACGAGACGAGCGGTCACCTGAACATGACCACCGTCCGGGTCACCAGCGCCGACTACCGGATGAACCTCGTGGAGGCCGTCTACGGGTGGTTCTCGCACGACAACCGCGTGGTGCCGCACGACACGCTCTACCCGGACGGCAAGACCGAGGAGCAGGCCACCCAGGAGAACGCCGAGGAGTTCAGCCAGTCCCAGGAGAGCGCCAAGGTCGCTGCCCTCAAGGCGCTGGACATCCCGGTGAAGTCCTGGGTGATCGTCTCCACGGTCGTCAAGGGCTCCCCGGCACAGGGCAGGCTCCACGCCGGTGACGTGATCCGAGCGGTGGACGGCACCACGGTCGAGGAGCCCGGCGACGTCGCCGACCTGGTGACCAAGCACAAGCCCGGTCAGGACGTCGTCTTCACCATCGTGCCCGCCAAGGAGCAGGCCGCCGCGGAGAAGGAGGGCCGGACGCCCACGAAGACCGAGGACGTGACGATCACCACCGCGACCTCCGACGACGCCGGCGAGAAGCGTGCCATCGTCGGGATCAGCGCCGGGACGGACCACACGTTCCCGTTCTCCATCGACATCAAGCTCGCCGACGTCGGCGGGCCCAGCGCCGGCCTGATGTTCGCGCTCGGCATCTACGACAAGCTCACGCCGGGCAGCCTCACCGGCGGCACGTTCGTCGCCGGCACCGGGACGATCGACGACGCCGGCAAGGTCGGTCCGATCGGCGGCATCGGGATGAAGACCATCGGCGCGCGGGAGAAGGGCGCCCGGTACTTCCTGACGCCCGCCGACAACTGCGCGGCCGCCGCCGACGACACCCCGGACGGACTCACCCTCGTGAAGGTGAACACCATCGACGACGCCCTCGGCGCCCTCGACGACATCCGCTCCGGCAAGATCGCCGACCTGCCGAGGTGCACGGCCGGATAGACGGCGCACGGCCGGACGGGCGGCGCGCGGTCGGCCGGGCGGCGCGCGGTCGGCCGGACGGCGCCCCGGGCAGTCCGACGGGCTGCCCGGGACCGTCCGGGACTACTCCTCGAAGGTCGCCGTCAGCGCCTCGGCCAGACCGGGCACCAGGTCGGAACCCGTGAGGACCTCGGTGGCGGAGTCCTTCTCCCGCAGCCGCAGGGCCGACTCGCGGGCGCCGTCGCGCAGCACCGCGACCGTCATGCGGACCTCCTGGCGGTCCGGGTGCTCCGCCACCCACTGCGTCAGCTTCGCCCCGTCCAGGTCCGCCGGCACCTGCGCCTCGGCGGACGGCGGCAGCATCAGGCGCTCCACGGCCAGCGCGCAGCCGACCACGGCGTCGGGCCAGGCGATGGTTCCGAGGAACTCGTCCAGCGGCTGGTCCGCCGGAATCTCGTCCTGCTCGATCGGGGTGAGGCCGGAGCTCTCCGTCTCCTCCTGCAGACCGAGCCGGTCCGCGAGCGTGGGCTGGTCGGCCCGCAGGCGTGCGGTGTCGACAAGGGCGAAGAGGCGCGCGGGCTGGTCCCAGCCGAGGCCGGAGACGTACTCGTCGATCTCGAGCACGGCCCGGGTGAGGGGGCTCGCTGCCATGGGGGTGTTGGACATGGTCACAATCCTGCCTCGTTCCTGGGCCGAATCGGGAACCGAGTAAACGATGAGTAAGTTGCATAGGTGTGGGCCCACCGTCACGGGGGCGCACGGGGGGCCCGCGAACCCGAGGGCCTGACGGAACAACAGCGACTTCGAGGTGCGCACCTTGGCTTTCCAGATGCCGGACCGAGGCGGAGGCCCGACGGGGCCACGGATCAGAGTGGGCCGCCCGTCCCGGCGCGTCCGCACCCTGCTGATGACGCTTGGCGTCCTCGCCGTGCTCGGCATGGCGTTCACCATGTTCGCGGGCTTCTGGACGGACTGGCTGTGGTACCGGTCGGTCCATTACTCGTCGGTCTTCACGACGACGCTGTGGACGAAGATCGGTCTGTTCTTCGTCTTCGGCCTGCTCATGGCCCTCGCCGTCGGATTCAACATCTGGCTGGCCCACCGGTTCCGGCCGCCGCTGAGCGCCATGTCGATGGAGCAGCAGAACCTCGACCGCTACCGGATGGGCATCGCCCCGTACAAGAAGTGGCTGCTGCTCGGCGTCACCGCCCTGGTCGGCCTGATCGCCGGCGCGTCGGCGTCCGGCCAGTGGCGGACGTGGCTGATGTGGGTCAACGGCGTGCCCTTCAACCAGAAGGACCCCCAGTTCAAGCTGGACGTCTCCTTCTACGCCTTCGACCTGCCCTGGTACCGGTTCCTGCTCGGCTTCGGCTTCGCGACCGTGATCATCTCGGTGATCGCCGCCGCACTCACCCACTACCTCTACGGCGGTCTGCGCGTCACCAGCCCGGGAGCGCGCGCCACGGCCGCGGCGACCGGTCACCTGTCGGTGCTCATCGGCGTCTTCGTCGCCCTCAAGGCGGTCGCGTACTGGCTCGACCGGTACGGACTGGCGGTGAAGTCCAGTGACTTCAAGGCGACCGACAACTGGACGGGCCTGAGGTACGTCGACGCCAACGCCTACCTGCCGGCCAAGACGATCCTGTTCTGCATCGCCGTCATCTGCGCGCTGCTGTTCTTCGCCACCCTGTGGCGTCGCACCTGGCAGCTGCCCGTCATCGGCTTCGGCCTGATGGTGCTGTCGGCGATCCTCATCGGCGGTCTGTACCCGGCGCTGGTCCAGAAGTTCGAGGTGCAGCCCAACGAGCAGGCCAAGGAGGCGCCGTACGTCGAGAAGAACCTCGAGGCGACCCGCAAGGCCTACGGCATCGAGGGCACGGAGGTCACCGAGTACGCCGGTGTGAGCAAGACCGAGGACAAGACCGAGCTCCGGGACGACGTCGACGCCACGGCATCGGTCCGGATCATGGACCCGAACATCATCTCGCCCACGTTCCAGCAGCTCCAGCAGATGCGGAACTACTACGCGTTCCCGAACAACCTGGACGTCGACCGCTACTCCAAGGACGGCAAGGACCAGGACACGGTCATCGGTCTGCGCGAGCTGAACCTGGCCGGCATCCCGAAGAAGAACTGGATCAACAACCACTTCCGCTACACCCACGGTTTCGGAGTGGTCGCCGCCAAGGGCACCCAGGTCGACTCCGAGGGGCGTCCCGTCTTCACCGAGTCCGACCTGCCGTCCAAGGGCGACCTCGGCACGTACGAACAGCGGGTCTACTACGGCGAGAAGACCACCACGTACTCCATCGTCGGCGGTCCCCAGAAGGAGATCGACTACTCCGACGACAGCGGTGAGAAGACCACCAGCTACAAGGGCGACGGCGGGGTGGACCTGTCCAGCCCGGTCAACCGCGCCGCGTACGCGGTGGCGTTCAGCGAGCCGCAGATCCTCTACTCCGGAGCCATCGGCGAGGGGTCGAAGATCCTCTACAACCGCACGCCGAAGGAGCGCGTCGAGGCGGTCGCCCCGTGGCTGACCATCGACGGCGACGCCTACCCGGCGGTGGTGGACGGCCGGATCCAGTGGATCGTGGACGCCTACACGACCACGAACGGCTACCCGTACGCCTCCCGCACGACGCTCGGCGACACGACCGCCGACTCGCTGACCGCGCGCAACGACTCGCGCGCGGTGGTGGCCCAGCAGAACCAGGTCAACTACATCCGCAACTCGGTCAAGGCGACCGTCGACGCCTACACGGGCGACGTCAAGCTGTACCAGTGGGACACCCAGGACCCGGTCCTGAAGACCTGGATGAAGGCGTTCCCGAACACGGTCAAGGCCAAGAGCGAGATCTCCGACGCGCTGATGGCCCACCTGCGGTACCCGCAGGACCTGTTCAAGGTCCAGCGCGAGCTGCTCACCCGCTACCACGTGAAGGACGCCACGACGTTCCTCAGCGGCAGCGAGGTGTGGCAGGTGCCGGACGACCCGACCAACAAGTCGGGCGACGCGGTGCCGCCGTACTACCTGAGCATGAAGATGCCCGACCAGAAGCAGCAGGCGTTCTCGCTGACGACGACGTTCACGCCCATCGGACGCGACAACCTCAGCGCGTTCATGGCGGTCGACGCGGAAGCGGGCACGGAGGGCTACGGCAAGATCAGGGTCCTGAAGCTGCAGACCAGCACGACCGTGAACGGACCCAAGCAGGTCCAGAGCCAGTTCAACTCCGAACAGGACATCGCCGAGTCCATCAGGCTGCTGAGAGGCGGCGACTCGGAGGTGGAGTACGGCAACCTGCTGACGGTGCCGCTCGACGGCGGGCTGCTCTACGTGGAGCCGGTCTATGTGCGCGGTGGCGGCCTCAAGTACCCGCTGCTGCGGAAGGTGTTGGTGTCCTACGGCGGCAACACCGCCTTCGAGAACACGCTCGACGAAGCCCTGAACAAGGTCTTCGGTGCGAAGGGTCCGGCCACCGAGCCGCCGGACCAGGGCGACGACACCACCACACCGCCGCCGTCCGCCAATCCCACGGTCCAGGAAGCGCTGAACGACGCCCAGAAGGCGTTCGAAGCCGGTCAGGAAGCCCTCAAGCAGAACGACTGGACGGCGTACGGCAAGGCGCAGAAGGACCTGGAGGACGCCCTCCAGCGGGCCGAGGACGCGCAGGCCCGGGCCGGCCAGAGCGGTGGCGACAAGAACGGCGACGAGGGCAGGGACGACAAGAGCCAGGACGGCAAGACGAGTCCCAGCCCGTCCCCGACCGGCACCGCCGGTGGATCGGGCAGCGGCTGAGCTGGTCAAACGCCACCCCGCGCCGTGATACGGTTGTGAACACAACGGCGCGGGGTGGAGCAGCTCGGTAGCTCGCTGGGCTCATAACCCAGAGGTCGCAGGTTCAAATCCTGTCCCCGCTACTCACGTCGCGAGCCATGTGCGAACGACGACGAAGGCCCGGATCCCGAAAGGGATCCGGGCCTTCGTGATGTGCGAACGCATGTGCCGACGAGGGCGACGGCCGCGCCGAGGGGGGAGTTGGGGCGA
Organism: Streptomyces sp. NPDC029152; assembly: GCF_055564355.1. Taxonomy (NCBI): domain Bacteria; kingdom Bacillati; phylum Actinomycetota; class Actinomycetes; order Kitasatosporales; family Streptomycetaceae; genus Streptomyces; species Streptomyces sp. NPDC029152. Next base: position 216,526 of record NZ_JBVHWR010000005.1, on the reverse strand, counting down.
TCCGTGTTTGACTTGTCTCCCTGTGGGCATGTCGACAAAACGCTGAAGTGACCTCGATGACTGCGGTATACCAGGTGTACCCGGGTTGCGGGTGGTGCGACGATGGACGTTATGGGGGACATGGCAAATCTGTTCGAGACGGGGCGATTTGTGCAGCATTCCGGCCGGGAAGAGGCCGGCGACGAGGCCCAGGAAGCCGCCGACGAGGCCGCCGAGGAGATCCGCCGACGGCTCGCCGCCGAAGCCGGTGACGTCGAGGCGATGAGCGTCCTCGGGGCCATGCTGCTGCGCCGTGGCGATCTCGACGGAGCCGAGTCCCACCTGCGTGCCGCCACCGCCGCCGGTGACCGCGCCGCCGCCAACAACCTGGGCGTCCTGCTGCACCAGCGCGGCTACGCCGACGAGGCCGCCGGATGGTGGCGGATCGCCGCCGTCGCCGGGTCCTGCGCGGCCGCCCACGCGCTGGGGCGGCACTTCCGCGAGCGCGGGGACGAGCCCGCCGCCGAGTACTGGCTCCGCCAGTCCGCCGAGCAGGGACACGTGCTGGGCGCCTACGCGCTCGCCGACCTGCTGGAGCACCGCGGCGACCGCGCCGGCGCCGAGCGGTGGATGCGGGCCGCGGCCGAGCGCGGACACCGGGAGGCCGCGTACCGGCTGGCCCGGACGCTGGACCGGCGCGCGGGGCGGGACCTCGACGGCGACGGCGGTGCCGGTGTCGTGCGCTCCGCGACCGAGCGGCCCGCCCGGACCGAGTGGGCCGGGCGGGCCGAGGGGAGCGAGGAGGCCGAGCAGTGGTACCGGCAGGCCGCCGCGCGCGGACACCGGCGGGCCGCGCTGCACCTCGGCGCGATCCTGGAGCGGCGGGGCGAGCTCAAGGAGGCCGGTCGCTGGTACCTGACGTCCGCCAAGGACGGCGAGCCGCGGGCGGCCTGCGCGCTGGGCTTCCTGCTGCGCGACGCCGGGGACACCGAGAGCGCCGCCGTGTGGTGGCTGCGGGCCGCGCAGGACGGTGACGGCAACGCGGCCAACGCCCTGGGCGCGCTGCACGCCGAGCGCGGCGAGCCGCAGACCGCCGAGCGGTGGTACCGGGCCGCGCTGGACGCCGGGGACGACAACGGCGCCTACAACCTGGGGCTCCTCTGCGCCGAGCAGGGGCGCACGGCGCAGGCCGAGCAGTGGTACCGGCGCGCCGCCTACGCCGGACACCGGGAGGCCGCGAACGCGCTGGCGATCCTGCTGCTGCGGGGCGGGGACGCGGCCGGCGCCGAACCGTGGTTCTCCAAGGCCGCCGAGGCGGGCAGCGTGGACGCCGCCTTCAACCTCGGGATCCTGTACGCCGGACGGGGCGAGGACTCCGCGGCGCTGCGCTGGTACGAGCGGGCCGCCGCCGCGGGGCACACGGAGGCGGCGCTGCAGGTCGGGATGGCGCGGCTGCGCGACGGCGACGAGCCGGAGGCGGAGCGGTTCCTGCGGTGTGCGGCGGGGGGCGGCAGCCCGGAGGCCGCGTACCGCCTGGCCACGCTGCTCGACGCGCGCCGGCCGCCGGCACCCGCGCACGAGCTGGGCGAGTCGGCCCAGGAGAAGACCGAGTGCGAGGAGTGGTACGAGCGGGCGGCCTCGCAGGGGCACCGCCGGGCCCAGGTGCGCGTCGGGATGCTGGCCGCGGCACGGGGAGACGTGGTGGAGGCGGCGCGGTGGTACCGGGAGGCGGCCGAGGCCGGTTCCCGCAACGGGGCGTTCAACCTGGGGCTGCTGCTGGCGCGGGAGGGCAGCGAGCCCGAGGCCGTCGTGTGGTGGCGCCGGGCGGCCGACGCCGGGCACGGACGGGCGGCGCTGCGGCTCGCGCTGGTGTGCGCACGGCGGGGGGAGCTGGACGAGGGGCAGCGGTGGGCCGACCGGGCGGTGTCGCTGGGACCGCGGGAGGTGGCGCAGCGGGCGGCCCGGCTGCGGGACGCGTTGCGGCAGGAACTGTCGGCGTAGCGCCTGCGCCGCACCGGCGCGTGTCCCGGGCGCCGGTACGGGTGCCGGGTGGCGGTGGGGGCGATTTGCCTCATGCCCCGGGGTTGACGTAGTGTTCCATTCATCGACGCGGGGTGGAGCAGCTCGGTAGCTCGCTGGGCTCATAACCCAGAGGTCGCAGGTTCAAATCCTGTCCCCGCTACTGAAGGCCGAGGGCCGGAATCCGAAAGGGTTCCGGCCCTCGGTGCGTTGGGCGCGCGGGGCGTCGGTGTGCCGGCGCAACGCGAGAGCCCCGGCACCCATGGGGGCCGGGGCTCTCGCGTTGCGGGCGGGGCTACGCCGCGGCGCAGTTCGGGCAGGTGCCGCGGTACGTCACCTCGACGTCGGAGACCGTGAAGCCGAAGCGCTCCGTGTCGGGGAGGTCGGCCAGCGGGTTGCCGGTCGGGTGGACGTCGCGGATCGCGCCGCACTGCGCGCAGACCAGGTGGTGGTGCGGCCGGTGCGCGTTCGGGTCGTACCGCTTGGCGCGCTTGTCCGTCGCGACCTCCAGCACCTCGCCGAGCGAGACCAGCTCACCCAGGGTGTTGTAGACGGTCGCCCGGGAGATCTCCGGCAGCTTGGTGACGGCTCTGGCGTGCACCTCGTCGGCGGTCAGATGGACGTGTTCACCGTCGAGGACCTCGGCCACGACGCGTCGCTGCGCGGTCATGCGCCATCCGCGTCCACGCAGCCGTTCCAGTAGGTCACTCATACAGGCCAGCCTAACAGCAAGGGGACCAGGTCCCGAACGGGTGTGACTTTGGAGTCTCACTTGACTTAGACATTGTCCATTGTAGGATCAGGATCGGCATTAGCCAAGGGACAGGTTTTGCAGGGATGGCGCAGGAGGCGTACGTGACTCAGGGACCGCTCACTACGGAGGCCGGTGCTCCGGTAGCCGACAACCAGAACAGCGAGACCGCGGGTGTCGGCGGCCCCGTGCTCGTTCAGGACCAGCTCCTCCTGGAGAAGCTGGCCCACTTCAACCGTGAGCGCATCCCGGAGCGCGTCGTGCACGCCCGCGGCGCCGGCGCCTACGGCACCTTCACGGTCACCGCCGATGTCACCAAGTACACCCGGGCGAAGTTCCTCTCCGAGGTCGGCAAGCAGACGGAGACCTTCCTCCGCTTCTCGACCGTGGCGGGCAACCTGGGCGCGGCGGACGCCGTCCGTGACCCGCGTGGTTTCGCGCTGAAGTTCTACACCGAAGAGGGCAACTACGACCTCGTCGGCAACAACACCCCGGTGTTCTTCATCAGGGACGCCATCAAGTTCCCCGACTTCATCCACACCCAGAAGCGCGACCCGTACACGGGCTCGACGGAGATGGACAACGTCTGGGACTTCTGGAGCCTGTCGCCCGAGTCCACGCACCAGGTGACCTGGCTGTTCGGAGACCGCGGCATCCCGGCGTCGTACCGCCACATGGACGGCTTCGGCTCGCACACCTACCAGTGGAACAACGAGGCGGGCGAGGCCTTCTGGGTCAAGTACCACTTCAAGACCGACCAGGGCATCAAGTGCCTCACGCAGGCCGAGGCCGACAAGCTCGCCGGTGAGGACCCCGACTCCCACCAGCGTGACCTGCGCGAGGCCATCGAGCGCGGCGACTTCCCATCCTGGACCGTCGGCGTGCAGATCATGCCCGTCGCCGAGGCCGCGACGTACCGCTTCAACCCGTTCGACCTGACCAAGGTGTGGCCGCACGCGGACTACCCGATCGTCTGGTTCGGCAAGCTGGAGCTCAACCGCAACCCGGAGAACATCTTCGCCGAGGTCGAGCAGTCGATCTTCTCCCCGGCGCACTTCGTGCCCGGCATCGGCCCGTCCCCGGACAAGATGCTCCAGGGCCGCCTCTTCGCCTACGGCGACGCCCACCGCTACCGCGTCGGCATCAACGCCGACCACCTGCCGGTGAACCGCCCGCACGCCACCGAGGCGCGCACCAACTCCCGTGACGGCTACCTGTACGACGGCCGCCACAAGGGTGCGAAGAACTACGAGCCGAACAGCTTCGGCGGCCCGTTCCAGACGGACAGGGCCCTGTGGCAGCCGATCGCGGTCTCCGGCGTCACCGGCGACCACGAGACCCCGAGGCACGCCGAGGACGACGACTTCGTCCAGGCGGGCAACCTCTACCGGCTGATGACGGACGAGGAGAAGAGCCGCCTGATCGACAACCTGGCCGGCGCCATCTCCAAGGTCTCGCGCGAGGACATCATCGAGCGCGCGGTCAACAACTTCCGTCAGGCCGACGGCGACTTCGGCAAGCGACTGGAGGCCGCGGTCCAGGCCCTGCGCGGCTGACGTCCAGCACTGGACCGCTTGTCGTAGCGGCGGGCCGGATCCCCGGGGACGGGGATCCGGCCCTTCGTCGTGCCGCCCGGTCGCCGCCCGCGGGGCGACGTCAGGCGATCGCCGCCGGTGCCCCGCGCTGCCGCAGCGCGGGCACCCAGCAGCGGATGATGTCGCGGACCGAGACGATGCCCACGGGCTCGTCGCGCTCCAGGACGATGAGGTGGCGGAAGCCGCCGTGCGTCATCGCCCCGGCCGCCTCCTCCAGGGTCCAGGACGGCGCGGCGAACACGACGTCGGTGGTGGTGTGGTCATGGGCGCGTTCGACGTCCGGGTCCTGGCCCCGGCCGAGGGAGTCGAGGACGTCGCGTTCGGTGAGGATGCCGATGCCGCCGGCGTCGGGGTCGTACACCACGGCCGCGCCGACGCGGCGGGCGGACATCAGCGCGGCGGCCTGGCGCAGGGTGTGGGCGGGACCGATGGTGAGGACGACCGTGGTCATGGCTTCGCGGACGAGCATGGGTGGAGCCACCTCCTGCCGGTGATCCATGAGCTGGTTCATGGATTCACAAGTTCACAAGTGGGGGGATCCTCAGAGTGGCAGGCGAAGCGGGGGACAACAAGGGGGCGCGGAGGGCGAGTCGGCGGGCGCGCGGGAGCGGGCTCAGTACCGCTGGTTGAGATATCCGAGCAACTCGTCGTGCAGCCGGCCGTTGGACGCCGCCGCGTTGCCGCTGTGCGGGCCGGGGCGGCCGTCCAGACCGGTGAAGGTGCCGCCGGCCTCCGTGACGATGATGGCGTTCGCGGCCATGTCCCAGAGCGAGAGCTCGGGTTCGGCGCACAGGTCGACCGAGCCCTCGGCGACCATCATGTACGGCCAGAAGTCCCCGTACGCGCGCGTGCGCCACACCTCGCGGGTCAGGTCCAGGAAGCCGTCCAGCCGGCCCTGCTCCTCCCAGCCGCTGAGCGAGGAGTACGCGAAGGAGGCGTCGGAGAGCGCGGAGACCTGGGAGACCCGGAGCCGGGAGGCCGAGGACAGGCTGCGGCCGGTGAAGGCGCCGTGGTCCTTCGCCGCCCACCAGCGGCGGCCGAGGGCCGGGGCGGAGACGAGGCCGACGACGGGCTGGTAGCCGCCCTCGCCCGCCTCCATCAGGGCGATGAGGGTGGCCCAGACCGGGACGCCGCGCACGTAGTTCTTGGTGCCGTCGATCGGGTCGACGACCCAGCGGCGGGGGCCGGTGCCCTCGGTGCCGTACTCCTCGCCGAGGACGGCGTCGCGGGGGCGGGCGCGGGAGAGGTGGCCGCGGATGAGCTCCTCGGCGGCCTTGTCCGCCTCGCTCACCGGGGTCATGTCCGGCTTGGTCTCGACCTTCAGGTCGAGGGCCTTGAAGCGGTCCATCGTGGCGGCGTCGGCGGCGTCCGCGAGGACGTGGGCGAGGCGGAGGTCGTCGAGGTAGTCCGGCATGCGGCCACGGTATCCGGCGGGGGCGGGGCGGGGCCACCAGGGTTTGCGCGGGGCGTCGTGGGGGGGTGGGCCGGTGAGCCGGTGTCCGCGGGGTGCGGGGCGTGTCGGTGCGGGGCGGGAGCGGGTGCGCTGCCCGGCGTGGCGGGGTGCCGCCGCGCCCACCCGCGCCGCCCCGGCGGCACGACTGCCCGCAGCGGGGGAGAGAAGGGGGAGGGGGCTGGTCGCGCGGACCCTTGACAGGTGTGGCACGCCCGTCAAACCTGGGCGCTGAGTCGCTTCGGCCGAGGGAGGCGATGGTGCCTGCAGCCCGGGAGTCCCTGCTCGACGCCGCCTATACGGCGTTGGCGCGTCGGCCGTGGACCGCTGTGCGGATGGTGGACGTGGCGGCGGCGGCCGGGGTGTCGCGGCAGACGCTGTACAACGAGTTCGGGAGCAAGGAGGGCCTCGGCCGGGCGCTCGTCCGCAGGGAGGCGGACGGGTATCTCGCCGGTGTGGAGCGCGCGCTCTCCGCGTTCGGCGACCCGCGTGAACGGCTTACCGCGGCGGCCGAGTGGACGACCTCCGCTGCCGGGGAGAACGCGCTGGTGCGAGCCATGCTCACCGGATGCTGGGGCACGTGGCTGCCCGCCCCGGCGCCGGGGGCCGTACCGTCCTCCTCCACCGTGCGGGCCCAGCGCCGGGCCGACGGCCCGCTGCCCTCGCCCGGCGACTTCGTGGCCCTCGTCCGCGACCGTGCCGTCGCCGCCCTGTCCGGGCCCGGCGTTCCCCGTGCGGAGGCCGCCGACCTCGCCCGCGCCTGCGAACTCACCGTCCGCCTCGCCCTGTCCTGCGTCGCGGCCCCGCCCGGCGAGGGCGGCGTGTCGGAACTCGTCCGCACCGCCCTGCCGCGGCGGTCCACGGCGTGACGGCCGACGGCGTCAGTGGGCCGAGCCGGACAGCTGAAGCCCGATCACGCCGATGATGACGAAGCTGATCGAGACGATCTTCAGCGTGGAGACCAGGTCGCCCAGGAACACCATGCCGTAGATGGCGGTGCCCGCCGCCCCGATCCCGGTCCACACGGCGTACGCCGGGCCGACGTCGAGCTTCTTCAGCGACATCGTCAGCAGGCCGAAGCTGCCCAGCGCGAAGGCGCAGAACGCGATCGTGGGCCAGAGCCGGGTGAAGCCGTGCGACAGCTTCAGACACACGGCGAAGCCGGTTTCGAGCACCCCGGCCACTATGACCAGCAGCCACGCCATGTGTCGTCCTCCCGTGGTCCCCTGCCGTGACCGCTCCGTCGATTCGCCGGCTTTTGCTCAGGCTTGGATCCGACTTGGTGCGATTATGCACTTACCGGTCTCACGGCACGGCAAACAACGCGAACGTCAGTCGCCCTCCGTCCGTTCCCGCGTCGCCAGCAGCCGGCGCAGCGAGTACAGCCGCGCCGGGTCGGCGTGGCCCTCGGCGACCCACGCGTCCAGCGCGCAGTCGGGCTCGTCGTGGCTGCACGCGCGCGGGCAGCCCTCCGTGCCCGGCTCCAGGTCGGGGAAGGCGTGGATCACGCGGGACGGGTCGATGTGGGCGAGCCCGAACGACCGTACGCCCGGGGTGTCGACGACCCAGCCGCCCGTCCGGGAGGACAGCGGCAGGGCGAGGGCCGAGGTCGTCGTGTGCCGGCCGCGCCCCGTCACCGCGTTGACGTGGCCCGTCACCCGGCGGCGCTCCTCGGGCACCAGTGTGTTGACCAGCGTCGTCTTGCCGACGCCGGAGTGGCCGACGAAGGCCGTGATCTTGCCGTCCAGGTGTTCCCGCACGAGGTCGGCCGCGGCGCCGTTCTCCAGCCCCTCGCGGCTGGTGACGACGTACGGGATGTCCAACGCGCCGTACAGGCCGAGCAGTTCGTCGGGCGGGGCGAGGTCCGACTTGGTCATCACCAGCAGGGGGGTGAGGCCGCCGTCGAACGCCGCGACCAGACAGCGGTCGATGAGGCGCGGGCGCGGTTCGGGGTCGGCGAGGGCGGTGACGATGGCGAGCTGGTCGGCGTTGGCGACGACCACACGCTCGTAGGGGTCGTCGTCGTCCGCCGTGCGGCGCAGGACCGAGGTGCGCTCCTCGATGCGGACGATGCGCGCGAGCGTGTCCTTCTTGCCGCTCAGGTCGCCGACCAGCGCCACCCGGTCGCCGACGACCGCCGCCTTGCGGCCCAGTTCGCGTGCCTTCATCGCCGTGACGATCCGGTCCTCGACGAGGCAGGTCAGCCGGCCCCGGTCCACGGTGAGGACCAGGCCCTCGGCGGCGTCCTCGTGTTTGGGCCGGATGTGCGTGCGCGGCCGGTTGCCCTTGCGGTTGGGGCGGGAGCGGATGTCGTCCTCGTCGGTGTGCTTGCCGTAGCGGCGCATGGCGAACGGTCCCTACGCCCCGAGCATCCCGGTCCACAGGTCGGGGAAGTCGGGCAGGGTCTTGGCGGTCGTCGCCACGTTCTCGATCTCCACGCCCTCGACCGCGAGGCCGATGATCGCGCCGGCGGTGGCCATGCGGTGGTCCTCGTAGGTGTGGAAGACCCCGCCGTGCAGGCGGCGCGGACGGATGTGCAGCCCGTCGGCGGTCTCGGTGACGTCACCGCCGAGTTCGTTGATCTCCTTGGTGAGCGCGGCCAGCCGGTCCGTCTCGTGCAGGCGCAGGTGCGCCACCCCGCGCAGGGTCGAGGGGGAGTCCGCCAGGGCCGCGACGGCCGCGATGCCGGGGGTGAGCTCGCCGACCTCGCCGAGGTCCACGTCCACGCCGTGCACGGCGCCCGAGCCGGTGAACACCAGACCGTAGTCGGTCAGTTCGCAGGAACCGCCCATCTCGGTGAAGATCTCGCGCAGCCGGTCACCGGGCTGGGTGGTGCGGGCCGGCCAGTCGGGGATCACCACCTTGCCGCCGGTCACCAGCGCCGCCGCCAGGAACGGCTGGGCGTTGGACAGGTCCGGCTCGATCGTCAGGTCGCGGCCGAGCAGCGCGCCCGGCGTGACCCGCCAGACGTCCGGCTCGCCGCCGGACTCCGGGGTGTCCACCTGGGCGCCGACCGAGCGCAGCATGTCGACGGTCATGCGGATGTGCGGCATGGACGGCAGCGCCGAGCCGGTGTGGCGGACCTCGACGCCCTGGTTGAAGCGCGGACCGGACAGCAGCAGGGCGCTGACGAACTGCGAGGACGAGGACGCGTCGATCTCGACCGGGCCGCCCTCCAGGGCCCCGCCGCCGTGCACCGTCATCGGCAGCGCGCCGCGCTCGTCGTCGTCGATCCGGGCGCCGAGGGCGCGCAGCGCGTCGATCACCCCGTGCAGCGGGCGCTCGTACGAACGGGGATCGCCGTCGAAGCGGACGGGACCGTCGGCGAGCGTGGCGACCGGTGGGAGGAAGCGCATGACCGTGCCGGCGTTGCCGACGTCGACCGTGGCGGGACCGTGCAGACCGGCCGGGATGACCCGCCAGAACTCGCCGGTGCCGTCGGGGCCGACGCCCTCCTCGATCTCGACGCCCATCGCGCGCAGCGCCCCGGCCATCAGCAGGGTGTCGCGGGAGCGCAGCGGACGGCGCAGCCACCCGGGCTCGGAGGCGAGGGCGGCCAGCACCAGGGCGCGGTTGGTGACCGATTTGGACCCGGGCACATGGACGGTCGCGTCGACGGCTCCGCTCGCGTGCGGGGCGGGCCAGAGGGCGGTGTGCGCGGGATTCACGGTCATGGACCCCACTTTAATGGCTGAAGGCGATCGTAGATCTTGATCAAAGGCGGCGAAATACGACCGGAACCCTGCTAAGGGAATTGCCGTGCATATATGTGACGGATCTCGGCCCCGGCGACCGCCGGCGGCCGCCGGGGCCCGTTCAGAGCCCCAGCAGCCAGCGGCCCCCGCCGATCAGCGAGCACAGCGAGACCGCGTGGAACAGGAAGAACCACACCGCCGCCGGCGCGTGGGACAGCCGGGCCAGCTGGTCCGCGTCCGAGTCGCCGGCCCCGCCCCGCGCCCGCTTCGCCTGCAGCTCGAACGCCGGCCGCACCCCGCCCAGCAGCAGGAACCACACCGCCGCGTAGGCGAACGCCGCCTGGACCTGAGGACCGGCCAGCCAGGACGCCAGGAGGAACATCCCGCCGGTCAGCACGACCGTCAGCACGCCGTACGCGTTGCGGACCATCACCAGCAGGGCGATCAGCAGCGCCGTCGCCGCCCACAGCAGCAGCGTGACGCGCCCGGAGGCCAGCAGCGCGGCCCCGCCGAGGCCCAGCAGCGGCGGGGCGGTGTAGCCGGCGACCGCGGTGAGGATCATGCCGAGTCCGTGCGGCCTGCCCCGGCTCAGGGTCAGGCCGCTGGTGTCCGAGTGCAGGGTGATCCCGACCAGCGTCCGGCCGGTGAGCAGGGCCACGAGACCGTGGCCGCCCTCGTGGGCGATGGTGATGGCGTTGCGCGCCGTCCGCCACAGCGGCCGCGGCACGACGACGGCGAGCGCGGCGACCAGGGTGGCGATCACCACCCCGAGCGCCGGCTCGGGCTGGGTGCCGGTGACCTCCTCCCACAGGGAGGCGAGCGAGGCGGATGCGAGGTGGTCCATAAGGGGTGAGGGCTCCTCGTGCGGGCGCGGAGTCTGGCAGTGTGGCACGTATGTGCGGACGGTATGCGGCGAGTCGTCGACCCGAGGATCTCGCAGGAATCTTCGAGATCGAGAAGTGGGACCCCGAGGAGGCCCTGGAGCCCGATTACAACGTGGCCCCCACCAAGGAGGTCTACGCCGTGCTGGACCGTCCCCTGAAGGACGTCGAGGACCCGAAGCCGGTTCGCCAGCTGCGGAAACTGAAGTGGGGGCTCGTCCCCTCCTGGTCCAAGTCGCCCGAGGGCGGTGCCCGGATGATCAACGCCCGCGCGGAGACCGTCCACGAGAAGCCGTCCTACCGCCGCGCCTTCGCCACCCGGCGCTGCATCCTGCCCGCCGACGGCTACTACGAGTGGGTCACCGGCAGGCAGGAGCGGGACCTGGAGGTCGAGGGGCGCAAGAAGCGGCCCCGCAAGCAGCCGTACTTCGTGACCCCGGCCGACGGCTCCGTGTTCGCCATGGCGGGGCTGTACGAGTTCTGGCGGGACAGGACGCTGCCGGACGACCACCCCCGGGCCTGGTGGGCGACGTGCTCGGTGATCACGACCGAGGCGGAGACCGCGCCGCTGGCCGTCGCCCCGGCCGACGGACCGCACGCCCTGGCCGACATCCACCCCCGGATGCCGCTGATGCTGACGCCGGACCGGTGGGACGCCTGGCTCGACCCGGCGCGCACCGACCCCGGCGACCTCACCCCCCTGCTGGCGCCCCCGCCCCCCGGGCTGATGCGGGCGTTCCCCGTCCCCACGGCCGTGAGCAACGTCCGCAACAACGGGCCGGAGCTGCTGACGGAGCTGGAGGGGCCGGAAGAGGGCACACTCTTCTGACGTGAAGACCGAGATCATCGACACGGCGGCCGGCGCCGCCCGCATCACCTGGCACCCGGCCGCGAGGCCCCGCCTGGTCCTCGCCGCGGGCCACGGCGCCGGCGGCGGCATCGAGGCGCGCGATCTCGCGGCACTGGCGGCGGCGCTGCCCGCGCGGGGCGTGACCGTGGCCCTGGTGGAGCAGCCCTGGCGGGTGGCCGGCAAGAAGCTGGCGCCCGCACCGAAGACCCTGGACACCGGCTGGCGGGGGGTGTGGCCCGCGCTGAACGGTCCCGGCCTGCCGGTGATCTCGGGCGGCCGCAGCGCCGGCGCCCGCGTCGCCTGCCGCACCGCGGCCGAGCTGGGCGCCCACGCCGTGCTCGCCCTGAGCTTCCCGCTGCACCCGCCGGGCAGGCCGGAGAAGTCCCGCGCCGAGGAGCTGCTCGGGGCCGGGGCGCCCACCCTCGTCGTACAGGGCGGCAACGATCCGTTCGGGAGACCGGAGGAGTTCCCCGAGGGGGCCTACGGCCTGACCCGGGTGCCGTACGGCGACCACGGCTTCGCCGTGCCCGGACGGGCGGGGATCACGCAGGAGGAGGCCCTGAGGCTGATCACCGACGGCGTCGCGGAGTGGGTCCGCTCACTCGGCTGAGGGCCCGGGAATGACCGGCGGGCGACCGCTGTTGTGGCCGACATACGGTGCTGAGCATCAGCGCCGACGCCGTACGAGAGGAAGTCCGCCGCATGGCTTCAGCCTTCTGCCCGAGTCGCAGCAGCCGCGCCGACCTGGACTGGACGGTGCTGCACGCGGCGAAGACCGCCCCCATTCGGGCGGCGGGCGGACCGGATCGTCGTCTATCCTCCGATTCGAGCGGGGCCGGTTTCGTCTCCGCGACGTCACTGGAGGAGGTGGGTCCGGTCACTGGGACCGACGCAGGGACCGAGCACGGCCAGGCGGAGCAGCCCGAGGGCCGGGGCACGGGTGCGGAGTCGACCGCGGAGCGCAGTGCGCGCTTCGAGCGGGACGCGCTCGAGTTCCTCGACCAGATGTACTCGGCCGCGCTGCGCATGACCCGCAACCCGGCCGACGCCGAGGATCTGGTGCAGGAGACCTACGCCAAGGCGTACGCGTCCTTCCATCAGTTCCGTGAGGGCACCAACCTCAAGGCGTGGCTGTACCGCATCCTCACCAACACCTTCATCAACTCCTACCGCAAGAAGCAGCGCGAACCCCAGCGCAGCGCGGCCGAGGAGATCGAGGACTGGCAGCTCGCGCGCGCCGAGTCGCACATGTCGACGGGTCTGCGTTCCGCCGAGTCGCAGGCGCTCGACCACCTGCCCGACTCGGACGTGAAGCAGGCGCTCCAGGCGATCCCCGAGGAGTTCCGCATCGCCGTGTACCTGGCCGATGTAGAGGGCTTTGCCTACAAGGAGATCGCGGACATCATGGGAACACCCATCGGTACGGTGATGTCCCGGCTGCACCGGGGCCGTCGTCAGCTGCGCGGCATGCTGGAGGACTACGCCCGCGACCGTGGTCTGGTCCCGGCCGGCGCCGGAGAGTCGAACGAAGCGAAAGGCTCGGGGTCATGAGCTGCGGAGAGCCGCACGAGACGGATTGCAGCGAAATCCTCGATCATCTCTACGAGTTCCTCGACCGGGAGATGCCGGACTCGGACTGCGTGAAGTTCGAGCACCACTTCGAGGAGTGCTCGCCCTGCCTGGAGAAGTACGGGCTGGAGCAGGCCGTGAAGAAGCTGGTCAAGCGGTGCTGCGGCCATGACGACGTGCCGGGCGACCTGCGCTCCAAGGTCATGGGCCGGATCGACCTGATCCGCTCGGGCCAGTCGGTGCCCGAGCACGACGTCACGGCGGCACCGCCCACTCCGCAGGAGTCCTGAGCCCGGCGCCCCCCGCGTGACGCGTCACTCGTACGTGCTAATCCGCGGGATATCCGCCCGCCTCCCCTGCCGCCGAACCTAGGCTCGCGAGCCTGACGGGAACGGCCGGGGGAGGCGCTCATATGGACGGGGTACCGGCACGGGCGCGTGCGTATGTCGCCGGTGTCGTCCTCGCCGCCCTGCTCTGTCTGCGCCCGCCGGCCCAGGCGTCCACGCCCTGGTGGGCCGTCCTGCTGCTCGCCGGGCTGTACGCGGGCTGCGAGCACGTCGCCCGGTCCCGGTCCGTCGGGACCTGCTACCCCGTCCTGCTCGCCGGGGCCTTCCTGCTCCCGCCGCACGCCGCCGCGCTCGTGGCGCTGCCGGGGACCCTGCTGTCCCCGGTGACGCAGCGGCCGGCCGCCCTGCGGCGGACCTGGCGGGCCGCGCAGCTGACACTCGCCGTGTGGGCCGCGGCCCGGGTGTACGGGGAGTGCGGCGGGCGGGGCGCGGTCGCGGGCCCGGACTTCCCCTACGCGCTCGTACCGGCGGGCGCCGCGGTGCCGGTCTTCTGCCTGGTGCTGACCCTGCTGGACGGCGGAATCCTGACGCTGGCCGACCGGGTGCCGGCCCGGCGGGCGTGGCGGGGGCTGTTCTTCCGTTCGCTCGCCCCGATCGCCGTGCACGGGCTCGCCGGTCTCATGATGGCCGTCCTGTGGCGCAGTCCCTACGGCCCGGTCGCCGCGCTGCTCGTGCTCCTGCCGATGTGCGTGGCCTGGTGGGCGTTCGCGCAGTACCACCGGGAGAGAGCCGCGCACCAGGCGACCATCCGCGCCCTGGTGCAGGCCGTCGACATCAAGGACGGCTACACGCGCGGACACAGCGAGCGGGTCGGCCACGCCTCGATGATGATCGCCCGCGAGCTGGGCCTGGACGACGAGCGCGTCGAGACGCTCCGCTTCGCCGGGATCCTGCACGACGTGGGCAAGCTCGGCGTGCCCACGCGCCTGCTGCGCAAGGACGGTCCGCTGACGCCGGAGGAACGGCGCGTGATCGAGCTGCACCCCGAGTACGGGCACGAGATGGTGCGCGGCATCCGCTTCCTCGGCGAGGCCCGGGCCGCCGTGCTGCACCACCACGAACGCCTGGACGGCAGCGGATACCCCTACGGGCTGGCGGGCGGCCAGATCCCCGAGTCGGCCCGGGTGGTCGCCGTCGCCGACGCCTTCGACGCGATGACGTCCACACGGTCCTACAGCAGGGCGAGACCCGTCGCGGCGGCCCTGGAGGAACTCCGGCGGTGCGCGGGCACCCACTTCGACCCCCGGATGGTCGGGGCGCTGGTGCGGGCCCTGGAACACCACGGCTGGCACCCGGCAGTGACCTCCGACGGCGCCCCCGCCCGCCCGTCCCGCCCGGCCGACGCCCGCAGCCGGGACGCGCACGACGGCGTGGCGAAGGGAACTCCGTGACGTCGCCGGGGGCGGCCGGGGCGACGGAGGGGATCCGCCCCGCACGCGCCGGCCGCGACCGCGCCGGCCCGTGGTCCCCGCGGGAGCGCGCCGCGACGGTGTCACGGACCCCGGCGGTGCTCCTGACGCACGCCGGAGCCGCCCTCCTCGCGCTCGTGTGCCTCGCCTCCGTGCTGTGGTCGGGCATCGTGGAACGCCCCGTCGCGCTCGCCTTCGGCCTCCTCGTCGCGCTCGGCGAGCTCACCCGCCGGAGCGGGGGCGAGGGCCGGGAGACGGCACCCCTCGGGACCGCCGGAGCACTGGCGTACGCCCTGCTCGGGGAGGACGCCGGGCACCCCGTGCACCATGGGGTCGCCCAGACCGTCACCGTGGTGCTCGTCGCCTCGCTGCTCGGCAGCGTCCCGCACATCGCGCGCGGTCACGGCCCCGTGCTCGACCCCCTGGCGCGGCGCCTGCTCACCGTCGCCTTCGCCGCCGTGTGCTTCCGGCCACTGGCCGGGCAGGGCACCTTCCGCGACTGGGGCGGCCCCGCCCACGCACTGCTGCTGATCGCGCTGCTCGCCCTGACCGCGCTGTGCGACGCCGTGCTCGCCGCGGCACCGGCGCACGCGCGCACCGGATGGCCCTTCGGCCCGCTGCTGCGCGAGGAGCTGCGGGCCGTGGTCGGCATCACCTCCGCGGTGTGCGCCACGGGGGCGGTGATGGCGCTCGCGGTGGCCGTCGCGGGACTGTGGGCGCTGCCCGTCTTCTGCGTGCCGCTGCTGCTCACCCAGCTGTCCTACCGGCGGTACGCCGCCGTCCGGGCCACCTACCGGCAGACCATCGCCTCCCTGGCCCGGGCCACCGAGATCGCCGGGTACACCCCCGCCGGGCACGCCCGCCGCGTCGCCGAGCTCAGCACGGCCGTCGGACGGGACCTGGGGCTGTCCGGGCCCGAGCTGACGGTGCTGGAGTACGCGGCCCTCATGCACGACATCGGACAGCTGAGCCTCGTCGACCCGGTCCCGGCGGGAGCCACGGCCGGCCTGCCCGCGACCGAACAGCGGCGGATCGCGCTGCTCGGCGGGGCCGTCGTCCGCCGGACCGGCGTCGACGCGGCGGTCGCCGTGGTGGTGGAGCGGCAGGCCGACCCCTGCCACGAGCAGCCGGTCGCCGCGCGGATCGTGCGCGCGGTCAACGCCTACGAGGAGAAGGCGCGGGACGCCGGACCCGGCGGGGACCTCACCGCGCTGGAGGAGCTGCGCCTGGCCACCGCGGGCGACTACGCTCCCGACGTCGTGGAGGCACTGGCCCGAGTGCTCTCCCGGGGCAGCCTTACCTCGCCCCCGGCTGGGTAACCCATGGGTAATGAGCGCCCTCCAGGCCGCACGTGGTTTGATGCGCGGGAGAGGGTGTCCGGGGGCGCGGGAAGGCACAGCCAGCCCACAGAACGGAACTGGCAGGCGGGAATCGTGAGGATCTTCGGCAAGGGACGGCACCGGCCCTCCGCCTCCTGGCGGCAGGCCACCGACCGTGCGTTCACGCTGATCGGCGACGGTCGCTACGAGGACGCGGGCGCGCTGCTGACGCGGGCCGCCGACCTGGAACCCTGGCTGTCGGAGTCGTGGTTCAACCTCGCCCTGCTGCACAAGTTCCGGCACGACTGGGAGCAGGCCAGAGCGGCGGGCCTGCGGGCCGTGGCGCTGCTCGACCGGGACAGCGGGGCGCCCGACTGGTGGAACGTCGGCATCGCCGCGACCGCCCTGCAGGACTGGCCCCTGGCCCGTCGCGCCTGGCAGGCCTACGGGCTGAGGACGCCCGGCGACGCCACGGACGCCGGTGAACCCCTCGGCATGGACCTCGGGAGCGCGGCCGTACGGCTGTCCCCGGAGGGCGAGGCCGAGGTGGTGTGGGGGCGGCGGCTCGACCCCGCCCGCGTCGAGGTGCTGTCCATTCCGCTGCCGTCCTCCGGGCGGCGCTGGGGCGAGGTCGTGCTGCACGACGGCGTCCCGCACGGGGAGCGGACCACGGCCGCCGGACACGCCTACCCGGTCTTCGACGAGATCGAGCTGTGGGCGCCGTCGCCCGTGCCCACCTGGGTGGTCCTCCTGGAGGCCGCGACCGAGGCCGACCGGGACGCCCTGGAGCAGCTCGCCGCCGACGCCGGGTTCGCCGCCGAGGACTGGTCGTCCTCCGTGCGGCTGCTGTGCCGCATGTGCTCGGAGTCCCGGATGCCGTCCGACGAGGGCGACGGCGAGCATCTCGATCCGCACGACCACAGCGAGCCGGGGCATCCGGGGCCGCTCGGGCACCGGACGGACGGGCAGCTGTGGGTGCCGGAGCGGGAGTGCGGGGTGGCCGCGCCGGCCTCCCTGGTGCGGGGGCTGCTGGACGGGTGGGTCGCGGACAGCCCGGATTCCCGGGACTGGCGTGATCTCGAAGAGGTCTGCTGAGGCCGTCGCCCCGTTCCCCGTACCCTGTAACAGGCATCAACCCGGGTTTCATGAGGAAGGCGTACGTCGGTCATGGCGCAGCAGGACACCGATCAGCAGCACGCGGGCGTGCTCCCCGTGGACGACGAGGGCTTCGTCGTCGACACCGAGGACTGCGAGGAGCGCGAGACGGCCTGGCGTGAGCGCGGTACCTCGCGTCCGATCACGGTGGTCGGCAATCCGGTGCTGCACAAGGAGTGCCAGGACGTCACCGACTTCGGCGAGGAGCTCCAGCAGCTGGTCGCGGACATGTTCGCCAGCCAGCGCACCGCCGAGGGCGTGGGCCTGGCCGCCAACCAGATCGGCGTCGACAAGAAGGTCTTCGTCTACGACTGCCCCGACGACGAGGGCGTCCGTCACGTCGGTGTGGTCTGCAACCCGCGGCTCGTCGAACTGCCCGCCGACCGGCGCCGCCTCGACGACAGCAACGAGGGCTGCCTGTCCGTGCCGACCGCCTACGCGCCGCTCGCCCGTCCCGACTACGCCGAGGTGACCGGGCAGGACGAGAAGGGCAACCCGGTCAAGGTGCGCGGCACCGGCTACTTCGCGCGCTGCCTCCAGCACGAGACCGACCACCTCTACGGGTACCTCTACATCGACCGGCTCTCCAAGCGCGAACGCAAGGACGCGCTGCGGCAGATGGCGGAGAACGAGCCGCGCTACCCCGTGGTCGCGAACGACTGAGACCTCGTCCGGCCTCACAAGTCCCAGACGAACGGCGTCCGTTCGGGTCCGTCCCGAGCGGACGCCGTTCGTCCGTCACCCGTTCGATCCCTGCCGCCCTCCCGGTGATCCCGAAGCCGACACACACCAGGAGAATTCAGGCGTCGCAGGGTAGTGAATGAAGCAAATCCGTCCCCGGAGCGGTCAGTTGTGGTGCTGAATGGAAGAACGGGGATACGCAACGGCGCACGCCCCGCTCTTGGAGAGGAGTGCGCCACCGGCGGCTGAGAGGGGTTTGTTCGTGCATGCTTTCTCACACGGCACCACAGCGACACCGACCGCGACCGCAGTTCCACCGCAGCTCTCACTCCCGGTGATCGAGGCGGCATTTCCCCGGCAACTGCACCCGTATTGGCCGAAGCTCCAGGAGAACACCCGCACCTGGCTGCTGGAAAAACGGCTCATGCCGGCGGACAAGGTGGAGGAATATGCCGACGGCCTGTGCTACACGGACCTCATGGCCGGGTACTACCTCGGCGCCCTCGACGAGGTCCTGCAGGCGATAGCCGACTACAGCGCGTGGTTCTTCGTCTGGGACGACCGGCACGACCGGGACATCGTCCACGGCCGTCCGGCCGCCTGGCGGCAGCTGCGGGACCGGCTGCACACGGCGCTGGACTCGCCCGGGGACCACCTGCACCACGAGGACGCGCTGGTCGCCGGATTCGCCGACGGCGTGCTGCGGCTGTACGCCTTCCTGACGCCGGCGTGGAACGCCCGGTTCGCCCGGCACTTCCACGCGGTGATCGAGGCGTACGACCGGGAATTCCACAACCGCACCCACGGAATCGTGCCCGGCGTCGAGGAGTACCTCGAACTGCGTCGGCTCACCTTCGCGCACCGGATCTGGACCGACCTGCTGGAGCCGAGCGCGGGATGCGAACTGCCGGACGCCGTGAGAAAACACCCCGCGTACCGGCGGGCGGCACTGCTGAGCCAGGAATTCGCGGCCTGGTACAACGACCTCTGCTCACTGCCCAAGGAAATAGCGGGCGATGAGGTCCACAATCTCGGTATCAGTCTCATCGTCCATCACCGGCTGACCCTGGAAGAAGCGATGGAAGAAGTCCGGCGACGCGTCGAGAAATGCATCACGGAATTCCTCGCCGTCGAACGGGAAGCCTTGCGGTTCGCCGACGGGCTCGCCGACGGAACCGTGCGCGGAAAGGAACTGGGCGGCGCCGTGCGGACCGTCGTCGGCAATATGCGGAACTGGTTCAGTTCCGTCTACTGGTTCCACCACGAGTCCGGCCGGTACATGGTCGACAGCTGGGACGACCGGTCCACGCCCCCGTACGTCGACAACGAAGCGGCAGGTGAGAAATGACCGTCGAGTCCGTCGACCCCGGGACCACGGCAGAACGCCGGCGAGAACTGCGCGAGCCGCCCGTCGCGGGCGGCGGCGTCCCGCTCCTCGGCCACGGCTGGAAGCTGGCCCGGGACCCGCTGGCCTTCATGGCCCAGCTGCGCGACCACGGCGACGTCGTGCGCATCCGGCTCGGTCCGAAGACCGTGTACGCGGTCACCACCCCGGCGCTCACCGGCGCCCTCGCCCTGAGCCCCGACTACCACATCGCCGGTCCGCTGTGGGAGTCGCTGGAGGGCCTGCTCGGCAAGGAGGGCGTGGCGACCGCCAACGGCCCGCTGCACCGGCGCCAGCGGCGCACCATCCAGCCCGCCTTCAAACTCGACGCGATCCCCGCCTACGGGCCGATCATGGAGGAGGAGGCGCACGCGCTCACCGAGCGCTGGCAGCCGGGGCGGACGATCGACGCCACCTCCGAGTCCTTCCGCGTCGCCGTGCGCGTCGCGGCCCGGTGCCTGCTGCGCGGCCAGTACATGGACGAGCGCGCCGAGCGCCTGTGCGTCGCGCTCGCCACCGTCTTCCGCGGCATGTACCGGCGGATGGTCGTCCCACTGGGGCCGCTGTACCGGCTGCCGCTGCCGGCCAATCGCGAATTCAACGACGCGCTGGCCGATCTGCACCTCCTGGTCGACGAGATCATCGCCGAGCGCCGCGCATCCGGTCAAAAGCCGGACGATTTGCTGACGGCTTTGCTGGAGGCCGAGGACGACAATGGCGATCCGATCGGGGAACAGGAGATCCACGACCAGGTCGTCGCGATACTCACCCCCGGAAGTGAGACCATCGCCTCCACGATCATGTGGTTGCTGCAGGCACTTGCCGAACACCCGGAACATGCCGACCGCATACGCGACGAAGTCGAAGCGGTCACCGGCGGGCGCCCTGTGGCATTCGAGGACGTCCGCGAGCTCACGCACACCGGCAATGTCATCGTGGAGGCCATGCGTTTGCGCCCCGCCGTATGGGTATTGACGCGCCGAGCCGTGGTGGAGACGGAACTCGGTGGCTATCGCATTCCGGCCGGGGCGGACATCATCTACAGTCCGTACGCGATCCAGCGCGATCCGAAGTCGTACGCCCGCAACCTGGAGTTCGACCCGGACCGATGGCTTCCGGAACGTGTGACGGAACTGCCGAAATACGCCATGCGGCCGTTCAGCGTGGGCAATCGCAAGTGCCCCAGCGACCACTTCTCCATGGCGCAGCTGACGCTGATCACGGCGGCGCTCGCCACCAAGTACCGCTTCGAGCAGGTGGCGGGTTCGAACGACGCCGTGCGCGTGGGCATCACGCTGCGTCCGCACGAGCTGCTGGTGCGGCCCGTGGCGAGGTGAGCGCCGCGGTGACGCGGTTCAGGCGGCGGCCTCGGGGCCCCGGAACGTGCGCCGGTAGGCGTACGGGGTGGTGCCGAGTGCCCTGACGAACTGGTGCCTCAGGGCCGCCGCCGTACCGAAACCGGTGCGCCAGGCGATCGCGTCCATCGTCTCGTCCGTCGCCTCCAGCAGCCGCTGGGCCAGCAGCACGCGCTGGCGCAGGATCCAGCGGTAGGGAGTCGTCCCCGTCTCCTGCTGGAAGCGGCGGGCGAAGGTGCGCGGTGACATGTGCGCCCGGGCCGCCAGCTGCTCGACGGTGACCTCCTCGTCGAGGTGCTGTTCCATCCAGGCCAGCACCTCGCCGACGGTGTCGCAGGAGGAGCGCGGCAGCGGCCGCTCGATGTACTGCGCCTGGCCGCCGTCCCGGTGCGGCGGCACGACCATGCGCCGGGCGATCCTGTTGGCGACCTCCGGCCCCTGCTCCTTGCGCACGATGTGCAGACAGGCGTCGATCCCGGCGGCCGTGCCGGCGGAGGTGATCACCGGGTCCTCGTCGACGTAGAGCACGTCGGGCGAGACCACCGCCCGCGGGTACTGCCGGGCCAGCTCGGCCGCGTGGTGCCAGTGCACCGCGCAGCGCCGCCCGTCCAGCAGCCCGGCGGCGCCCAGCACGAACACCCCGGAGCACACGCTCAGCACCCGCGTGCCCCGGTCCACGGCCCGCCGCAGGGCGTCCAGCAGCTCGGGCGGGTACCCCCGGCGGGCGAAGTCGTCGCCCGCCGGCACGGTGATCAGGTCCGCCTCCTCGAGACGGTCCAGCCCGTACGGCGTGGAGACGCTCAGTCCGCCGACGTGGGTGCCCAGCGCAGGGCCCTCCGCGGAGACCACCGCGAAGTCGTACCCCGGCAGTCCCTCGTCGCTCCGGTCGATGCCGAAGACCTCGCAGACCACGCCGAGTTCGAAGGGATGCACGCCGTCCAGCAGGACGGCGGCCACGTTCTTCAGCATGCTGCCAGTGTGCACCGGGAGTGGCAGGAAATCGAGGTCCTACGGCAGTCCTGCCACTCACGGGGAGGGGTCCGGAGCGCGACAGTGGTGTGCATGAACGCAGACCAGACAGAAGCCCTGCTCGGAATGCTCGTGACCTTCGGACTCCTGGTCCTCATGGTCCTCCCGTCGGTGGTCGGCATCGTGCGCGAACGGCGCATCGACCGACAGATCAGGGAGGCCCACGAGGAACGGGAGCGCCGCGAGGCCGTCGCGCGGGAGGAGACCCGCAGGACTCAGAAGTCCTCGGACAGGTCGACGGTGCCCTCCACCGCCACCTGGTACGCCGAGGGACGCCGCTCGAAGAAGTTGGTCAGCTCCTGAACACCCTGGAGCTCCATGAAGGAGAAGGGGTTCTCGGAGCCGTACACCGGGGCGAAGCCGAGGCGCGTCAGGCGCTGGTCGGCCACGCACTCCAGGTACTGCCGCATCGAGTCGGTGTTCATGCCCGGGAGGCCGTCACCGCACAGGTCGCGCGCGAACTGCAGCTCGGCCTCGACGGCCTCCCGCAGCATCTCGGTGACCTGCCGCCGCAGCTCGTCGTCGAAGAGGTCCGGCTCCTCCTTGCGGACGGTGTCGACCACGTCGAAGGCGAAGGACATGTGCATCGTCTCGTCGCGGAACACCCAGTTGGTGCCGGTCGCCAGGCCGTGCAGCAGGCCCCGGCTGCGGAACCAGTACACGTAGGCGAAGGCGCCGTAGAAGAACAGGCCCTCGATGCACGCGGCGAAGCAGATGAGGTTGAGCAGGAAGCGGCGGCGGTCGGCCCTGGTCTCCAGGCGGTCGATCGACTCCACCGAGTCCATCCACGTGAAGCAGAACTCGGCCTTCTCCCGGATCGAGGGGATGTTCTCCACGGCCGCGAAGGCGGCGGCGCGGTCGTCCGGATCGGGCAGGTAGGTGTCCAGCAGCGTCAGGTAGAACTGGACGTGCACCGCCTCCTCGAACAGCTGCCGGCTCAGGTACAGCCGCGCCTCGGGGGAGTTGATGTGCTTGTAGAGGGTCAGCACCAGGTTGTTCGCGACGATCGAGTCGCCCGTCGCGAAGAACGCCACCAGCCGCCCGATGAGGTGCTGCTCCTCGGGGGTGAGCTTGGCGAGGTCGGCGACGTCCGAGTGGAGGTCGACCTCCTCCACGTGCCAGGTGTTCTTGATGGCGTCCCGGTAGCGCTCGTAGAAGTCGGGGTAGCGCATGGGGCGCAGGGTCAGCTCGAAGCCCGGGTCGAGCAGGTTCTTCGTGTGGTCGTTCATCACTGGCACGCCTCGCAGGACTCGGGGTTCTCCAGGGAGCAGGCGACCGCCTCGGGATCGGGGGCGGCCTGCAGGGGGACGGCGGGGGTGCGCCCGGCGGCGCGGGCGATACGGGTCGCCGGGCGCGAGCGCAGGTAGTACGTGGTCTTCAGGCCCTGCTTCCAGGCGTACGCGTACATCGAGGACAGCTTCCCGATGGTCGGCGTCTCCAGGAACAGGTTCAGCGACTGGGCCTGGTCGAGGTACGGGGTGCGGGCGGCGGCCATGTCGATCAGGGCGCGCTGCGGGATCTCCCAGGCGGTGCGGTACAGCGCGCGCACGTCCTCGGGGATCCACGCGAAGTCCTGCACCGAGCCGTTGGCCTCGCGCAGCGCCTCGCGGGTGCGGGCGTCCCACACGCCCAGCCGCTTGAGGTCGTCGACCAGGTACGAGTTGACCTGGAGGAACTCGCCGGACAGCGTCTCGCGCTTGAACAGGTTGGACACCTGCGGCTCGATGCACTCGTAGACGCCCGCGATGGAGGCGATCGTGGCGGTCGGCGCGATGGCGAGGAGCAGCGAGTTGCGCAGCCCGGTCGCGGCGATGCGCGTGCGCAGGGCGGCCCAGCGCTCCGGCCAGGCCGTCTCCACGCCGTAGTGGTCGGGGTGCAGCACGCCCCGCGCGGTACGGGTCTTCTCCCAGGCCGGCAGCGGGCCGCTCCGCTCGGCGAGGCCGGCGGACGTCTCGTACGCGGCGAGCATGATCCGCTCGGCGATGCGGGTGGACAGGGCCTTCGCCTCGGGGGAGTCGAAGGGCAGGCGCAGCTGGAAGAAGACGTCCTGCAGGCCCATCGCGCCGAGGCCGACCGGGCGCCAGCGGGCGTTGGAGCGGCCCGCCTGCTCGGTCGGGTAGAAGTTGATGTCGACGACCCGGTCCAGGAAGGTGACGGCGGTGCGGACGGTGGCGTCCAGCCGCTCCCAGTCGATGTCACCGGCCGCCCGGTCGACGAACGCGCCGAGGTTGACCGAGCCCAGGTTGCAGACCGCCGTCTCCCCGTCGTCGGTGACCTCCAGGATCTCCGTGCAGAGGTTGGACGAGTGCACGACGTGGCCCGGCTCGGCGGTCTGGTTGGCGGTGCGGTTGGCGGTGTCCTTGAAGGTCATCCAGCCGTTGCCGGTCTGCGCGAGGGTGCGCATCATGCGGCCGTACAGCTCGCGGGCCGGGAGGGTCCTGCGGGCCAGGCCCTTGGCCTCGGCCGCCCGGTAGGCCGCGTCGAACTCCGCGCCCCACAGGTCGACCAGCTCCGGCACGTCCGAGGGCGAGAACAGCGACCACGGCCCGTCGGCGTCCACCCGGCGCATGAACTCGTCCGGGATCCAGTGCGCGAGGTTCAGGTTGTGCGTCCGGCGGGCGTCCTCGCCGGTGTTGTCCCGAAGCTCCAGGAACTCCTCGATGTCGGCGTGCCAGGTCTCCAGGTAGACCGCCGCCGCGCCCTTGCGCCGGCCGCCCTGGTTCACGGCGGCGACCGAGGCGTCCAGCGTCTTCAGGAACGGGACGATGCCGTTGGAGTGCCCGTTGGTGCCGCGGATCAGCGAACCCCGGGCACGGACGCGGGAGTAGGCGATGCCGATGCCGCCGGCGTGCTTGGACAGGCGGGCGACCTGGTGGAGGCGGTCGTAGAGGGAGTCCAGCTCGTCCTTGGGGGAGTCGAGGAGGTAGCAGGACGACATCTGGGCGTGCCGGGTGCCGGAGTTGAAGAGGGTGGGGGAGGAGGGCAGGTAGTCCAGACGGCTCATCAGACCGTAGAGCGCGGCGACTTCGTCGGCGGACCGGGTGGTGTCGTCCTCGGCGAGTCCGGCCGCGACGCGCAGCAGGAAGTGCTGGGGCGTCTCGACGGCCTTGCGGGTGATCGGGTGCCGGAGCAGGTAGCGGCTGTACAGCGTGCGCAGCCCGAAGTAGCCGAAGCGGTCGTCGGCGGCCGGGTCGATCAGCGCGTCCAGGCGGGCCGCGTGCCGGCGGACGAAAGCGGCCGTGCGGTCGGCGATCAGGCCCTCGCGGTGGCCGGTGGCGACGGACTCCGTGAAGCCGGTGACGCCCTGGGAGGCGGCCTCGGCGCGGATGCCGATGGTCAGCAGCCGGGCGGCGAGGCGGGAGTAGGCCGGGTCCTCCGAGATCAGGCCGGCCGCGGCCTCCGTGGCGAGCTCCCGCAGTTCCGCCTCGTCGGCGCGCGCGGACCGGCCGCGCAGCGCGGCGGCGGCGACCCGGCCGGGATCGGCGTCGGGGAGGTCGGCGGTGAGGCCGGTCAGGGTCCGCAGCAGGGCGGCACCGGGTCCGTCGGGTTCCTCGGTCACCGGGGTCGCTGGAGCCGGATCGGCTGGCGCGATGGTCACGTGGGGCTCTCCCTCGCTCGGCACGGGGCCTGGCGGAGGGCAGGGGGCAGCTCACGAGCGCACACGGCGTCGCGTCCACCGGCCCACTCCACGAGGCCCGGACGTCATGGCACCCGGGCCGGGACGGCCGGGCGCACTGTCGGCAGGTCCTCGGACTGAGCCCGTGCGTGCTCACGCGGGGACGCGAACACGCACAAGTACACCGTTGCGGGACAGTTCCGGATTCGCACCGGATTCCCCTGCGGCGACAGCGAGCACGAGCATACATCTTGTGCCGCGACCTGCGAGCACCCCCAGATGTTGTGCCGCGTCGGTGTCAGAGGGGCAGCCGGTAGGTGAGCAGCATGATGTCGTCGAGCTCCGGCAGCGGGTTCCAGTCGCGGTCGGGGGTGCGGGCGAAGCCCAGGCGTTCGTAGAGCCGGTGGGCGGTGCGCATCGCCCGCTGGGTCGACAGCACGAGGCCGGTGCAGCCCTCGACGGCCCGGGCGCGGTCCACGCAGGTCCGCACGAGTGCCTCGCCCACGCCGCGTCCCCGTGCCTCGCGGGCGACGGCGAGCATGCGTATCTCGGCCTCGCCGGGCCGGGCGATGTCGGCCATGGGGCCGCCGGACGGTACGAAGGTCACGCCGCCGAGGACGCGGCCGTCCGCGGCGGCCACCAGGACCTCCGCGGCCGCCGCCCGTCCGGCCACGTCCCGCAGCTCGCCGAGGTAGGCGTCGTCCTCACCGAAGTCGAGGAGGCCGTCCTGGAGATAGGCCCGCGCGGTGATCTCGCCGAGGGTGTCGTACTCGTCGGCGGCCGCGTGCCGGATCACGAAGTCCATGCCGCCGAGTGTGCCCGACGGGTACGGCGACGGGCCGCCGGTTTTCTCCGACGGCCCGTCGCCCGTGCGCGGGTCAGTGCGAGGTGCCCGCCGTGGCCGGCGGCAGCTCCACCCGGACGCCCGGGTCGCCCGCGTCCGCCGTGTAGTCGGCCGGCTGCGTCTCGTCGACGCCGTCGGGGGCCTTGACGGCCCTCAGGACGAAGGTCAGGACCACGGTGACCAGGACGTTCAGCGCGAAGGCGGTGAGACCGATGTAACCGATCTCGCCGATACCCGGGATCTCCTCCGAGGAGCCGCCGAAGTGCTTCTGGTCCGGGTTGGTCGGCGACGGCACCCCGTACGCGACGAGGGTGCCGTACACCATGCCGACCGCCCAGCCGGCGAGCAGGGCCCAGCGGTGGAACCAGCGGGTGAACAGGCCGCCCACCAGGGCCGGGAAGGTCTGCAGGATCCAGATGCCGCCGAGCAGCTGGAAGTTGATCGCGACCGTCTTGTCCATCGTCAGGACGAAGACCAGCGCGCCCACCTTCACCAGCAGCGACACCAGCTTGGAGACCTTGGTCTCCTGCTCCGGGGTGGCGTCCGGCTTGATGAAGTCCTTGTAGATGTTGCGGGTGAAGAGGTTCGCGGCCGCGATCGACATGATCGCCGCCGGGACCAGTGCGCCGATGCCGATCGCCGCGAAGGCGACGCCCGCGAACCAGTCCGGGAACATGTCCTCGAACAGCTGCGGGATCGCCAGCTGGCCGTTGCTCACCTTGATCCCGGCCGCGATCGCCATGAAGCCCAGCAGCGCGAGCAGGCCGAGCATCAGGGAGTACAGCGGCAGGATCGTGGTGTTGCGGCGGATCACCTCACGGCTGCGCGAGGACAGCGTCGCGGTGATCGAGTGCGGGTACATGAACAGCGCGAGCGCCGAGCCGAGCGCCAGCGTGGCGTACGTCCACTGGCCCGCCTCGGGCGGCACCACGGCGCCGCGCGGCTTGCCGGTCACCTCGTTGGTCTGGCCGAACGCCTCGCCCGCCTTGGCGAAGACGTCGTCGAAGCCGCCCAGCTTGATCGGGATGTAGATGATGGCCACGGCGATCACGATGTAGATCAGCGTGTCCTTCACGAACGCGATCAGCGCGGGCGCGCGCAGCCCCGACGAGTAGGTGTACGCCGCCAGCACGCCGAAGGCGATCAGCAGCGGCAGGTCCTTGACGAACCAGTTGGTGTCCTCGCCGCCGCCGACGCCCATCACGTCCAGCACGGCCTGGATGCCGACCAGCTGGAGCGCGATGTAGGGCATCGTGGCGAGGATGCCGGTGACGGCGACCGCCAGCGACAGGCCCTTCGAGCCGAACCGGCCGCGCACGAAGTCCGAGGTCGTCACGTAGCCGTGCTTGTGGGAGACCGACCACAGGCGGGGCAGGAAGGTGAAGATCAGCGGATAGACCAGGATCGTGTACGGCACGGCGAAGAAGCCGGACGCGCCCGCCGCGTAGATCGCCGCCGGCACGGCCACGAAGGTGTACGCCGTGTAGAGGTCGCCGCCCAGCAGGAACCAGGTGACCCAGGTGCCGAACGAGCGGCCGCCCAGGCCCCATTCGTCGAGGCTGTGCTCGTTCTCGGCCCTGCGCCAGCGGGCGGCCATGAAGCCCATCGCGGTGACGAGCACGAAGAAGAAGATGAAGACGGCGAGTGCGACGCCGTTCACGCCGTCGTTCACTCGGCCCCGCCTTCCCGGCGGGAGCGCTGGTCACGCTGCCAGAGCTTGTACGCGATCACCGTCAGCACGGTGGAGATCAGCACCCACGCCATCTGGTACCAGTAGAAGAACGGGATGCCGATGAGGGCCGGGTCGGTCTCGGCGTACGACCCGACCCACAACATGGCCACGAACGGTGCGACGAGGCAGAGGGCGATGACGACGCGCGCCGGCGTCACCGTCGGCCCTCTGTTCACTTCTGGGGCTTGCGACATGCGGTGGCTCCGTCCCCTCGCTGATCACCTGGTGCAGTGCGCACGAAAATGTAGGTGACGGCGTCGAGACAGCGGAAGACCTCGTCCGCATATCGGTCCTCGCCCGCGACGCCGTGCGGCGCGGGGGAGGGGACGCTCAGTCCTGGGGCCGCTTGAGCCGGGCCACGAACTTGTAGCGGTCGCCCCGGTACACCGACCGCACCCACTCCACCGGCCGGCCCGTACGGTCCAGCGAGTGCCGGGAGAGCATCAGCATCGGCAGGCCGACGTCGGTGCCGAGCAGGCCGGCCTCGCGCGGGGTCGCCAGCGAGGTCTCGATGGTCTCCTCGGCCTCGGCGAGACGGACGTCGTACACCTCGGCGAGGGCCGTGTAGAGGGACGTGTACTTCACCAGCGACCTGCGCAGGGCGGGGAAGCGCTTCGCCGACAGGTGGGTCGTCTCGATGGCCATCGGCTCGCCGTTGGCCATGCGCAGCCGCTCGATGCGCAGCACCCGGCCGCCCGCCGTGATGTCCAGCAGCCCGGCGAGGCGCTCGTCGGCGGTGATGTAGCCGATGTCCAGCAGCTGCGAGGTGGGTTCGAGACCCTGGGCCCGCATGTCCTCCGTGTAGGAGGTGAGCTGCAGTGCCTGCGACACCTTGGGCTTGGCGACGAAGGTGCCCTTGCCCTGGATGCGTTCGAGGCGGCCCTCGACGACCAGCTCCTGCAGGGCCTGGCGCACGGTCGTGCGCGAGGTGTCGAACTCCGCGGCCAGCGTGCGTTCGGGCGGGACCGGCGTGCCCGGCGCCTGTGTCCGGGTCATGTCGAGCAGGTGCTTCTTCAGTCGGTAGTACTTGGGCACGCGCGCGGTACGGACGGTCGCCCCACCCTCGTTCTCCGCACTGCTGACGTCGGTGCTCATGCTCTGCCTTCCCGGCTCCGGGTGCCGAAGCGACCGACATCCCCTATCGGCCACGGCTCACATCGTGGCACGGGTTCGTGCCGGGAGGATCCCGCACGCTCCGTGATCCCCTCTGTATACCTCCGAGGCCCCCGTTGGTCTAGTCCACCGCGCCGCCGTGGGGGCGTTGGTACATGCCGTCCGGCCGGTCCCGGCGCCCCGCCGGGAAGCGGTGGTACACCCGGCGCCGGCCCGTCCGATGTGTCGCTTGCGCAATGAAAGGTCCCTGCATATCTCGGTCGCATCACGGACGTCCGGGGGGCGCTTGAACACCCTTGACAGCCCTATTGGTCTGGGCCAAGCTCCCCCTACTGGTCTACACCATTGGTCCAGGTCCCGGCCCCATGGGCGGTCCGCGTCGACGAGCAACCGCGGGGAGGCAGGGGGGTTTTGTGGCATCCCTGAGGAGGGTGGCGTGAAGCGCAAGCTGATAGCCGCGATCGGTATCGCGGGCATGATGGTCTCGGTCGCGGCGTGCGGGGGCGACGGCGGCGACGACGACGGCAAGAAGGCCGGGGCGGACGGCTACGCCGGCCAGACGCTGACCGTGTGGGTGATGGACGGCTCCTCGCCCGACCAGTGGCAGGCGGACCTCGCCAAGGAGTTCGAGGCGAAGACCAAGGCCAAGGTCAAGTTCGAGATCCAGAAGTGGAACGGTATCCAGCAGAAGCTGACCACCGCCCTCTCCGAGGAGAACCCGCCCGACGTCTTCGAGATCGGCAACACCCAGACCCCGGCCTACGCCAAGACCGGCGGCCTGGCGGACCTGAGCGACCTCAAGAGCGGCATCGGCACCGACTGGTCCGAGTCCCTCAACAAGTCGGCCGTCTTCGACGGCAAGCAGTACGCCGCCCCGTGGTTCGTGGTCAACCGCGTGGTCGTCTACAACAAGAAGATCTGGGCGGACGCGGGCATCAAGGACACGCCCAAGACCCGTGACGAGTTCTACAACGACCTCAAGACGATCGGCGAGAAGACCGACGCCGAGCCGATCTACCTGCCCGGCCAGAACTGGTACCACTTCGTGGGCCTGGTCATCGGCGAGGGCGGCGAGCTGGTCAAGAAGGACGGCGACAAGTACGTCTCCAACCTGGCCGACCCGAAGGTCGCGGCCGCCACCGAGACCTACAAGAAGTTCCAGGCCCTGTCCAAGGCGCCCAAGGACAAGGACGAGGCCACCCCGCAGCAGGGCGAGATCTTCGCCAAGGGCAAGACCGGCGCCATCATCGGCATGGGCTGGGAGGGCGGCACCGCGATCACCGCCAACCCGGCGATCGAGAAGGACCTCGGTTACTTCACCATCCCGGGCGCCACGGCCGACAAGCCCGAGGGCGTCTTCCTCGGTGGTTCCAACCTGGCCGTCGCCGCGGGCAGCAAGAAGCAGGAGCTGGCCAAGGAGTTCCTGAAGCTCGCGCTCTCCGACAAGTACGAGGGTGCGCTGGCCAAGGCCAACGGCGTCATCCCGAACAAGGAGTCGCTGCAGAGCAACCTCCAGGGCAACGCCGCCGCCGAGGCCGCCGCGCCGGCCGCCGCGGGCGGTGACACCACGCCGCTGATCCCGGAGTGGGCCGCGGTCGAGAACGACCCCAACCCGATCAAGACCTACCTGACGGCCGTGCTGAAGGGGAAGTCCCCCGCCGAGGCCGCCAAGCAGGTCGAGGGCGAGTTCAACAAGCGCCTGGCGCAGCAGCAGTAACACCGGGTGAGCCGGGGCGGGGGCTGGCACACGACGGCCCCCGCCCCGGTTTGAGTTGGACAGGTCGAGAAGAAGAGAGACCGCGAGCATGACCGTGCAGACCGAACGGCCGCCCCGAGGCCCGTCGGACGTCCGCAAGGCGGACGGCGGGAACACCGGCCAGGCGAAACCGAGAGCCGCGTCCCGCGCCGGCGCGCTCGTCCCGTACCTGTTGCTGCTGCCGGCCTGCGCGGCCACCGTGCTGCTGCTGGGCTGGCCGCTGCTGAAGGACGGCCTGCTGTCCTTCCAGAACCTCAACATGGCGCAGCTGATCCAGCACGTCACCGAGTGGACCGGCTTCGACAACTACAAGGAGGTCCTCACCGGCGAGGACTTCTGGCGGGTCACGCTCCGCTCGATCCTCTTCACGGCGGTCAACGTCGTCCTCACCATGGTGCTGGGCGGCCTGATCGGCCTGCTGCTCGCCCGCCTCGGCAGGGTGATGCGGTTCGTGCTGATGATCGGGCTGGTGCTGGCGTGGGCGATGCCGGTGGTCGCCGCGACCACCGTCTACCAGTGGCTGTTCGCCCAGCGCTTCGGCGTCGTCAACTGGGTGCTGGACAAGCTCGGCTGGCACTCCATGGCCGACTTCAGCTGGACCGGCAGCCAGTTCTCGACCTTCTTCGTCGTCACCGTGCTGATCGTCTGGATGTCCGTCCCGTTCGTCGCGATCAACCTGTACGCGGCGACCACCACCATCCCCGACGAGCTGTACGAGGCGGCCTCCCTCGACGGGGCCGGCGCCTGGCGCAGCTTCACCACGGTCACCCTGCCGTTCCTGCGGCCGTTCCTCTACGCGACGACCTTCCTGGAGATCATCTGGATCTTCAAGGCGTTCGTCCAGGTCTACACGTTCAACGGCGGCGGTCCCGACCGTCTCACCGAGATCCTGCCCGTCTACGCCTACATCGAGGGTGTCGGCAACCAGCACTACGGCATGGGCGCCGCGATCGCGGTCCTGACCATCCTGATCCTGCTCGGCCTGACCGCCTACTACCTCAGGATCGTGCTCAAGCAAGAGGAGGACGAGCTGTGAAGCGCTCGCTCTTCGGCCGCCTGTGGCCCAACGTCACGGCCGTCGTCCTGTTCATCGGCCTCGTCTTCCCCGTCTACTGGATGTTCGCCACGGCCTTCAAGCCGACCGGCGACATCATCTCGGAGGACCCGGTCTGGTTCCCGACCGACATCACCTTCGAGCACTTCAGGACGGCGGTCGACGCCGACCACTTCTGGACCTACGTCACCAACTCGCTCGTCGTCACCGTCTGCGCGGTCGTCTTCTCACTGGTCATCGCGCTGGCCGGGGCCTTCGCCCTGGCGCGGATGCGGTTCAAGGGGCGGCGCGGCTTCATCGTCGGCTTCATGCTCGCCCAGATGGCGCCCTGGGAAGTCATGGTCATCGCCATCTACATGATCGTGCGCGACGCGTCGATGCTGAACAGCCTCGTGCCGCTCACACTCTTCTACATGATGATGATCCTGCCCTTCACCATCCTGACGCTGCGCGGCTTCGTCGCCGCCGTGCCGAAGGAGCTGGAGGAGTCCGCGATGGTCGACGGCTGCACCCGCGCCCAGGCCTTCCGCCGGGTCATCCTGCCGCTGCTCGCGCCGGGCCTGATGTCCACCTCGATGTTCGGCTTCATCACCGCCTGGAACGAGCTCCCCCTCGTCCTGGTCGTCAACAAGGAGGCGGAGTCCCAGACCCTGCCGCTGTGGCTGACCAGCTTCCAGACCGTCTTCGGCGACAACTGGGGCGCGACCATGGCCGCCTCGTCCCTCTTCGCCATCCCGATCCTGGTCCTCTTCGTCTTCCTGCAGCGCAAGGCCGTCAGCGGCCTGACCGCCGGCGCCGTGAAGGGATAAGCCATCCGATGACGACAATCGCCAGCGGTACCGACACGCTCACGCGCGACGCACTGACCGTCCTCCAGCCCGGCTTCACCGGCACCACCGCCCCCGACTGGGTGCTGCGCCGCCTCGGCGAGGGGCTGGCCTCCGTCGGCCTGTTCGGGCGCAACATCGCCTCGGCCGAGCAGCTGGCCGCCCTCACCGCCCAGCTGCGCGCCGAGCGCGAGGACGTGCTGGTCGCCATCGACGAGGAGGGCGGCGACGTCACCCGCCTCGAGGTGCGCACCGGCTCCTCCTTCCCCGGCAACCTCGCCCTCGGCGCGGTGGACGACGTGGAGCTCACCCGGCAGGTCGCCGCGGAGCTGGGCCGGCGCCTCGCGGCCTGCGGGGTCAACCTCAACTGGGCCCCGTCCGCCGACGTCAACTCCAACCCCGGCAACCCGGTCATCGGCGTGCGCTCCTTCGGCGCCGGCACCGACCTGGTCGCCCGGCACACCGCGGCCTACGTCACCGGCCTGCAGTCGGCGGGAGTGGCCGCCTGCACCAAGCACTTCCCGGGCCACGGCGACACCGCCGTCGACTCCCACCACGCCCTGCCGCGCATCGACGTGGACGCCTCGGTGCTGGCCGAGCGCGACCTGGTGCCGTTCCGCGCGGCCATCGCCGCCGGCAGCCGCGCGGTGATGAGCGCCCACATCCTGGTCCCGGCCCTGGACCCGGACCGTCCGGCAACGTTGTCCCGCCACATCCTGACCGGCGTGCTCCGCGGCGAGCTGGGCTACGACGGCCTCATCGTCACCGACGGCATGGAGATGCGGGCCATCGCGGGCACCTACGGCATCGAACGCGGCAGCGTCTTGGCCGTCGCGGCCGGGGCCGACGCGATCTGCGTGGGCGGGGGCCTGGCCGACGAGGAGACCGTACGGCGCCTGCGCGACGCGCTGGTGGAGGCGGTCCGCTCGGGCGAGCTGTCCGAGGAACGCCTGGCCGACGCGGCGGAGCGGGTACGTGCCCTGGCCCGCTGGACGGCGGACCGGGCGGACGCCTCGCGGTCCGTGCCCGCCGACGGCGACGTGGGCCTGCGCGCGGCCCGCCGCGCCCTGCGCGTCACCGGCGCCGAGGGCTTCACCCCCCTCACCGAGCCGCCGTACGTCGCCGCGCTCACCCCCGTCGCCAACATCGCGGTCGGCGACGAGACCCCCTGGGGCGTCGCCGCCGAGCTGGGCCGCCTGCTCCCCGGCACCGGGACCGGCAGCTTCGCCGGGGCGGACGCGGGCGAGGAGGTGCTGGCGGCGGCCGGCCCGCGCCGTGTCGTGGCGGTCGTCCGCGACGAGCACCGCCACCCCTGGATGGCTGCGGCCCTCGACACCGTGCTGGAGGCCCGGCCCGACACGATCGTGGTCGAGATGGGCGTCCCCGGGGCCGAGCCCCGCGGTGCCCTGCACGTGGCCACCCACGGCGCGGCCCGCGTCTGCGGCCGGGCGGCGGCGGAGGTCGTCGCGGGCGTCTGACCCGGGCGCCGGCCGGCCCGACACGACGAAGGCGCCGCACCCCCGGATCGGGGGTGCGGCGCCTTCCGCCTCCGGGTCCGCAGGGGGGTGAGCGCGGACCCGCGGGTCAGATGCCCTGCCAGTCGGGCTTGTGGGCGTAGGTGTGCCGGAAGTAGTCGGCGAGCTTCAGCTTGGACGCGGCGGCCTCGTCGACGACGACCGTGGCGTGCGGGTGCAGCTGCAGCGCGGAGGCCGGGCACACGGCCGCGACCGGGCCCTCCACGCTCGCGGCGACCGCGTCCGCCTTGCCCTCGCCGGTGGCCAGCAGCACCAGGTGCCGGGCCTCCAGGATGGTGCCGATGCCCTGCGTGATCACGTGGTGCGGGACCTGCTCGATGTCGCCGTCGAAGAACCGCGCGTTGTCGACGCGGGTCTGCTCGGTCAGCGTCTTGATCCGGGTCCGCGAGGCGAGCGAGGAGCACGGCTCGTTGAACCCGATGTGCCCGTCGGTCCCGATCCCCAGCAGCTGGAGATCCACCCCGCCGGCCTCGCCGAGCGCGCGGTCGTAGGCCTCGCACGCGGCCTGCACGTCCGCGGCCGTGCCGTCCGGGCCCATGAACGCGTCCATGCTGATCCCGAGCGGTTCGAGCACCTCGCGCCGCAGCACCGAGCGGTACGACTCCGGGTGTTCCGCCGGCAGCCCCACGTACTCGTCGAGCTGGGCGATCCGTGCCCGCGCGGTGTCCACGGAACCCGCGCGCACCCGGGCCGCCAGCGCCTCGTACACGGGCAGCGGCGTCGAGCCGGTGGCGACCCCGAGCAGGGCGTCGGGCTTGCGCCGGAGCAACTGCGCCATGGCCTCGGCAATGAGCTCGCCGCCCGCCCTGGCGTCGGGAACGATGACAACTTCCACGCTTGCCTGCCGTTTCGAGGTAAGGCACCCACCCGGTGCCGGAACTGGCCATGTGGTTTAGACCAATCTAACAGAGGAGGGCCCCGCGGGCGTGCCGAAACGGCGGCCGGCCGCAGGCGTGCGTCGAGGCGGGTGCGGAAATTGCCCCGGCCGTCCGGCCCCGCTCGTGGGCCAACAGGGTTAGGCTTCAGGCGACCGCCCGGACGCCGTGCGCCCGGCGGACACGACAATCGCAAAGACCGTCCACCGCATGGACACGGCTAGTGGTCTAGTCCACAATGGTCACCGAGACACTGGCCGCGACACTCGCGCGAGATGGACGTCAGGCTTCCGCCTTCCCCGCACAGGAGGGCGGACCGAGGAACCGGAGCTCTCTGCCCTGACTGCACCGGCTCCTCGACCTTCGGCCGACAGGGACCGCACACCCCACGGCCGATGTTGCTCCGGGCTGCGGTGCCGGGAGGGTTGAGGGTCCCTCCCAGGCGCCGCGGCCCGCGGGTGTCTCCGGGCCCCGGACGCGGCGGAATCTGGCCGATTTCGATCGCCGTCCGTACCGCCAGGTACGCTCGGCCACGTGCCCTCCATGAACGAACTCGTACGCCAGCACACCGCCCTCGACGACTCCGACCTCGAGTGGCTCCATCTGCTGGTCTCGGAGTGGCAGCTCCTCTCCGACCTCTCCTTCGCCGACCTGGTCCTGTGGGTCCCCACCCGCGACGGCACCCGGTACGTGTCGGTCGCCCAGATGCGGCCCAACACCGGCCCGACCTCGTACCAGGACGACATGGTCGGCCACCTCGTCCCGCGCGGCCGGCGCCCCATGCTGGACATCGCCCTGGACGAGGGCCGGATCGTGCGCGAGGGCGACCCGGAGTGGCGCGAGGAGGTCCCGGTCCGGGTCGAGTCCATCCCCGTGCGGCGCCAGGGGCGCGTCCTCGGCGTCATCGCCCGCAACACCAACCTCCTCACCGTGCGCACGCCGAGCCGTCTGGAGCTCACCTACCTCCAGAGCGCCTCGGACCTCGCGCAGATGATCGCCGCCGGCGCCTTCCCGTTCGAGAACCAGCAGGTCGACATGGACGCCTCGCCCCGCGTCGGCGACGGCCTCATCCGCGTCGACGGCGACGGCATCGTCCAGTACGCCTCCCCGAACGCCCTGTCGGCCTACCACCGGATGGGCCTCGCCGCCGACCTCGTCGGCCACCACCTGGGCCGGACCACGGCCGAACTCGCCCCTTCCCGCGGTCCGGTGGACGAGGCGCTCGCCAAGGTGGCCAGCGGCTGGGCGCCGCGCGAGTTCGAGATCGAGGCCCACGACGGGGTGATCCAGTTCCGCGCCATCCCGCTCAAGCCCAAGGGCACGCGCATCGGTTCGCTGGTGCTGCTGCGCGACGTCACGGAACTGCGCCGCCGTGAACGTGAGTTGATCACCAAGGACGCCACCATCCGGGAGATCCACCACCGGGTGAAGAACAACCTCCAGACGGTGGCGGCCCTGCTCCGGCTCCAGGCCCGGCGCATCGAGTCCGAGCGCGGCCGCGAAGCGCTCGAGGAGGCGGTCCGCCGGGTCGGCTCGATCGCGATCGTGCATGAGACGCTGTCTCAGAACCTGGACGAGCGCGTGGAGTTCGACGAGATCGCCGACCGCGTACTGGCCATGGTCGCCGAGATCTCGCCCGGCAAGGTGACCGGCCGGCGCACCGGCCGTTTCGGCATCCTGGACGCCGAGGTGGCGACGCCGCTGTCGATGGTGCTGACCGAGGTGCTGCAGAACGCGCTGGAGCACGGCTTCCGCGAGGGCGACACCGGCACGGTCGAGGTCTCCGCGGTCCGCGGGGGCACGACGAAGGAGGCGCGGCTGCTGGTCACCGTCCAGGACGACGGTGTCGGCCTGCCCGAGGACTTCGACCCGCACCGCTCCGGCAACCTGGGGCTGCAGATCGTCCGCACGCTGGTCGAGGGGGAGCTGGGCGGCGCCTTCGACATGGTCCCGGCTCCCGAGCGCGGCACCCGGGTGATCCTGGACATCCCGGTGCCGACGGAGAAGTAGGAGCGGCGGGGTGGCAGGAGCGGCGGGGTGGCAGGAGCGGCGGGGCAGTGGGAACAGACGGGTCGGGAACAGCAAAAAGCCCCGGACCGGTGAAGGTCCGAGGCCAGTGCTCATGCGATGCGGGGGAGCATCGGGGGTACTGCGCGCTGCGGCTCGGGGGGCGGGAACTGCGTACTCGCTGTACGCGCCGCCAAGCTCAGGCTGTCAGCAGGGGTGACTGATCAGGCGGAGGCCTGACGAGCCCGGTTGCGGGCGGCGCGGCGCTTCATCGCACGACGCTCGTCCTCGCTGAGACCACCCCAGACGCCGGAGTCCTGGCCGGACTCGAGCGCCCACTGCAGGCACTGCTCCATGACAGGGCAGCGACGGCAGACGGCCTTGGCTTCCTCGATCTGCAGCAGCGCGGGACCGGTGTTGCCGATGGGGAAGAAGAGCTCGGGGTCTTCCTCGCGGCAAACGGCGCGGTGACGCCAGTCCATGGCTGCTACCTCTCCTTGGTATGACTGTGCAGGGTGCTTGTGAATGTGAACGCTTTCACGAATCCCTCAACAAGGGAAGGGCCTACCGCCAGGTTCCCGGCGTGGTCCTTGGAGTTTGAAGAGGGGTTCCGGCGATCTGTGGAGGCCGGTGTTGCGGGCCGTCCTGATCGCCAAGAAGAGACTCGCAAACCTCGGCGATGGATACAACCCCTTCCGGAAAGTTTTTTTTGATTCTTCGGTGTCGACTAGGTCACAGCCGTACTTCTATGGGGTGGACCCTGGCCTAAACGTTCGAGTGAAAGGACTTTTGCCGGTTCTGCTCACACAATCACACGCAGTGCACGGCGTACGCCTGTGAACGTCACACTCGTCCGTAGCCCCAGGTGGTCACCGTCCATCTGGAGGGGCAGCGGCACCTTCGAATGCAAGGTGAAGTCGCTCAGATCGTGCAGCGAGACGGCGTGCTTGCCGCGGGGGCCGCGCTCGGGGGACGAAGTGAGCAACTGGGTGCCATACCGGGCAACCGCGGCCGTCGAGAGCCGACTGAGGCCGAAGACGTCGAGGCCCGTGTCGAACGAGGCCTCGGGCGACGCGTAGATGGGGCGATTGCCGAGAAACGTCCAGGGGCAGGTGTTCGAGACTATGGACAGCACCAGATCGGTGACCGGGTCCTCGCCCGCCCGCTCCAGGGTGATCGTCCCGCTGCGCCGGTGCGGCTCCCCGATGAGCTGGCGCACCACCTGGCGGACGTAGAGGGAGTGGGTGGACTTCTTGCCCTGTTCGCGGTGCTGCTCGACCCGCCCGACCACGCCGGCGTCGAAGCCCAGTCCGGCGTTGAAGGTGAACCAGCGGGAGGGCACGGCCTCGTCCGCCGAGCCCGGGGTGCCGGAGGCCAGTCCCAGGCCGACGGTCCGTTCGCTGCCCTCGCGCAGCGCGTCCAGCAGGGCGCCGGTGGCCTCGACCGCGTGGTTGGGCAGGCCGAGGGCGCGGGCGAAGACGTTGGTGGACCCGCCGGGGACGACCGCGAGTCCCGGCAGGTGCTCCGGGTCGGGTCCGGCGTGCAGCAGGCCGTTGACGACCTCGTTCACCGTGCCGTCGCCGCCGAGGGCCACCACGAGTTCGATGTCGTCGCTCTGCGCGGCCTGCCGGCCGAGGTCGCGCGCGTGGCCGCGGTACTCGGTGGTGACCGCCTCCAGCTTCATCTCGCTCGCGAGCGCGTGGATCAGCACGTCGCGCGTACGCGCGCTCGTGGTGGTTGCCGCCGGATTGACCACGAGAAGTGCACGCATGGTGTGCAGGGTACCTACTGGGCGGTACCCCGGCCCAGGCCGAGGCGGGGATCAGGCGGGAGGGCGGGGCGGGACCGGTCCGCGGGCGCCGGCGCCGGGAGGGCTACCCTTCAGGGGTGAGCAGTGAGCAGAACTCCACCCCCGAAGCCGAAGCCGCCGAAGAGACGGGCCCTCGTCCCGGCCGGCTGACCGCCGCGGCCGCGCTCGCCGCGCTGGAGGGGCTGGCGCTCGTCGTCGGCGGCGTCTGGATGCTCGTGGAGGGGCTCACGGGGCACCCCGACGACCGGACCTCGGCCGTCACCGGCGGCGTCACCCTGATCGTCCTCGCCCTGCTGCCGCTGCTCGCCGCACGAGGGCTGCTGGGCCGGCGCAGCTGGAGCCGGGGACCCGCGGTGATCACACAGATCATGGCGTTGCCGGTGGCCTACAACCTGCTTCAGGCCGACAGCGTCGCCATCCCGGCGGGCATCGTGCTCGCCGTCGTCTCCGTCACGGCGCTGGTCCTGCTCGTGAACCCCACGACGACGCGGGCCCTCGGCATCCGGGGACCTGGCCGTACCGGGGAGCAAGAGGAGTAAACCGAGGAGCGGGAGGAGCAGCCCGCGTCGGTGGCTACTCCTCGACCAGCAGCTTCTCCCGCAGCTGCGCCAGCGTGCGCGCCAGCAGCCGCGACACGTGCATCTGGGAGATCCCGACCTCCTGCGCGATCTGCGACTGGGTCATGTTGCCGAAGAAGCGCAGCAGCAGGATCCGCTTCTCGCGCGGCGGCAGATCCTCCAGCAGCGGCTTGAGCGACTCCCGGTACTCGACGCCCTCCAGCGCCTCGTCCTCGGCCCCGAGGGTGTCCGCGACCGCCGGCGACTCGTCGTCGGTGTCCGGGACGTCCAGGGACAGCGTGGAGTACGCGTTGGCGGACTCCAGGCCCTCCAGGACCTCCTCCTCCGAGATCGACAGCTTCTCGGCGAGCTCGTGGACCGTGGGGGAGCGGCCGTGCAGCTGCGAGAGCTCCGCCGTGGCCGTCGTCAGGGCCAGCCGCAGCTCCTGGAGCCGGCGCGGGACGCGCACCGCCCAGCCCTTGTCCCGGAAGTGCCGCTTGATCTCGCCGACGACCGTCGGGGTCGCGTACGTGGAGAACTCCACCCCGCGGTCCGGGTCGAAGCGGTCGACGGACTTGATGAGTCCGATGGTGGCGACCTGCGTGAGGTCGTCCAGGGGCTCGCCGCGGTTGCGGAAGCGCCGCGCGAGGTGCTCGACGAGCGGCAGGTGCATGCGTACCAGCCGATTGCGCAGCTCCGCGTACTCCGGGGTGTCCTTCGTCAGCGTGCGCAGCTCGGCGAACAGGGCGCGCGCCCCGCTGCGGTCCTGCGGGTCGTGCCGCGTGCCCTGTGTGCCGCGCGCGCCCGGCGCCCGGTCCTCGGAGTGTCGCTCGTGCTCGCTCATCGTCCCGCCCGTCGCCCTCTCCCGAGCCCCCGCCTCCGCTCGGCCGGGCGGGGCGGGCGTGCCCCCGGCCCGCCCGGCCGCGGGCGTGCTCCACACGGCTCCGCCCCCGCTCCCGGCCCCCGCGGGGGTTTCGTCCTCCGGGTGCGGGCGGGCCTGCTCGGGGATGCCGTCGATGCCGTCAGCCATGCGTGGGGCCTCGCTCTCCGCACGTGTGCCGTCGGCCGACAGCTCCCGTGTGCCGCGCTCTTCGTCCCGCACCGGCCCGTCCCCGTTCCTCACGCCGGCCCGGGTCCCGCGCCGCGCTGTTTGTAGAGGCTGATCGAAACGGTTTTGTCCTCGTCCACGGCGGAGGAGACCTTGCCCGCGAGAGCCGACAGGACGGTCCAGGCGAAGGTGTCCCGCGAGGGGGCGTGACCGTCCGTGGTCGGCGCCGAGACAGTGACTTCGAGCGAGTCGTCGACGAGGCGGAAGACGCAACTGAGCACCGAGCCGGGCACGGCCTGCTGCAGCAGGATCGCGCAGGCCTCGTCCACTGCGATGCGCAGGTCCTCGATCTCGTCGAGGGTGAAGTCCAAACGGGCTGCGAGGCCGGCGGTCGCCGTACGCAGCACCGACAGGTAGGCACCCGCGGCCGGCAGCCGGACTTCCACGAAGTCCTGGGTCGCGGGCTCGCCTGCGATCTGGGACACCCTCACCTCCAAGGTGGTACAAGCGTTACAGGGCCGGGGGACGCCCCCCGGGGTAACGCGACGCGTGGTTCAGCGGTGACGTTATCGCGCTCCGAAGTTTCCTGTCCCCGAGACCCCGTCCCCTTGCTGTCACTCATAGTAAACACCCGAACACGCACAGTGGCTAGGGGGTGGGCGGACTCAAATCGGAAGAGCGTGCGCCGGGTTGACGTACCCAGGCGCCGGACGGTCGAACCGTACCCCGGCGCAGTCGTGCGAGAGTCATACGAGCACGTGGTCGACGAAGCACCAGCGCCAGTTCTCCCCGGGCTCGAAGGTCCGCATCAAGGGGTGGCCGGTCTCCTTGTGGTGCGCCGTCGCGTGCTGCCGTGGCGAGGAGTCGCAGCAGCCGACGTGGCCGCAGGTGAGACACAGCCGCAGCTGCACCGGATCCGTGCCCTCGGCCAGGCATTCCGGACAGGTGTCGCTCAGCGGCTCCGGATCCGGGTGCGGCAGCGCGTCGGCGTGCGTGCACTGTTTCATGATGGCCAGGTTACGACGGGGGCGCGGCCGACCGCGCGGAGAAAAGGGTGGGCGAGAACCATGGACGTGATGCCGCTGCTGTTGCTGGTGGCGGGCAGCGCCGCGATCGCCGCCGCGGGACGGCGCACCCCGGTGCCGGCCCCGCTGCTGCTGGTGGCGGCGGGGCTGGCGGTCAGCTACGTCCCCGGGGTGCCCGACTACACCCTCGACCCGCACGTCGTCCTGCCCCTGCTCCTGCCCCCGCTGCTCTACACGGCGGCCACCGACAGCTCCTACCTCGACCTGCGGGCCCAGCTGCGGCCGGTGGCGCTGCTGTCGGTGGGGTACGTGCTCTTCGCCACCTTCGTCGTCGGCTGCGCCGCCTATCTGATCGTGCCGGGGCTGCCGCTGACCGCCGCGCTGGTGCTCGGCGCCGTGGTGGCGCCGCCGGACGCCGTCGCGGCCACGGCGGTCGCCCGCCGGGTGGGACTGCCGTCCCGGATCACCACGATCCTCCAGGGCGAGTCCCTGGTGAACGACGCGACCGCGATCACCGCCTACAAGGTGGCCCTCGCGGCGGCGGTCGGCGAGGGCGCCACCTGGGCCGGCGGCATCGGCGAGTTCCTGCTCGCCGCGGTCGGCGGCGTCGGTGTCGGGCTGGTGCTGATGGTGCCGATCCACTGGCTGCGCACGCACGTGAAGGAGGCCCTGTTCCAGAACACGCTCTCCCTGCTGATCCCCTTCGTCGCGTACGCGGCCGCCGAGCAGGTGCACGCCTCCGGGGTGCTGGCGGTGGTGGTCGTCGCCCTCTACCTCGGCCACCGCGCGTGGGAGGTCGATTTCGCCACCCGCCTCCAGGAGGAGGCGGTCTGGAAGATGGTCGCCTTCGTCCTGGAGTCGGCCGTGTTCGCCCTGATCGGACTGCAACTGCCCGTCGTCCTCAAGGGCCTCGGGGCGTACGAGGGCCTCGACGCGGCCTGGTACGCGCTCGCCGTCTTCCTGGTCGTCGCCGCAGCCCGGTTCGTGTGGGTGTATCCGGCGGCCTTCCTGCCGCGGCTGCTGTCGGCACGCATCCGCGCGCGCGAGGAGGACCCCGGCTGGAAGGGACCGTTCGTGATCGGCTGGGCCGGCATGCGGGGCGTGGTCTCGCTGGCCATCGCCTTCTCCATCCCGCTCACCGTGCACGGCGGCGCGCCCTTCCCCGAGCGCAACCTCGTCCTGTTCCTGACCTTCACCACGGTCATCGGCACGCTGGTCGTACAGGGGGTGACCCTGCCCCCGCTGATCCGGCTGCTGAAGTTCCCGTCCCGCGACGTGCAGGCCGAGACGCTCGCGGAGGCCAACGCCCAGGCGCAGGCCTCCCGGGTCGCCGAACAGCGCCTGGACGATCTGCTCGCCGACGAGCGCAACGCCCTGCCGGCGCCCCTGGCCGACCGCCTGCGCACGGTCATGGAGCGCCGCCGCAACGCCGTCTGGGAACGCCTCGGCCAGGCCAACCCCGTCACCGGCGAGAGCGTGGACGACACCTACCGGCGGTTGTCCCGGGAGATGATCAGCGCCGAGCGCGAGGTGTTCGTCCGGCTGCGGGACGGCCGGTACATCGACGACGAGATGCTGAGGACGCTGCTGCGCCGCCTGGACCTGGAGGAGGCGGCGGCGTTCCGGGAGACGGCGTAGGGGGCCGGGCCGCCCCCGACGAGACGGTGCGCCCGTCGCCCGCGCCGTGCGGGAGCGGCGGCGCCGGGCCCGGCCCGTCGGCCCGGATCGGGTCCTCGAGGGTGCCGGGCGAGGACGCCTGTCACGGGAAGGGGCGGCCGGTGACGACCGCGGCGAGGGTCGTTCCCCGGGGGAAGGCGCCCTCCTCGGCCAGTGCGAGCAGGCCGTACAGCATCTTGGCGACGTAGACGCGCTCCACGGGGAGGCCGTGGCGTCGTTCGAAGTCCTCGGCGAACGAGTCGAGCTCGGGCGTGACGCGGGCGTAGCCGCCGCAGTGGAAGCGCTCGTCGAGGCTCCAGGTGCCGCGAGGCCCGCCGAACGCCCGCTGCTGGAGCCTGCGTACCTCGTCGGCCAGGAAACCTCCTTTGAGCACCGGTATCCCGAGCGCTCGCCGGCCTCGGGGGAGTCCGGCGGCCAGCCCGGCGAGGGTGCCGCCGGTTCCGCAGGCGAGCGCGACGACGTCGGCGTGCCCGGCCAGTTCCCCGCCGAGGGCCCGGCAGCCGCGGACGGCCGCGGCGTTGCTGCCGCCCTCGGGGACGACGACCGCGTCCTCGGCACCGACCGCCCGCAGCAGGGCCGCCAGGGTCCCGGGCTCGGTCTTGCGGCGGTACGTCGAGCGGTCGGCGAAGTGCAGCCGCATGCCGTCGGCCACGCACCGGGCCAGGGAGGGGTTGAGCGGCCGGCCGGCCAGCTCGTGGCCGCGCACCACGCCGACCGTGGGCAGCCCGAGCAGCCGGCCCGCGGCGGCGGTGGCGCGCAGGTGATTGGAGTACGCGCCCCCGAAGGTGACGACGGTACGGCCGCGCGCCGTGGCGAGAGTCGGCGCGAGTTTGCGCCACTTGTTGCCGACCAGGTCCGGATGGATCAGATCGTCGCGCTTCAGCAGCAGCCGCACCCCGCGCCGCTCGAACCGCTCGTCCACGGCCTCCTGCAACGGCGAGGGCAGCCGGGGGCGCAGGGCGGCGAGGTCGGACGTGTCGGCGCTGGTCACCCTGCCATTGTCACGCCGCTCCGCGCGCGGCGTCCGCGGTCACTTCAGCCGGTCCCGGATCCGCGCCCGCATCGACGCCATCGTGAACCCCCGCGGGTCCACCTTCCCGGGCTGCCACTCCAGGTGGCCGATGACGGAACGTTCCGTCCAGCCGTGGTGGCGGCAGACCGCGGCGGCGGCCCGCTCGATCGCCTCCAGCTGCGCCGCCGACCAGGGGTCCTCGCCGTCGCCCAGGTTCTCGCACTCGAAGCCGTAGAAGTGCCGGTTGCCGTCGGTGTTCGCCTCGTTGTCCCGGGGCAGCGCCTTCTCCGCGATCACCGCGCGCAGGACGTCGTCGTCGCCGAGCCCGGCGTGGTTGGCCCGGCCGTAGCCGACCAGGTGGACCTTGCCGTCCTTGGTGACGACCCCGTGGCACAGCGGCCCCGGCAGACCCTCGTAACCCTTGCGGCAGATCTCGACGGTCCGCGCGCTGCCCTTGGTGACCGTGTGGTGGATCATCACGCCGTGGACGGGGCCCCACGGACCCTTGTGGTTGCGGTTGTGGTGCCGCCAGTCGCCGACCTCGACGACGGTGAGCCCCTCCGCCTTCAGGGCCTTGAGGAAACTGCCCGCGGACATGGGTGAGGCCATGGCCGACTCCTTCACGCTGCGCGACGACCGCCGAGCGCGACCGCCTCGTAGGGTGCTTGTACCGAAACGGAGCCGCCCCTACGACTCGTTCGGGCCGT
Organism: Streptomyces sp. NPDC029152; assembly: GCF_055564355.1. NCBI lineage: Bacteria > Bacillati > Actinomycetota > Actinomycetes > Kitasatosporales > Streptomycetaceae > Streptomyces > Streptomyces sp. NPDC029152. The sequence continues at coordinate 171,863 of NZ_JBVHWR010000005.1, read as the reverse complement.
GTGCGAGCCGATCCGGACAATCCCGGGCGACGGCGGGGCGCGGCCTCGCGCGGACGGGCGAGCCCTTCTTTCTGCCCCGGCCGATCAGGTTCCATTCCCGCTCTTTCGTGTAATAGCACCGGTACGGTGCGTGATGAATGCTGAGCCCTGCACATCGATGCCGGGGCGCAGGCGCCCGGCATGACCGGGAGGGCAATTCCTTATGTCGGTAGGCGAAGAGGTCCGCACCGAGCAGACCAGGCCGCAGCAGAGCCTCGGCACGGCGGCCGCGCGGAACCTGGCCACCACCACCAAGTCCGTACCCCAGATGCAGGAGATCAGCTCGCGCTGGCTGCTGCGCACGCTTCCCTGGGTGGACGTCCAAGGCGGCACGTACCGCGTGAACCGGCGCCTGACCTTCGCCGTCGGCGACGGCCGGGTGACGTTCGTGAAGACCGGAGACCGCGTCGAGGTCATCCCCGCGGAACTGGGCGAGCTGCCGGCCCTGCGGTCGTACGAGGACGAGGAGGTGCTGTCGGAACTCGCCCAGCGCTGTGAGCAGCGGGAGTTCGGCCCGGGTGAGGTGATCGCCTCCTTCGGCGGTCAGGCCGACGAGGTCTACCTGCTGGCGCACGGCAAGGTCGAGAAGATCGGCACCGGTCCGTACGGCGACGACGCGGTCCTCGGAGTCCTCGCCGACGGCGCCTACTTCGGCGACCGGGCGCTGCTCGACGGGGACGCCATCTGGGAGTACACCGCCCGCACGGTGACCGCCTGCACGGTGCTCGTGCTGCCCCGCCAGGAGGTGGAGCGGATCGCGGAGCGCGCGGACTCCCTGCGCGAGCACCTCCAGCGGCAGCGCTCGATCCCCGAGCAGCGCACCAACAAGCACGGCGAGAAGGCCATCGACCTCGCCGCCGGCCACCGCGGCGAGCCGGACATCCCGCACACCTTCGTCGACTACGAGGCGCGTCCCCGTGAGTACGAACTGAGCGTCGCCCAGACCGTGCTGCGCATCCACTCGCGCGTGGCCGACCTCTACAACCAGCCGATGAACCAGACGGAGCAGCAGATCCGGCTGACGGTGGAGGCGCTGAAGGAGCGCCAGGAGCACGAACTGATCAACAACCGCGAGTTCGGGCTGCTGCACAACTGCGAGTACGACCAGCGGCTCCAGCCCCACGACGGCGTGCCCGGTCCGGACGATCTGGACGAGCTGCTCAGCCGTCGGCGTGGCACCAAGCTGCTCCTCGCCCACCCCCGGGCGATCGCCGCCATCGGACGTGAGCTCAACAAGCGGGGCCTGGTCCCCGAGACGATCGACATCGCCGGCAACCGCATCCCCACCTGGCGCGGGGTGCCCATCTACCCCTGCAACAAGATCCCGGTCACCGAGGCCCGCACGACCTCGATCATCGCGATGCGTACCGGCGAGGCGGACCAGGGGGTCATCGGCCTGCGGGCCACCGGCATCCCGGACGAGATCGAGCCGAGCCTGTCGGTGCGGTTCATGGGCATCAACGAACAGGCCATCATCAAGTACCTGGTCACGGCCTACTACTCGGCCGCGGTCCTCGTGCCCGATGCGCTCGGCGTCCTGGAGAACGTCGAGATCGGCCGCTGGCGGTGACGCCTGTCTCCCGAACGCCGTGTTCCCGCCCGCCCGGGCGGGTACACCCCCCGGGGTACGGAGGCGGACGCATGGGGGAGGTGAGCCGATGACGGAGGCAGCGCACGGCGCCGCCGAGGCGCCCCGTCCCACCAGGACTCTGGAACGGCACGGGACCATCGGCGGGCAGCGCTCCCAGGAGCCGGGGGCGGCTCCCGCGGGGCCGGGGCCGGCGGTGTCCGGCGGCCCCGAGGACACGGTGTCCGACGGGCACGAGGCGGTGGAGCTCCTGCGCCGGTCGCGGGCCTCGGTCGACCCCGAACTGCGGTCCGCCCTCGCGTCGCTCCCCACCGCCATGCGCCGGGTCGCGCTCTACCACTTCGGCTGGCAGCACGCGGACGGCACACCCGCCTCCGGGAACGCGGGCAAGGCGATCCGCCCCGCCCTCGTTCTCACGTCGGCCGCCGCGCTCGGCGGGGAGGGGGCCCGGGCGGCGGCGGTGCGGGCGGCGGCGGCGGTGGAGCTGGTCCACAACTTCACACTGCTGCACGACGACGTGATGGACCGGGACGTCACCCGACGCCACCGGCCGACCGCCTGGACCGTGTTCGGCGACGCCGACGCGATCCTCGCGGGGGACGCCCTGCAGGCGCTGGCCCTGCGACTGCTCGCGGCGGACCCGCATCCGGCGGCCGCCGCGGCGGCCGCCCGGCTGGCGGACTGCGTCATCGAGCTGTGCGAGGGGCAGCAGGCGGACACCGCCATGGAACGGCGCCGCCCCGACGAGGTCACCCTCGCCGAGACGCTCGCGATGGCCGAGGCCAAGACCGGCGCGCTGCTGGGATGCGCCTGCGCGCTGGGCGCGCTGTACGCCGGCGCGCCCGACGAGGACGTCCAGGCGCTGGACGCCTTCGGCCGCGAGGCCGGCCTGGCCTTCCAGCTCATCGATGACGTCATCGGCATATGGGGCGACCCGGGCCGCACCGGGAAACCGGCCGGTGCGGACCTGGCCGCCCGCAAGAAGTCGCTGCCCGTGGTCGCCGCCCTCGCCGCCGGCACCCCGGAGGCCGCCGCCCTCGCCGAGCTGTACGCGGAACCGTACGCGGAGGACGAGGAGGACCTGGAACGCACGGCGCTGGCCGTGGAGCGGGCGGGCGGCCGGGACTGGGCGCAGGTCCAGGCGGCCGACCGGATGGCGCGGGCCGTGCAGGAGCTCGCCCGTGCGGTGCCCGAGCCGGAGGCGGCGGGCGGCCTGCTCGCGCTGGCCGAGTTCGTGACCCGGCGCAGCACCTGACGGCCACGGCCGAGCAGGACCCCGGAGCCCGTACAGGGCCGTTCGGCACCTGACCGCCGTACGGCCGCACCGCCGAGGGCTCCGGTCCGGCGGGCCCCGCACTTCCCCACGGTGTGCGGGGCCCGCCACCCCGCAGACGTACCGCGCGGAGCAGGTGTCTAGGCTCAACCCCCGTACGCGCGGGCGTTGTTGGGGTGAAGGGGGCGGGCGGAACATGGGTGTGGCGATCCGGACGGCGGGGGAGGGCGACCGGGAGCTGGTCGTGCGGCTGCTGGACGAGGCGTTCCGGGACGACCCGGTGAGCGGCTGGATCTTCCCCGGGGAGGAGTACCGCCGCAGGACCCACCACCGGCTCATGGCCGCCTTCACCGACGCCGTACTCGCGGACGGGTGGATCGACATCACCGAGGACGGCGCGGCCTGCGCGCTGTGGCTGTCCGTGCCCGGGGGCGGGCACGACGGCCGTGCCGGCGACGAGGAGGGCGACGGGGGCGCCGACGGCCCCGCCCAGGTACGCGAGGCGGTGGACCCGGACAACGAGCGCGTCGAGCGGATAGCCAGGCTGACGGAGGACATCCACCCCTCCGGCCGCGCCCACGCCTACCTGTGGATGATCGGCGTGGCTCCGGGGCGGCAGGGCGAGGGGCTGGGAACCGCGCTCATCGAGTCGGTCCTCGACCGCTGCGACCGTGAGGGGCTGCCGGCCTACCTGGAGGCGAGCAGCGCCCGCAGCCGGGGGCTGTACGAACGCCTCGGCTTCGAGTTCACCGGCCGCGCCCTGGACCTGCCGGACGGCCCCCGGATGTGGCCCATGTGGCGCGAGCCGCGGCAGGAGGCGCACCCGGTCCTGCCGTCCTAGGCTCCGGCACCACCGTCGCCGCGATCCGTTCCACCGGCCCGTCCGGGACGTCCACCGCGGGCGGTGCGCCGCTCAGGACGTCCACCGCGGTCCCGGCCGTCGCGGCACTCGCCGCCGTCAGGATGCTGCGCCCCGGCCGCACCGCCACCGGCCCGGCGGCCGGCGAGGCGGGCCAGAGCCGCCGGCCGCCGGCGCGGGGCCGGACGCGCCGACCGGTCCGCTCGGTGTCGGCGGCGGCTTCCTCGTGGTCCCGGCCCTGGTCACCGTGCCGGCGTTCGAGACGCGGGCCGCCGTCGGCGCCAGCCTGCCGGCCATCTCGGCGAACTCGCCGGCCCTCCCCGGCCACCCGCGGCGCCACCGCCGGTATCGACCGGACGGTGGCCGGCCCCTTCACCGGGCGGCGATCCCGGGCGCCCGGGACGGCGGACGCCCGGCCGCCGGGGTCACCGGCACCCTGCTGCGGCGCGCCTTCGCCGTCGTGCTGCCGGCCGCGGCCGCCTTCACGCTGATCGACGCCCTCGCCCGACGAGACCGGACGGATGACGGGGACGCGGCGCCCCGGCTCAGGCCAGGGACAGGAACAGCTTCTCCAGCCGGGCGCGCATCTGCTCCCGGTCGCCGGAGGCGGCCATGTCCGCATCGGTCAGGCAGTGCTGCAGGCCGGTGGCGATGATCGCGAAGCCCGCCCTGTCCAGGGCCCGGGAGGCCGCCGCCAGCTGCGTGACCACGTCCTCGCAGTCACGCCCCTCCTCGATCATCTTGATCACGCCGGCGATCTGGCCCTGCGCCCGGCGCAGCCGGTTGACCACCGTCTTCAATTCCTCGGCCGCCATCGCCAGTTCCACAACCCACGCTCCTTCGTGATACCCCCTCGGGTATCTTATCGGAGGAGGGAACGCGAACGAAGCAGAGGAAAGTCCCCGTGGCCCCCACCACCGCCCTCACCGCCGGCCAGGCCGACACCCGCCTGCACGAGCTGACCGTCATCGACGTGCGATCCCCCGGCGGATACGCCTCCGGCCACCTGCCCGGTGCCCACGACGTCCCCCTCGACCACCTCGATGCCGTCCCGCCCGCCCTGAGGGCCGCCGCCGGCCGCAGCGACCTCCTCGTCGTGTGCGCCTCCGGCGCCCGTTCCGCGGACGCCTGCCGGCGCCTGGCCGACCGGGACGTCACCGCGGCCACCCTCGCCGGCGGCACCACCGCCTGGACGCGGTCCGGCCGCGACACCCACCGACCCGCCGGCCCCCGTACGTCCTGGGCCATGGACCGCCAGGTCCGCCTCACCGCCGGGTCCCCCGTCCTGACCGGCCTGATCGCCGGACGACCCCGGAACGCGGCCCGCCGGCTCTCCGCGGGCGTCGCCGGCGGCCTGGTCTTCTCGGCCCTCACCCACACCTGCGGCATGGCCAGGCTCCCCCACGACCGGCCCGAGACGGCGGACCTGGAGGCCACCCTCGCCGGCCTGACCGGCTGACGCCACCACCGCGCGGTGCCCCGACGAACCCCGGCCGTGACAGGCGGGCGTCAAGGCCGCCTCGGCGCACGCGGTCGGAGCGGGGTGGAGGGTGCCGGCTCGATGAGGCCGCGGCGAGCACGGGCACCGGCCGGTACGTCGGCCCGCGCGCCCCTCGAAGGAGCGGCTGCTCACGGCGGAAGGGGGCGGGTCCTCGGCCACCGCCGCCCAAAGACGCGGCGGAACCGCCGCGCTCGCGCGGTCCCTCCGGGCGGAGGGGAACGGGGCGGCCGGGCGAAGAAGACCGCACCCGGCCCGCCAGGGACGCCGAGTTCGGCGGACCGCGCGGACCGGGTGCGGACCGGAAGACCATGCGACCAAAGGAACCGCAGGTCAAACGGCATGATCGAAGATCAAGCCTTCTTGGTCTCCCAGAAGATCTTGTCGATCTGGGCGATGTAGTCCAGCGCCTTCTGGCCGGTGGCCGGGTCGGTCGACGCCTTGGCGGCCGACAGGGCCTTCAGGGTGTCGTTGACCAGCTGGTGCAGCTCCGGGTACTTCTCGAAGTGCGGGGCCTTGAAGTAGTCGCTCCACAGCACGGAGACGTGGTGCTTGGCGAGCTCGGCGCGCTGCTCCTTGATGACCGTGGCACGCGCCTGGAAGTGCGGGTCGTCGTTGCCGGCCATCTTTTCCTGGACGGCCTTCACCGACTCCGCCTCGATGCGGGCCTGGGCCGGGTCGTACACGCCGCAGGGCAGGTCGCAGTGGGCGCTGACCGTGACCTTGGGGGCAAACAGGCGGGAAAGCATGGAGCGTTCCTTCCTCGTGATCGTCTTCTCAGGGGGGACATTACTCCCTGAGGAGCCCGTTTTCGCGAGTGCCCCCGTGGGCTTAGGACAAAAGTCCGGGGTGAGACTGGGACTGGTGGAGGAATGACCGGGGAGGTGCCGGGTGATGCCGGAGCTGTCGCAGGAGACCGAGCGGGCGAGAGGGCCGCTGCCGTTCGGGCCGGCCGAGGTGACCGGGCCGTCGATGGTGCCCACGCTGCACCACGGGGACGTGCTCCTCGTGCACTGGGGGGCCAGGGTCAGGCCTGGTGACGTGGTCGTGCTGCGGCACCCCTTCCAGCAGGACCTGCTGGTCGTCAAGAGGGCGGTGGAACGGCGCGGGGCCGGCTGGTGGGTGCTCGGGGACAACGCCTTCGCCGGCGGCGACAGCACCGACTACGGGGTGGTCCCCGAGGACCTCGTGCTGGGCAGGGTGAGGTTCCGCTACCGGCCGCGGCGGTCCGCTCAGCGCTCGCCGCTCGCCGTGGCCCGCTGGGCCGTCTCGGCGCTGAGGCCGGTGCTGTCCGACCGGTCCGCCTCCAGGCGTTTGCGGGCGCGGTAGGCCGCCACGTTGGCGCGGGTGGCGCAGCGGTCGGAGCAGTAGCGCCGGGAGCGGTTGGTGGAGGTGTCCAGGTAGGCGTTGCGGCAGGGGGACGCCTCGCACAGGCCCAGGCGGTCCACGCCGTACTCGGTGAGGTGGAACGCCAGGCCCATCGCGGCGATGGCGGCGAAACCCGCGGTCACGTTGGACGGGTGGTCCGCCAGGTGCATGTGCCACAGGGGGCGGCCGTCGTCGTCGCGGTGGTCGTGGCCGGAGATCTGCGGACTCACCGGGAACTCCAGGAGCAGGGAGTTGAGCAGGTCCACGGCGAGCGTCTCGTCGCCCTCGTCGGCCGCCTCGAAGACCGCGCGCAGCCGTCCCCGGACCGAGCGGAACCGGGTCACGTCCGAGTCCGTGGCCCGGCGGGCCGCCGACTGGTTGGCGCCGAAGAGTTCGCGGACGGCCTCGACCGAGGTCAGGGAGTCCTGCCCCCGCGCCGGTTCCTCGGTGTTGACGAGACGCACGGCGTAATCCGAGTAATAGGCCAGTTCCACTTGTAGTCCTTACGAAGGGGCTCTAGGGTCGTGCCTGCGGTCGGGTAACAGCTGATCGTGCCTACAGGGTATTACGTACACCGCCGTGACGGAGGGGCTCGATGACGGACGCGGAGATCACCACGACCGGTGCCGACTGGAACGCCTGGCAGACGAGCTGGGACCGGCAGCAGGAGTGGTACATGCCGGACCGCGAGGAACGGTTCCGGATCATGCTCGACATGGTCGAGGCGCTGACCGGCCCCGCGCCGCGGGTGCTCGACCTCGCCTGCGGCACCGGCACCATCACCGCCCGGCTGCTCGCCCGCTTCCCGGACGCCGTCAGCACCGGTGTGGACCTCGACCCCGCACTCCTCGCCGTCGCCGGGGGCACCTTCGCGGGCGACGACCGGGTCTCCCTGGTCGCCGCCGACCTCAAGGACCCCGACTGGCCGGCGAAGCTGCCGTACGACTCCTACGACGCCGTCCTGACCGCGACGGCCCTGCACTGGTTCCACGCCGAGCCCCTCGCCGCCCTCTACGGTCAGGTCGCGGAGCTGGTCCGCGACGGCGGTGTCTTCATGAACGCGGACCACATGATCGACGAGACCACGCCCCGGATCAACGCGGCCGAGCGCGCTCAGCGGCACGCCCGCATGGAGGAGGCCAAACGGGACGGCGCCCTCGACTGGGCCGAATGGTGGCAGCTCGCCGCGAAGGACCCCGTCCTCGCCGAACCCACGGCCCGGCGCTTCGAGATCTACGGCGAGCACGCCGACGGCGAGACGCCCTCGGCGGCCTGGCACGCGCGCGTGCTGCGCGAGAAGGGCTTCGGCGAGGTGCGGCCGGTGTGGTGCTCCCCGTCGGACACGTTGCTGCTGGCCCTCAAGTAGGACCGCATGCCGAGGGGCGGCACGGAGACCCGTACCGCCCCTCGGCATGCGCGTGCGCTCAGAGGACCTTGGACAGGAACGACTTGGTCCGTTCGTGCTGCGGGTCGGTCAGCACGTCGCGCGGGTTGCCCGACTCGACCACCACGCCGCCGTCCATGAAGACCAGGCTGTCGCCCACCTCGCGGGCGAAGCCCATCTCGTGGGTGACCACCACCATCGTCATGCCGGACTCCGCGAGGTCGCGCATGACGTCGAGGACGTCACCGACCAGCTCCGGGTCCAGTGCCGAGGTCGGCTCGTCGAACAGCATCAGCTTCGGGTCCATCGCGAGGGCCCGGGCGATGGCGACGCGCTGCTGCTGGCCGCCGGAGAGCTGCGAGGGGTAGTTGCCGGCCTTGTCGCCCAGGCCCACGCGCTCCAGGAGCTGCATCGCGCGCTCCCGCGCCTGGCCCCTGTTCACGCCCTTGACCTGGACGGGCGCCTCCATGACGTTCTCCATGGCCGTCATGTGCGGGAACAGGTTGAAGCGCTGGAAGACCATGCCGATGTCCCGGCGCTTGAGGGCGACCTCGCTGTCCTTGAGCTCGTAGAGCTTGTCGCCCTTCTGGCGGTAGCCGACCAGCTCGCCGTCGACGTACAGGCGCCCGGCATTGATCTTCTCGAGGTGGTTGATGCACCTGAGGAAGGTGGACTTGCCGGAGCCGGAGGGGCCGATGAGGCAGAACACCTCGCCCGACTCGACCTCCAGGTCGATTCCCTTGAGGACCTCGACGGGACCGAAGGACTTGTGGACGCCCTCGGCCTTCACCATGGCGGTCATGCGGCACCTCCAGCCTTGGACCGGTTCGACAGGGACAGCAGGTTCGCCCTGACCTTCTGCCAAGGGGTCGCCGGCAGGCTACGGCTGGAGCCGCGGGCGTAGTGGCGCTCCAGGTAGTACTGGCCGACGCTGAAGACGGAGGTCAGCAGCAGGTACCAGGCCGCGGCCAGGAAGAGCATCTCGGCCGGGGCCCCGGAGGTCTGGCCGATGTCCTGGGCGACCCGGAACAGCTCGGCGTACTGGACGACCGACACCAGTGAGGTCGTCTTCAGCATGTTGATGACCTCGTTGCCCGTCGGCGGCACGATCACGCGCATCGCCTGCGGGATGACGATCCGGCGCAGCGTCCTGGCCTGGCTCATGCCGAGCGCGTGTGCCGCCTCCGTCTGGCCCTCGTCGACCGCGAGCAGACCGGCGCGGCAGATCTCCGCCATGTACGCGGCCTCGTTGAGGCCGAGGCCGAGCAGCGCCGTCAGGAACGGCGTCATGAAGTCGGACCACTCGTCGCGGTAGACCGGGCCCAGGTTGATGTACTCGAAGACCAGGCCCAGGTTGAACCAGACGACCAGCTGCACCAGGACGGGGGTGCCGCGGAAGAACCAGATGTAGAACCACGCGATGGACGAGGTCACCGGGTTCTTCGACAGCCGCATCACGGCGAGCAGGATGCCGCCCACGACGCCGATCAGCATGGCCAGCACGGTGATCAGCAGCGTCTTGCCCATGCCGGTCAGGACGCGGTCGTCGAAGAAGTAGTCAGGGATCGCACCCCAGTTGATCTTGCCCTGGGAGAACGCGTACACGACCGCGGCCAGCAGCGCGATCACCACGACCGCGGAGACGTACCGCCCGTAGTGCCTGACCGGGATGGCCTTGATGGCCTCCGGGCCGGCCGGCGGGGTGCCGGCCGGGCCGCCCGCCGTCTTGTCGATGTCAACAGTCACGGAAGTTGCCTTTCAGAGCCCGCACGCTCACTTGCCGCCGTTGATGGTGGCTTCCGTGACGGCGCCTTCCGCCACGCCCCACTTGTCCATGATCTTTTTGTACTCGCCGTTGGCGATGACCGCGTCCAGCGCCGCCTTCAGGGCGTCGCGCAGCTGGGTGTTGTCCTTGGCGACCGCGATGCCGTACGGGGCGGCCTCGACCTGCTCGCCGACGAGCTGGAAGTCGTTGCCGCCGCCCGAGGTCTTCACCGCGTAGGCCGCGACCGGGAAGTCGGACGAACCGGCGTCGGCGCCGCCGGCGCGCAGGCGGGTCTGGGCCTGCTGGTCGTTGTCGAAGGGCTCCATGGCGATCTTCTTGCCGGCCGGGCACTTCTCGTTCTCGGCCTTGGCGAGGTCCTCCGAGACGGTTCCCCGCTGCACCACGAGCTTCTTGCCGCACAGGTCGGCCCAGGTCCTGACGCCCCGGTCGTCGCCCTTCTTGGTGTAGATCGAGACACCGGCGGTGAAGTAGTCCACGAAGTCGACGCCCTGGCCGACCTTCTTGCCGGTCTCGGAGTCGATGCCCTCCTGGCGGTCCTTGGTGTCCGTCATCGCGGACATGGCGATGTCGTAGCGCTTGGAGCGCAGGCCGGTGATCAGGGTGTCGAAGGTGCCGTTCTCGAACTCGAACGTCACGCCGAGCTGCTTGCCCATGGCGGCCGCGAGGTCGGGGTCGATCCCGACGGTCTCACCGGAGCCGTCCTTGAACTCGACCGGAGCGTAGGCGATGTCGGAACCGACCTTTATGACGCCCTTGTCGCGGATTGACTGGGGCAGCCTATCGGCCAGTGGGGCGCTCACGGCTGACTGGTTGCCGCTGCTGCCGGAGTCCTTCTTGTCGGTCTGGTCGCCGCATCCGGTGAGCAGCAGAGCGCCTGCGACCGCGATCGCACCGACCGCTGCTGGCCGGGACTGCGCGGCGGTCGTACGACGGGTGGAACGTGCGGTCATGGTGGTTCCTCCGGCGGATGAGGGAGTTGCCGATGGGACGGGACGCCGGCCGGGGGACCGGCAGGCGCCGTGGGTCGACGAGAACACGCCTTCGAGTGTCGCGACCTCGTGTGATTACGGCATCTTGCCATTCGGACTCGGCCATCCAGGGGAGTCGTCATGTCAAAATCGGATAACGGGTGACCCCCCGAACTGCACCAGGCCGGTACATCACGACCGAACCTTTGCGGGAATCGACCCTTCCAGCCGGAAGATCTTCGGTATTTCTCGTTATGCGGACATGGTTCGCGGGTGCGCGCCTCCGTCGAGGCGCCGTCCTCCGGGACTGTCAAGAGCCACCGGGAAGTTGGCCGGATACCCGGCTATGAGTCATGTCACCGGCATGCGACGTGCGGCGTCCGACATGTGAGCTCGCCCTTACCGGACTCGTCGCGGGAGGCGTCCGTCGGGTAAGAAGGTTCTTTACACCCCTCATCAGGGGCTCAGGGCGCGTGTGCGGCGCGCCCGTCGCGCAGGAGCCCATGCGCACCAACGTGCTCGTGTTCCTGTGCGGTGCCCGCCCATTCCTCACCAGGAGTGGACAAACCCTCAAACCATGAACACTTAAGGGGTAAGACAAAGTGGCAGCGGAGATCGTCAATCCTCGCAGCGACAGTGACGTCAGTACGGACCGGGAGGCCGGGGCGGAACCCCTCGACTCCTTCGACCCGGCGTTCGCGCTGCACCGCGGCGGCAAGATGGCCGTGCAGGCCACCGTGCCGGTCCGCGACAAGGACGACCTGTCCCTGGCGTACACGCCCGGCGTCGCGAAAGTGTGCAGCGCGATCGCCGAGCAGCCCGACCTCGTGCACGACTACACGTGGAAGTCGTCGGTCGTGGCGGTCGTGACGGACGGTACGGCGGTTCTGGGACTCGGGGACATCGGGCCCGAGGCCTCCCTTCCGGTGATGGAAGGGAAGGCGATCCTTTTCAAGCAGTTCGGCGGCGTGGACGCGGTCCCGATCGCGCTGGACTGCACGGACGCCGACGAGATCGTCGAGACGGTGGTGCGCCTCGCGCCCTCGTTCGGCGGAGTCAACCTGGAGGACATCTCGGCGCCGCGGTGCTTCGAGATCGAGCGCAAGCTCCAGGAGCGGCTGGACATCCCGATCTTCCACGACGACCAGCACGGCACGGCGGTCGTGACCCTGGCGGCGCTGCGGAACGCGGCGCGGCTGAGCGGGCGGACGCTGGGCGAGCTGCGGGCGGTGATCTCGGGCGCGGGCGCGGCCGGTGTCGCCATCGCCAAGATGCTGGTCGAGGCCGGCATCGGGGACGTCGCGGTCGCCGACCGCAAGGGTGTCGTCTCGGCGGACCGGGACGACCTGACGCCGGTGAAGCAGGAGCTGGCCTCCTTCACCAACAAGGCCGGACTGTCCGGCTCGCTGGAGGCGGCCCTCGCGGGCGCCGACGTCTTCATCGGCGTCTCCGGCGGTACGGTGCCGGAGACGGCCGTGGCCTCGATGGCGAAGGGCGCCTTCGTCTTCGCGATGGCCAACCCGAACCCCGAGGTGCACCCGGAGGTCGCGCACAAGTACGCGGCGGTCGTGGCGACGGGACGGTCGGACTTCCCGAACCAGATCAACAACGTGCTGGCGTTCCCGGGCATCTTCGCGGGCGCGCTGCAGGTGCGGGCGTCGCGGATCACCGAGGGCATGAAGCTCGCGGCGGCGGAGGCGCTGGCCTCCGTCGTGGGCGACGACCTCGCGGCGGACTACGTCATCCCGTCCCCGTTCGACGAGCGCGTCGCACCGGCCGTCACGGCGGCGGTGGCGGCGGCGGCCCGTGCGGAGGGTGTCGCGCGCCGGTGACGGTGTGACGCGTATGTGGTGAACGGCCTCGTCCCGGCGGACGGGGCCGTTCGCCGTGGACGGTGGCGAAGAGCGGCGTGGCATCGCGGAGGCGGGACGGGACCGGCGTGGGCGGGGGTGCCGCCCGGCGTCGCGGGGTGCATCCCCCGGAGGGGGTGTCCCGGCGCCCACCCGTGCCGGCCCTGGGGACCCCCCGGGCCGTTCAGGCGCTGGGGGAGGCACGACCCGCCCGCGCCCGCGCCCGCGTACGCCGGACGGCGGCCCGCGGCCGTGACGGCGGCGGCTCGCGGCTCGCGTGGTCTCGTGGTCTGGTGGCAAGAGGGTGTGTGTCACAGGGGCGGACGGTTTCGGACGGCGGGTGCGGAACCTATCGTCAAGGTCATGTTCGCTGCCTACGCCGCCCGAATCGACCGCGACCAGCCGCTGAACGGCCTGGAGCTGGGGGAGCGTCCGGCCCCCGAGGCCCGCCCCGGCTGGAGTGTCGTCGACGTCCGGGCCGCCTCCCTCAATCACCACGACCTGTGGTCCCTGCGCGGTGTCGGCCTCCCGGAGGACCGGCTGCCGATGATCCTCGGCTGCGACGCCGCCGGTGTCGACGCCGACGGCAACGAGGTCGTCCTGCACTCCGTGATCGGCCAGACCGGCCACGGGGTCGGACCCGGGGAGCCCCGCTCCATCCTCACCGAGCGTTACCCGGGGACGTTCGCCGAGCAGGTCGCCGTGCCGACCTGGAACATCCTGCCGAAGCCGAAGGAACTCTCCTTCGAGGAGGCCGCCTGCCTGCCCACCGCCTGGCTGACGGCCTACCGGATGCTGTTCACCAACGCCGGGGTGCGTCCCGGTGACTCGGTGCTGGTGCAGGGCGCCGGCGGCGGGGTCGCCACGGCCGCGATCGTGCTCGGCAAGGCGGCGGGACTGCGGGTCTTCGCCACCAGCCGGGACGAGGCCAAACGGAAGCGGGCCCTGGAGCTGGGCGCGGTCGAGGCCGTCGAGCCCGGTGCGCGACTGCCGCAGCGGGTCGACGCCGTCATCGAGACCGTGGGTGCCGCGACCTGGTCCCACTCGGTGAAGTCGCTGCGGCCCGGGGGCACGCTCGTCATCTCCGGCGCCACCAGCGGCGACCGGCCCTCCCACGCCGAACTGACCCGGATCTTCTTCCTGGAGCTCAAGGTCGTCGGTTCCACGATGGGCACCAAGGACGAACTGGAGGACCTCCTGTCCTTCTGCGCCGCCACCGGTGTCCGTCCGGTCATCGACGAGGTGCTCCCGCTGGACCGGGCCCGGGAGGGCTTCGCGCGGATGGCGTCCGGCGAGCTGTTCGGCAAGATCGTGCTCAGCGCGTCCTGATCCCTCCCCACGACCGTGCGCGGCGGGTCCGGTCCTCCGGGCCCGCCGTCCGTTTTCCCGGACGGAAGGCTGTGTCAACGAGGGTTGACAGGCCGGTGATGTCAACCTAAGTTGACCGCATGAGCGAAGCTACGGATCTCGCCGCACGTGCGGGTGATCGGGACCCACGGGTCGGGCTGCGGGCCGTCGCCGCGCTGCGCCGGCTGCTGGAGCAGCTGGAGGCGGTGCAGGTGCGCAGCGCGCGCAACCAGGGCTGGTCGTGGCAGGAGATCGCCACGGAACTCGGGGTCAGCAGGCAGGCCGTGCACAAGAAGTACGGGAGGCATTGATGTTCGAGCGGTTCACGAAGGATGCCCGTGCCGTGGTCCAGGGGGCCGTCGAGCACGCCGAACGGGCGCGGGCGCAGACCGTCGGCGCCGAGCACCTGCTGCTCGCCCTGCTGGACCGGGAGGGCGGTCGCGCCTCGTTCGCGCTGACGGCGCTCGGGGCCGGTGGGGGCAGGGAGTCGGTGCGCCGGGCCCTGGAGGAGGCGCGGCGGCGGGCAGGGCTGTCGCAGGCCGAGACCGAGGCGCTCGCCGGGCTCGGGATCGACGTCTCGCGGATCGTCGCCCGGGTGGAGGAAGCCCACGGCGTCGGCGCGATGTCCGGTGACCGGAAGGGCGAGCGGTGGCGGTCCGGGCGGCGCGGCTTCGGCCGGGACGCCAAGGAGGTGCTGGAGAAGGCCCTGCGCATCGCCGTCGCCCGGCGTGACCGGCACATCGGTGACGAACACCTCCTCCTCGCCCTGACCGTCCGCCCCGGCGTGCCCGCCGAGGTGCTCGCCGACCACGGGGTGACCCACGGGGCGCTGACCAGGGTGCTCGGCGGCGGGGGAGAGGCCTGCGCCTGATCCGGACGGGCCCCCGCCCCCGCGCCTGTGCTCAGACCTTCGGGTCCCGCAGCAGCGCCCCGATGCGGGCCGCCGCGGTCGACAGCTCGCGGCGGGCGTCGCGGAGCTGGTCGGCCGTGACGCCGTGGTCGCGGGCCGCGTCGCGGATGTCGTCCCGGAAGCGGTCCAGCAGCCGGTCCAGGTCGCGGGCCGGGTCTCCGGTGGAGTCCGCGGTGTCCTCGTGGGCCCACGCCGGCGCATGTCCCGCCGGGAAGTCCTCGGGGGTGCGGGAGTGGTCCGGCCGGGAGGCGGACGCGCCGGCGTCGGTGCGTCCGAAGCCCCAGTCCCTGCCGAGGTCCTTTCCGAACTCGCCGACCTCCTTGACCAGTTCGCCCAGGCCCTCGCGCAGTCCCGTCGGCCAGTCGCCCCGCGAGAAGTGGTCCTGCATCTGCTCCTGGACCCGCTGGGCGATGCGCTGCACCTCCTCCTGGGCCTGGGCGCGGGCCCGTTCCTGCGCCTCCTTGGCCTGGCGGCGGGCCCGCTGGGCCTCGTCACGGGCGCGGCGGCTCTCGTCCTTGGCGCGGCGGGCCTGCTCCTTCCATTCCTGCTTGACCCGGCGCATCTCCTCCCTGGCGGCGCGCCAAGCCTCCTTGTCCCCGAGGTCCGCGGTGTCGCCGGGCTCCTCGGCCCCTTCGGCCCGGGGACCCGTGCCGGTGCCGCGGCGGGCCTCGCCGGCCGCCGCCCGCATCTCGCGGCGCAGGTCACCAGCCGCACCGCGCACGTCGGCCCGGATCTCGGCCGCGAGCTCGGCGACCGAGTCACGGATCTCCAGCTCCAGGTCGGCCAGCTCGCCGCTGCGGTCGGCCAGCTCGGCGCGGCCCGCGTCGGTGATGGCGTACACCTTGCGGCCGCCCTCGGTGGTGTGGGTGACCAGGCCCTCGGCCTCCAGCTTGGCCAGGCGCGGGTACACCGTGCCCGCCGACGGTGCGTAGAGGCCCTGGAAGCGCTCCTCGAGGAGCCGGATGACCTCGTAGCCGTGGCGCGGGGCCTCGTCGAGCAGCTTCAGGAGGTACAGGCGGAGGCGGCCGTGGGCGAAGACGGGGGGCATGTCAGAGCACCTTCTTGTCGGTCGTGCCGTCGGCCGGGGCGCCGGTGGCGCTGTCGTCCAGGCCGGGAGCGGAATCGTCCCCCGGGTCGTCCTGCGGGCCGCCCGCCGGGCCGGTGTCCTCCGGCGCCGGTTCCCACGGTGCCCCCTCCGCCTGCGGCCTGCGCAGCAGGGCGATCGAGCCGGAGACCGTCGTGGCCTTGAGCCGGCCGTTGCCCGCGCCGAGCCGGCCGGTGATCCGCTTGGCGCCCCACTGGCCGGTCACCCGGAGGTCCTCGAAGGCGCTGGAGAGCGTACCGCCGGCGGTGTTCGCCTCCACCTCGGCGTCGGCCGGCTGGGGCAGCCGGATGGCGATCTCGCCCGAGACGCTGGTGAGGCTGATGTCGGTGGGTCCGCCGGCCGGGTCGAGGTCGACGATCATCGCACCGCTCACCGAGTCCGCCTTGACGGAGGCACCGGCCTCCACCACGGTCAGGTCCCCGGAGACGGAGTTGAAGCGGAGCTCCCCGGTGAGCGCCTGGGCCTCCAGGCTGCCCGAGACCGTGTCCGCGCGCACCGGTCCCGCGAGGCCCACCAGCGTGGTGTCGCCGGTGACGCCCCTCACCTCCGTGCGGCCGTCGACGCCGGAGACGACGGCCGCGGCACCCACGACGCCCACCTCCACGCGGGTGCGGGCGGGGACGGCCAGGGAGACCACCGCGCTGCGGCGCCAGCCCTTGCGGTCGAGCCAGGTGAGGAAGCCCTTCCAGGGCAGGTCCTCGTAGGCCACCGTGAGCGTGCCGTCCTGGTGGGTCACGATCAGGGGCGGGCCCTCGATCTCGGACACCTCCAGGCGGGCGGAACCCTCGTCCGTGCCCACGACGTTCACCGTTCCGTTGACGATGCGCACCCGGAGCTCGCGCACGGACTCGTCGAAGGTGAGCTTCCCGGGCTCCGCGACGGACCACTCGGGCATGGTGCAGACCTCCTGACCGAACGCGCCATATCGCGTTCCTCGCTATTCACGATATATCGCGGGTAGGGAAAGTCAAGACACCCGTTCCGGTGACCGGCGATCGCCGAGAGGCCGGCACGGGCCCGGTGTGCGGGCATGCCGAAGGGCACTCCGTGCCTTGTCCGCTGTCAGGTGTTCTGCCGCGTTGCCGCGTTGCCGCGTTGCCGCGCTGCCGCGCCGAGCCGGTCGAGCGGCGTGCCCGCCGGCTGGGTCACGCCCGTGCGCCGGGATCCTGCGTGGCCCGTGCCCGCACGCGTGACCTGCTCGCGCGCCCCTCACGCGCGGGAGTCGCTCTTTCCGTGGGCTTCGCGCCCGGGTGGGCCTCCCGCCCGCCGGGGAGAGACGCCCCGAAGGCGCCGAGGGCCTTTCCGGTGACGCCCCCGGTGCCGGCCCCGGCTGCTCGTCGACCGCTACTCGTCCTCGTCCTCGTCGTCCAGCCGCGCCAGCCACGTCGCCAGCCGCTCCACCGGCACCTCGAAGTCCGGGTTGAGGTCGACGAAGGTCCGCAGCTGCTCGGCGAGCCACTCGAAGGTGACCTCTTCCTCGCCGCGCCGCTTCTCCAGTTCCTCGATGCCGCGGTCGGTGAAGTACAACGTGCTCTCCGTCGGATGGGTCGACTGGGTCGAACGGGTCGGATGTCGGGTGTCGGTACCAGGATAGGCGCGGCCGGCGGCCGTCCGTCCCGCCGTGCGCGGGAGCACGCGGAAGGGCCCGTCCCGCGTTCGGCGAACGCGGGACGGGCCCTTCCACATCAAGCCGCCCGAGGGATCAGGCCTCGAACACCTCACGCACCAGCTGCTCCTGCTCGGCCTGGTGCCGCTTGGCGGAACCGACGGCCGGGGACGAGCTGTGCGGGCGCGAGATGCGGCGCAGGCGCTCGCCGTGCGGGACGTCGGCGCCGACCGCCAGGTCCAGGTGGTCGATCAGGTTGAGCGCGATGAACGGCCAGGCACCCTGGTTCGCCGGCTCCTCCTGGGCCCACAGGTACTTCTCGGCGTTCGGGTACTTGGCGATCTCCGCCTGGAGCTCGGCACCCGGCAGCGGGTACAGGCGCTCGATGCGGATGATGGCCGTGTCCGTCACGCCGCGCTTCTTCCGCTCGGCTTCGAGGTCGTAGTAGACCTTGCCGGCGCAGAAGACGACCTTCTTGACCGCGGTCGCCTCGACCGAGTCGTCGCCGATGACCGGCTGGAAGCGGCCCGTCGTGAACTCCTCCGCCTTCGAGGCCGCCGCCTTCAGGCGCAGCATCGACTTCGGGGTGAAGACGACCAGCGGCTTGTGGTGCGGGTTGTGCACCTGCCACCGCAGGAGGTGGAAGTAGTTCGCCGGCGACGTCGGCATCGCGACCGTCATGTTGTTCTGCGCGCACAGCTGGAGGAAGCGCTCCGGGCGGGCCGAGGAGTGGTCCGGGCCCTGGCCCTCGTAGCCGTGGGGGAGCAGGAGGACCACACCGGAGGTCTGGTTCCACTTCTGCTCCGCCGACGAGATGAACTCGTCCACGACCGTCTGCGCGCCGTTGACGAAGTCGCCGAACTGCGCCTCCCACATGACCAGGGCCTCGGGGCGGGCCAGCGAGTAGCCGTACTCGAAGCCCATCGCCGCGTACTCGGACAGCAGGGAGTTGTAGACGTTGTACCGGGCCTGGTCCTCGGCCAGGTACAGCAGCGGCGTGAACTCGTTGCCCGTCTCGCGGTCGATGATGACCGCGTGCCGCTGGCCGAAGGTGCCGCGCTGCGAGTCCTGGCCCGCCAGGCGCACCGGCACGCCCTCCAGCAGGAGGGAGCCGACGGCGAGGGTCTCGCCCATGCCCCAGTCGATCGTGCCGTCCTCGACCATCGCCGCCCGGCGCTGCAGCTGCGGCAGCAGGCGCGGGTGGACGGTGACGTGGTCGGGGATGTTGACCTGCGACTCGGCGATCCGCTTGACGACCTCGGCGGAGACCGCGGTGTTCACGGAGACCGGGAACTCGGCCTGGGGGTCGGAGGGCGCGGCGGCCGAGGGCTGCGAGGTGGCCTCGCGGACCTCGGTGAAGACCTTCTCCAGCTGGCCCTGGTAGTCCTGCAGCGCCTGCTCGGCCTCTTCCAGGGTGATGTCGCCGCGGCCGATCAGGGACTCGGTGTACAGCTTGCGCACCGAGCGCTTGCGGTCGATCAGGTCGTACATCAGCGGCTGGGTGAAGGCCGGGTTGTCGGACTCGTTGTGACCGCGGCGGCGGTAGCAGATGAGGTCGATCACCACGTCCTTGTTGAACGCCTGGCGGAACTCGAAGGCCAGGCGCGCGACGCGCACGACGGCCTCCGGGTCGTCGCCGTTCACGTGGAAGATCGGGGCCTCGATCATGCGGGCCACGTCCGTCGCGTACATGGAGGAACGCGAGGACTCGGGGGCCGCGGTGAAGCCGACCTGGTTGTTGATGACGATGTGGACCGTGCCGCCGGTGCGGTAGCCCCGCAGCTGCGACATGTTCAGGGTCTCGGCCACCACGCCCTGGCCCGCGAAGGCCGCGTCGCCGTGGATCGCCACCGGCAGGACGGTGAAGTCCGTGCCGCCCTTGTTGACGATGTCCTGCTTGGCGCGCGCGACGCCCTCCAGGACCGGGTCCACCGCCTCCAGGTGCGAGGGGTTGGCCACCAGCGAGACGCGGATCTGGTCGCCGTCCAGGCCGGTGAAGGTGCCCTCGGCGCCCAGGTGGTACTTCACGTCGCCGGAGCCGTGCATCGACTTCGGGTCGAGGTTGCCCTCGAACTCGCGGAAGATCTGCGCGTACGACTTGCCGACCACGTTGGCCAGCACGTTCAGCCGGCCGCGGTGGGCCATGCCGATGACGACCTCGTCCAGGCGGGACTCGGCGGCCGAGTCCAGTACGGCGTCCAGCAGCGGGATGACGGACTCGCCGCCCTCCAGGGAGAACCGCTTCTGGCCCACGTACTTGGTCTGCAGGAAGGTCTCGAAGGCCTCCGCCGCGTTCAGCCGGCGCAGGATGCGCAGCTGCTCCTCGCGCTCCGGCTTGGAGTGCGGGCGCTCCACGCGGTCCTGGATCCACTTGCGCTGCTTGGGGTC
Organism: Streptomyces sp. NPDC029152; assembly: GCF_055564355.1. Taxonomy (NCBI): domain Bacteria; kingdom Bacillati; phylum Actinomycetota; class Actinomycetes; order Kitasatosporales; family Streptomycetaceae; genus Streptomyces; species Streptomyces sp. NPDC029152. The sequence goes on along the minus strand of NZ_JBVHWR010000005.1, from coordinate 151,894 downwards.
CTGGATGTGCATGAACTCGATGCCGGTGGTGCGGCAGTACGAGTCGCGCAGCACGCCGAGGATGTCGCGCAGCTTCATCATCGACTTGCCGGCGAAGCCGCCGACGGCGAACTCGCGCTCCAGGTCCCACAGGGTGAGCCCGTGCTCGGTGATGTCCAGGTCGGGGTGCTTGCGCTGCTGGTACTCCAGCGGGTCGGTGTCGGCCATGACGTGGCCGCGGACCCGGTAGGAGTGGATCAGCTCGAAGACGCGGGCGGCCTTGGTGACGTCGTCGTCGTGGCTGGCGTCGATGTCCTTGAGCCAGCGGACCGGCTCGTAGGGGATGCGCAGCGCCTCGAAGATCTCGTCGTAGAAGCCGTTCTCGCCGAGGAGCAGGTTGGCGACCTGGCGCAGGAACTCGCCGGAGGCGGCGCCCTGGATGACCCGGTGGTCGTAGGTCGACGTGAGCGTCATGACCTTCGAGATGCCGAGCTTGTTCAGGGTGTCCTGGCTGGTGCCCTGGAACTCCGCCGGGTAGTCCATGGAGCCGACGCCCATGATCACCGACTGGCCGGGCATCAGGCGCGGCACGGAGTGCACGGTGCCGAGGCCGCCGGGGTTGGTCAGGGAGACCGTGACGCCGGTGAAGTCGTCCATCGTCAGCTTGCCGTCGCGGGCGCGGCGGACGATGTCCTCGTAGGCCTGCCAGAACTCGAAGAAGTTCATGGTCTCGGCCTTCTTGATCGCCGCGACGACCAGCTGGCGGTCGCCGTTGGGCTTGACCAGGTCGATGGCGAGGCCGAGGTTGACGTGGGCCGGCTTGACGAGCGTCGGCTTGCCGTCCTTCTCGCCGAACGCGTAGTTCATCGCCGGCATGGCCTTGATGGCCTGCACCATCGCGTAGCCGATCAGGTGCGTGAAGGAGATCTTCCCGCCCCGGGCGCGCTTGAGGTGGTTGTTGATGACGATGCGGTTGTCGAACAGCAGCTTCACCGGGACCGCGCGCACGGACGTGGCCGTGGGCAGCTCCAGGGAGGCGTTCATGTTCTTGGCGACCGCGGCGGCCGGGCCGCGCAGGGTCACCAGTTCGGGGCCCTCCGGGGACGCGGCGGTCTCCTTGGCGGGCTCGGCCTTCGCCTGCGGCTTCGCGGCCTGCTGGGCGGCGGGCTTCGCGGCCGGAGCGGCGGGGGCCGCGGCGGCGGGCTGGGCGGCCGGCTTCGCGGGGGCGGCGGCCGGCCGGGGGGCCGCCGGCGCCTGGGCCGGGGCGGGCTGCGCGGGAGCGGCCGGGGCGGGAGCCTGCGCCCGGGGCGCCGGGGCGGCCTGCGGCGTGCTCGTGTCCGTGGTCGTCGCGGGGCCGGACGGGGCCTGGGCGGCGGGCGCCCCGGGCTTGTAGTCGGCGAAGAAGTCCCACCAGGCACGATCCACGGAGTTCGGGTCCTGGAGGTACTGCTGATAGATCTCGTCGACGAGCCACTCGTTGGCACCGAAGGCCGCGGCGGGGTTCTTGCCCGCTTGGTCGGTGTCGGTCGAGATGCTCGAGTTACTGGGGGACTGTGGCGACACGGCGAGAACCGCCCTCTTCCGCTTCACAAGGTGGTGGACAGCGGGAATCAAGGCTACGCCTCCCCGGACCGGAAGGTCAGACCGGGCCCGTTCAACGTCGCGCAAGTCACATTGCCGAGCGCGTTTCGGCGCTGGAAATGGCGGGAAACAAGCGAGGTTCTGTTGCGCTTGGGAAGGAGGGACCGGGGCCCGGCGCGAAGAGGTCGCGGGCCTGTGCCTGATCACACGTGTCCGCCCGTGCGAACGCCCGTGGATCTTGGTGTTCCGTTTCGAACCCTACGTCAACTCGACGCCGACGGCAGGCCCGGAAGAGTGATGAGAATCCGGCAGCCCCGCTCGGATTCGGCCACACCGATCCGGCCGCCGTGCAGATCCACCGCCCAGCGGGCGATCGCCAGACCGAGCCCGGTGCCGCCGTCGCTGCCCGGACCGTGCGGCCGGGACACCGCACCCCGGTTGAACCGCTCGAACACCCGTCGCCACTCCGACCGCGGGATGCCGGGCCCCTCGTCCAGGACCTCCAGCTCGAGGGATTCCGGCTGTGCCCCGGCCCGCGCCCTGACCGTCACCCGGCCGTGCGGCGGGCTGTGCTTGACCGCGTTGTCGATGAGGTTGGCGACCACCTGGTGGATGCGCTCGGGGTCGGCGTGGGCGGTCAGGCCGGCCGGGAACACGTCGAGGGCCAGGTGCACGTCGGTACGCGTGTGGCTGCCGGACCCGGAGGCGATGCCCGCGCGCGCCGACGCGACCATGTTGGCCTCCTTCAGCACGCCCGCCAGGTACGGCCACACCTCGAAGCGCCGCTTCCTCAGCGGGACGACGCCGTTGTCCAGGCGGGACAGGTCCAGCAGCGTCTCCACCAGCCGGCCGAGCCGCTCCGTCTGCTTGAGCGCGGTCCGCATGGTCTCCGGGTCGGCCTCGGTGACGCCGTCGACGATGTTCTCCAGCACCGCGCGCAGGCCCGCGATGGGGGTGCGCAGCTCGTGCGAGACGTTCGCCACCAGCTCCTTGCGCTGGAGGTCCTGAGCCTCCAGGTCGTCGGCCATGCGGTTGATCGTGACGGCCAGGTCGCCCAGCTCGTCGCGGCGGTTCTCGCGCACCCGGCGCGTGTAGTCGCCGTGCGAGATGGACCGGGCCACGGCGTTCATCTCGTCCAGCGGCGCGGTCAGCGAGTGCGCCACGAACTGCGTGATCAGCAGCGTGGCGATCATCGAGAAGACCGTGATGAAGCGCAGCTCCGTCTTGGTGTGCACCGCGATCACCGACAGGCCGGTGGTGATCAGCACCGACGTGACGACCAGCGCGCCCAGCTTGGTCTTGATCGAGAACGGGCGTACGCCGCCCCAGGGTTCCCCGGGGCTCCTCCGTGCGGCTTCCCGTCCCCCGCTCATGGCGTCGGCGTCTCCAGCGCGTAGCCCACGCCGTGCACGGTGCGGATGCGCTCGGCCCCGATCTTGCGGCGCAGCGCCTTGATGTGGCTGTCGACGGTCCGGGTGCCGGAGGCGTCCGCCCAGTCCCAGACCTCGGCCAGCAGCTGCTCGCGGGAGAGCACCGCGCGCGGGGTGTTCGCCAGGCACACCAGCAGGTCGAACTCGGTGGGCGTCAGGTGGACGTCCTCGCTGCGCACCCGCACCCGGCGCTGCGCGTGGTCGATCTCCAGCTCGCCGAGGCGCAGGATGCCGCTGCGCGGCGTCGAGGCGGCCACGACGGCCCGCTCCACCCGGCGCAGCAGCACGTGCACGCGCGCGGCCAGCTCGCGCATCGAGAACGGCTTGGTCATGTAGTCGTCGGCGCCCACGCCGAGGCCGACCAGCATGTCCGTCTCGTCGTCGCGCGCGGTGAGCATCAGCACCGGCACCGGCCGCTGGGCCTGCACGCGCCGGCAGACCTCCAGGCCGTCGAAGCCGGGCAGCATGATGTCGAGGATCAGCAGATCGGGCTGCCAGGCCTCGGCCGTGTCGACGGCGGCCGGGCCGTCGCCCGCCGTTTGCACCAGGAATCCCTCGGCGCGCAGGCGGGTCGCGATGGCGTCCACGATCGTCTGGTCGTCCTCGACCACCAGCACCCGGCGCTGTGCGCCCTGGGTCGCCGTCGCCGTGCCGTTGTGGGAGGTCTGTGTCTGCTCCATCGCCCGCCCCTGAGGTGTGCTTTCCGGAATCCGTGGGGTGATCCCATGACTGCGCTCGACGCTTGAATGATCGGCGTCAGGGCAGCAGCGTACGGGGATGCACCACGGCTTTGCTATCCAGGCCCGATGCCGAGGTGGACGACGTCCGGAACGCCCCGGGCAACGGGGATCTCTTCGGTACGCACCTGTTGGAACCCGGCATTACGCAAGGTTTCTTCGAATTCCGGAGAGGGCTGCGCGGACCATACGGCGAGCACCCCTTTGGGCCTCAACACCCTTGCGCAGCACGCGAGTCCGGCCGGTGAGTACAACCCGTCGTTGCCCTCGGTGACGGTCCAGTCGGGGCCGTTGTCGATGTCGAGGCACAGCGCGTCGTACGTGGCGGAAGTCTCATTGACGTACTCCACCAGATCCGCCTCGACGATCTCCGTGCGCGGGTCGGCCAGCGCCCCGGCGGACACCTCGGCCAGGGGTCCGGCGCGGTGCCAGTCGATGACGGCGCGTTCGCGTTCGACGACCGCGATCCGGCCCCAGCGGGGGTCGGCGGCCGCGTGGACGAGCGAGAAGCCGACGCCGAGCCCGCCGATGAGCACGTGCGGCGCCGCGCGCCCGTCGAGCGCCTCGGCCGCCGCGTCCACGAGCCGCCGCTCGGAGCGTCCGTCGGAGGTGTCCATCAGGAAGCAGCCGTTCGCGATGATCTGCAGCAGCGCCCCGTGCCGGCGCAGGACGACCTCGCCGTACGGGCCCTCGCGACGGTCCAGGACTTCCGGCGTGTCGGAGGAGTCGTAAGAGGTGATGGGCATCGGCCCATCCTGGCACCCCCGGTGGGAGGAATGGGCGGGGTTCCGGCCGTGCTGTGGTGCGTGGGGGCGGCTTCCGCCGGGCACCGCCCCCTTGATCGCTCACGGCGAACAGAGTCCCGGGAACAATCATCGGCTCCCGAGCATTGAGTCGGCATAACTCAACTTGACTGCCGAAGGGGAGATCATGGCTGCTGAGTCCACGGCGTTCACACCGCTCACCCTGCCCGTGCTGCCGCTCGACGACGAGATCGTGCTGCCCGGGATGGTGGTCCCGCTGGATCTGAGCGATTCCGAGGTGCGGGCCGCGGTGGAGGCCGCGCAGGCCGCCGCCAGGGACGAACCCGGCAAGCCCCGGGTCCTGCTGGTGCCGCGCATCGACGGCACCTACGCGAAGACCGGTGTCCTCGGCACGGTCGAACAGGTCGGCCGCCTCGCCGACGGCGACCCGGGCGCCCTCATCCGGGGCCGGAGCAGGGTGAGGATCGGCGCAGGCACCACCGGCCCCGGTGCCGCGCTGTGGGTCGAGGGCACGCGGATCGACGAGAGCGTGCCCGAGCCGCTGCCCGGGCAGGTCACCGAACTCGTCAAGGAGTACAAGGCCCTCGCCACCGCCTGGCTGCGCAAGCGCGGGGCCTGGCAGGTCGTGGACCGCGTCCAGGCCATCGACGACGTCTCGGCGCTCGCCGACAACTCCGGCTACTCGCCGTTCCTGACCACCGAGCAGAAGGTCGAGCTGCTGGAGACCGCCGACCCGGTGGCCCGCCTCAAGCTCGCCACGAAGCAGCTGCGCGACCACCTCGCCGAGCAGGAGGTCGCCGAGACCATCGCCAAGGACGTCCAGGAGGGCGTCGACAAGCAGCAGCGCGAGTTCCTGCTGCGGCGCCAGCTGGAGGCCGTCCGCAAGGAACTGCGGGAGCTCAACGGCGAGCAGGAGGGCGAGGAGTCCGACGACTACCGCGCCCGTGTCGAGGCCGCCGACCTGCCCGAGAAGGTCCGGGAGGCCGCGCTCAAGGAGGTCGACAAGCTCGAGCGGTCCTCCGACCAGTCCCCCGAGGGCTCGTGGATCCGCACCTGGCTCGACACGGTCCTGGAGATGCCGTGGAACGAGCGCACCGAGGACGCCTACGACATCCAGGGCGCCCAGGCCGTCCTGGACGCCGAGCACGCGGGCCTGCAGGACGTGAAGGAACGGATCACCGAGTACCTGGCCGTGCGCAAGCGGCGCAACGACCGCGGCCTCGGTGTCGTCGGCGGCCGGCGCGGCGGTGCCGTGCTGGCCCTGGTGGGGCCGCCCGGCGTCGGCAAGACGTCGCTCGGCGAGTCCGTCGCCCACGCCATGGGGCGCAAGTTCGTCCGCGTCGCCCTGGGCGGTGTCCGCGACGAGGCCGAGATCCGCGGCCACCGCCGTACGTACGTCGGCGCGCTGCCCGGCCGGATCGTGCGGGCGATCAAGGAGGCCGGGTCGATGAACCCGGTCGTGCTCCTGGACGAGATCGACAAGGTGGGCTCCGACTTCCGGGGCGACCCGGCCGCGGCCCTGCTGGAGGTCCTCGACCCGGCCCAGAACCACACCTTCCGGGACCACTACCTGGAGGTCGAGCTCGACCTGTCCGACGTCGTCTTCCTGGCCACCGCCAATGTGCTGGAGGCGATCCCGGAGGCGCTGGCCGACCGCATGGAGATCGTGCGGCTGGACGGCTACACCGAGGACGAGAAGATCGTCATCGCCCGTGACCACCTGCTCCCGCGCCAGCTGGAGCGGGCCGGTCTGGACGAGGACGAGGTCACGATCGACGAGGGCGCGCTGCGCAGGCTGGCCGGCGAGTACACCCGCGAGGCCGGCGTGCGCACCCTGGAGCGGTCGATCGCGCGGCTGCTGCGCAAGGTGGCGGCCCAGCACGAGCTGGGCGAGCGGGAACTGCCGTTCACCGTCACCGACGGCGACCTGCGCGACCTGATCGGCCGGCCGCACCACGTGCCGGAGTCCGCGCAGGACCCCGCCGAGCGGCGCACCTCGGTGCCGGGCGTGGCCACGGGCCTCGCGGTCACCGGCGCGGGCGGCGACGTGCTGTACGTCGAGGCGTCGCTGGCCGACCCGGAGACGGGCGCGGCGGGTCTGACGCTGACCGGACAGCTGGGCGACGTGATGAAGGAGTCCGCGCAGATCGCGCTGAGCTTCCTGCGCAGCCACGGCGCCGAGCTGGAGCTGCCGGTGGCCGACCTGAAGGACCGGGGCGTGCACATCCACTTCCCGGCGGGCGCGGTCCCCAAGGACGGCCCGAGCGCCGGCATCACGATGACGACGGCGCTGGCCTCGCTGTTGTCCGGGCGGCTGGTCCGCACCGACGTGGCGATGACCGGCGAGGTCTCGCTGACCGGCCGGGTCCTGCCGATCGGCGGGGTGAAGCAGAAGCTGCTCGCCGCGCACCGGGCCGGGATCACCACGGTGATCATCCCGAAGCGCAACGAGCCCGACCTGGACGACGTCCCGGCTCAGGTGCTGGACAAGCTCGACGTCCACGCCGTCACCGACGTCCGCCAGGTCCTGGAGCTGGCCCTGGCACCGGCGACGAGCGGTGCCGAGCCGGAGGTTCCGGTCGCGGCGTGACGGACGCGACCGGGAGAGGTGAGGGCCCGGGTCCCCGCGCGGGGACCCGGGCCCGGCCCCTGTGCGGGGCGGCCGTCGGCGAGCGCCTCGGCCCGGTGCTCAGCCGTCGGCGAGTGCCTGGACGCGGTCCGGGGCGCCGTTGCTGTGTTTGTCCGGGGGCAACCCCGGGCCCCCGGCCGGGGGTGTCGCTCAGCCGTTGGCGAGTGCCTGGACGCGGTCCAGGGCGCCGTTGAACTTGTCGTGGTCCCCGACCGTCGGACCGGACGAGGTGTACTGCCACATCGTGTAGTAGCCCCAGCCGGCCGGCAGCGTCCCCACCGTGGAGGCGTACCGGGCGATCCACAGCGGGTTGTTCGCGGCGAAGCCGCCGTAGTCGCCGGTGCACTGGGTCCACCAGCTGGTCGCCGTGTAGATGACGGCGTCCCGGCCGGTGCGGGCCTTGTACTGGTTCAGGAAGTCCCGGATCCAGGTCACCATCGCGCTCTGCGACTTGCCGTAGCAGGCGGCGCCGTACGGGTTCCACTCGATGTCCAGCGCGCCCGGCAGCGTCTTGCCGTCCCGGGACCAGCCGCCGCCGTGGTCGACGAAGTAGTTGGCCTGGGTGGCGCCGCTCGTCGTGTCCGGGGTGGCGAAGTGGTACGCGCCGCGGATCATGCCGACGTTGTAGGAGCCGTTGTATTGCTGGGCGAAGTAGGGGTTCGTGTAGTAGGTCCCCTCGGTGGCCTTGACGTAGGCCCACCTGACCCCGCTGTTCCACAGGGTCGACCAGGCGACGTTGCCCTGGTGGCCGGAGACGTCCACGCCCTCCGTCTGGGTGGCGTCGCCGGGGACGGGGGTGCCCTGCTGCCCGTCGTGGGCCAGGACGCCCATGCCCATGTGGGCGGAGCCGCGGGGCGGGACGTCGGCGGCCGACGAGGGCTGGGCGACGAGGAGGGAGAGGGCGGCGAGCAGAATCCCGGTGGCGGCGAGACGCCGGCCGCGGGCCGATCCGGATCTGTGCACGAGCATGAACGTGCCTCCGATGGCTCGGTGGTGCTCGGTGGGGGTTGCGTGAGCGGGGAGAACCCATGAATGGCGTGAGCATGCCATTCACGGACCCGGTGAAGACGCTACGCACGTAGAACGGGGAGTGGGAAGAGGGGCAGGGGGCCGCCGTTGGTCTAAGCCTGCGAAATACTTGCCGAGCTGCGGTGATGGCGGCCCGTGGCGGAAACTTTCAGGAACGGGAAAATCGAGGCAGGGGCTGACGTGCACGAAGACGGAAACGGCGGCGGTCGCCAGGGCGAATCCCGCCCGTCCGGCAGTGGTGTGAACCAACCGCAGTTCCTGGCCCTGGAACGCGAGTTGACCGTCCTGTTCCGGCGCGCCCGGGCCAACCAGGGCGAGATGGCCCGGGAGGTCCACCCCGACCTGGAGTCGTCCGCGTACGGCCTTCTCGTCCGGCTCGGCGAGTCCGGCGGGCAGCGCGCCACGGACCTCGCCGCCTACATCGGCGTCGGCAAGGCGACGATGTCCCGCCAGCTGCGCGCCCTGGAGGAACTCGGCCTTGTCGCCCGCGAACCCGACCCCGCCGACGGCCGCGCCTGGCTGGTCACCCTGACCCCGGAGGGGCAGGAGCGGGTCGGCAGGGTGCGGGAGGCGCGCCGGGCCCGCTACGCCCGCCGGCTCGGTGACTGGGACCCGCGGGAAGTGGCCGAACTGGCCCGCCTGCTGCACGAACTCAACCGGGGCATGGAGAAGTAGCGCCGGGAGCGACCGCCTCACGGCTCCGCGTACACCACCGTCGCGTCGTCGTGCGTCTTGCTGCGGCCGAGGAACTCCCGTGCCCCCGCCGCGTCCCCGCGCTCCAGCTCCCGCACCCGGTCCACCAGTGCCCGCGCGCCCTGCTTGCGCACCAGGGCGAGGCAGTCCGCCCAGTCGCCCTCCCGGAACGTCTCCACCCAGCGCGCGGCCCCGTCCGTCAGCGCCACCAGCGTCCGCACCCCTTCGCGCGGCAGTACCCCCGTCACCGCCCGCGCCGCCACCGCCGGGTCGGCCGCGGCCGTGAAGAAGCCGCCCTCCTTGTTGCGGAAGCCGGCGTCCACCAGCGCGTCCGTGGCGAGGGCCGAGCGCGGCAGACGGGCCAGCCGGTCGTCGAGGACCGCCGTGACCGTGCCGTCGGGAGCCTCCACGAGCAGGACCGAGTCGGACAGCACCAGGTACTCGACCAGGTCGGGGGACCAACGCGCCAGGACCACGGTCGCCTGAGGCGTGCGAGGGTGAGAAAGGTCACAGCTTTCCCCGTGTGCCGTCGAGGTACGCGCGATGGCGCGGGACAGGACGTCGGAGAGAGGAACATCCGCGAGTGAAACGGTCAGTTCGGTCAGCGCCCCGCCGAGCCGCGCGGTGAACCAGGGTACGGAATGCAGACAGCCCGTCCCGCTCCTCGGCGGTGTCACGCCGTCCAGCACGACGAGTGAACCACCCTGTCCCGAGGCCGGTAGCGCGACGCTCGCGAAGTCCTCGTTGGGGTGGTCGGCGAGGCCCGGTTCCGAAACGAGTTCCGTACGCATCCGGCCAGTCTGCACGACCCCTTCACGGTGTCCACAAAAGGCTGGCAACCCTCCCCGGAACGACGCGGTCGCGCAGGTCAGCAGCCGGATTTGGGGTGGAATGCTTCACTCCGACGACGCGTGGCGGCACATGGTGCCATCGCCCGCCGCAGACGTCCAACCGGCACACCGCCCGGGACCGCGGCACGAGCCACCGGAACTTGCCCACCAACTCCCGTCCGGGGTTCACTCCTTCGGGTGGCGGGTCAGGTGATGCGCGCCCACCGCCCACCGGCACTGGGAGGGTCGGGAACCGGCAGGGGGCCTGCCCTGCTCACGGGGTCGCCCCGTCCGGCGCGCGGTCGGTGGCGGAGAATCGGCCCAGAGCTTGGGGAAGGGTGCACGCGCCGGCCGGTCAGTTGACGGAGCGCCACCCGGGCCCACGGGTACACGAGTCAGGAATGCGAGCACCGGTGCAGAAGACGCGGCCTCGTCGCACAGGCAAGCAGGCGGCCCCCGTTGGGAGCGCGGAGCGAACACCCGGCACCCCCTCCACGCCGGTGGCCGAGGCGCCACCCGTAGGCAAGGGCCGCCCCACCCATGTGCGCAACCGGCTCATCGTCGCCGTGGCGGTCGTCGCCGCCGCCGTCGCCGGAGCCGGGGCCCCGTCGGTCGTGGCCGCCTCCGGGCGACTGCACGACACGCAGGACCTGGTGACGCTCGCCGAGCAGACCCAGGGCGCGCTGACCCTCGCCCACTCCCTCGCCGACGAGCGGGACGAGGTCACCCCCTACGTCGCCGCGGGCCGCCCCGAGTCCAAGGCCCCCTCCGAGCAGCGCAGCGCCCGTGTCGACCGGCAGGTGGAGGAACTCCTCGCCGACACCGACACGCCCGCCTCCCTGCGCGAGGACCTCGACGCCATCGCCGCGCTGCGCCGGTCGGCGCTCACCGGGAAGAGCACCGCCCTCCAGGCGCACGAGGCCTACTCGGAGGCGATCGCCGGGCTCCACGCCCTGGCCGAGGAACTGGCCGAGCGGATGCCGCCCCGTGCGGGAGCCGGCGCCCACTCCCTCGCCGAACTGGACACCGCCGTCCAGCAGGCCGCCGCCACCCGGGGACTGCTGCTCGCGGCCCTCGGCGTGCCGAGCAGCACCGAGACCGTCATCGACCCGATCACGGGGCTGCCGGCCGAGTCCGTCACCTCCTCGGACGCCGAAGCCGAGCAGCGCGACGCCCTCACCGCCGCCGCCCAGCAGGCCCGGGTGCGCTCCGACGCGGCTCTCGCCGACTTCCGCGAGGGGGCGCCCAAGGAGGCGCGGGACAGCTTCGACGCCACGGTCGCCGGGCCGGAGGTCAACTCCGCCGAGAAGTACCTCGCCGACCTCACCGACCAGCCCACCCTCTCCGACGACGACCTCGGCACCTCGGTCAAGAAGCTGGACGCCGCGCTCTCCGCCCGGATCGACGCCATGCGCGGCGCCGAGTCCGCCCTGTACGACAAGCGCACCCGGGCGCTCGAGCAGCTGCGCGACGACGACGTGACCGCGCTGGAGGTCCGGATCGCCGCCCTCGGCGCGCTGATCCTGCTCGCCCTCGGCATCGCCACCGCCATGGCCCGCACCCTCACCCGCCCCCTCTCGGTGCTGCGCCGCGGCTCGGCCCGGCTCGCCGCGGCGCCGGACCCCTCCACCGAGGAGCCGGTGGCCTTCACCGGCCGCAACGACGAGTTCGCCCAGGTGGTCCGCTCCGTCAACGCCCTGCACGCGCACGCCGCCACCCTCGCCGAGCGCGTCAACACGCTGGAGGCCGACCGCAAGCACCTGGTCGGCCAGCGGCAGAAGATGGCCGACGCCCGCGAGGAACTGCGCGCCGAACTCGCCGAGTCCGCCGCCCAGCTGGAGGTCGTCCGCAAGAGCATCGGCTCCACCTTCGTCAACCTCGCGCTGCGCACCCTCGGCCTGGTCGAGCGGCAGCTCGCCGTCATCGAGAGCCTGGAGGAGCGCGAGCAGGACCCGGAGCGCCTCGCCACCCTGTTCAAGCTCGACCACTTCGCCACGGTCATGCGCCGGCACAGCGAGAACCTCCTCGTGCTGGCCGGCACCGAACACATCCAGCACAGCGCCGGCCCGGTGCCGCTGGTCGACGTGGTCCGGGCCGCGGTCAGCGAGATCGAGCGGTACGAACGGGTGCGCATCGCCGCGCTGCCACCGCACGCGCACGTGGCCGGATTCGCCGCCGACGACCTCTCCCACCTGCTCGCCGAGCTGATGGAGAACGCCACCTCCTTCTCGCCGCCCGACCTGCCCGTAGAGGTCTCCGGCTGGCTGCTGGAGAACGGCGAGGTGATGCTCTCCGTCCAGGACGAGGGCATCGGCATGGCCACCGAGCGGCTCCAGCGGCTCAACGCCCGCCTCACCGACTTCGACCCGGAAGCGCCCTACGACCAGGAGGGCGAGGACGGGCTCGGGCTCGGCCTGTACGTGGTGGCCCGGCTCGCCCACCGGCACGGGGCGCGCGTGCGGCTGCGGGAGCAGAAGCAGGGCGGGGTCGCGGCCGTCGTGGTCCTGCCGGGCACGCTGCTCGCGGCGGCGCCCCCGGCGGCCCTCGCCCCGGTCGCGCCGGTGTCCGAGGGCACGGGCTCCTTCACCCTGCCGGGTGCCGGCGCGGAGGCCAACTCCAACGTCCTGCACGGCCGTGCGGAGAAGGGGGCGCGGCAGGAGGTCGACCCGCTGGTGGCCTCGGCGGAACAGGCCGTACGGCGTGCGGAGGCGGAGGCCGGAGCGGAACCGGTGGCGGAGACGGAACCGGTGGCGGAGGCGGCGGACACCGCCGGGCCGGCGGAGACGGGGGCGGCGGCCACCGCGGTGGCCGAGCCGGTGCCGGGCGCCGCCCCGCAGGGGCCCGCCGACGAGGCCACGGAGGCCGCTGAGGCGCGTGAGGCTTTCGAGACGCAGCAGGCTTCCAGGGCGGAGGAGACTCCCGGGACCGAGGAGGCTCCGGAGACCGGGAGGACGCGTGGTGTCAGGGACTTCCCCGACGACACCACGATGGAACTCCTGCTCCCGGCACAGGCCCAGCCTCAGCCCGGGCCCGGGTCCCAGGCGCCGACTCCGCCCCCGGCGCCCGTGCCCGCCCCGGAGGAGAACCCCGCCCCGGAGGAGAACCCCGCCCGGGAGGAGACCCCCGTCCCGCAGGAGCACCCCGCTCCCGCCGGCCCCTACGCCATCGGCCCCGACGTCCACGAACGCAGCGCGGACGAGGGCGCCGAGCCGGACGGTGACCCCGTCACCGCCAAGGGTCTGCCCAAGCGGACCCCGAAACTCACCACACCCGCCGCGGTCCCACGGCCGCGCACGGCGGGTTCCGTCGACGCCGAGGCGCTGCGCCGCCGCCTGGGAGGGTTCCGCCGGGGGGCGGAGGCCGGGCGGCGCGACGTCGAGGCGGAGATCGCCGAGCGGACGGACCAGAACCAGGCGCCGCCGGCCGCTGGGACGACCGAAGAAGCCACGGGGGGCACTGTCGAGGAGGCAAGCAGTTGACCGCTCCCAGTACGTTCGGACTGAGCAGTGAAGCCCGTAATCTGCACTGGCTGCTGACCAACCTCGTCGAGGAGGTCCCCGGCATCCTGTCCGTCGCCGTGGTCTCCTCCGACGGCCTGCTCCTGCTCTCCTCCGACCAGGACAGGAACGAGGAGGCCCGGGTGGCGCGGGGCGAGCGGCGCACCGGCCCGCGCGGCTCCGCAGCCGACCTCGCCACCGTCGTCTCCGGCGTGGGCAGCCTGACCGTCGGCGCCGCCCGGCTGATGGACTTCGGCAACGTGAAGCACACGATGGTCGCCATGGACGAGGGCAGCCTGTTCGTGATGTCCATCAGCGACGGCTCGCTGCTCGGTGTGCACGGCTCCGCGGACGCCGACATGAGCGTCCTCGCCTACCACATGGCGCTGTTCGTCGGCCGCGCCGGCCACGTCCTGACCCCCGAACTCCGCAGCGAACTGCGGAAGTCGCTGGAGTCCGAGTCGACGGAGGGCGCCCGATGAGCAGTGATCCCGGCAGGAAGCCGAAGCACCCGAAGAGCCTCCCCGTGCGCGGCGCGGACCGCAGGCCCGCCCGCGTCCGCCCCTACTCGCTCACCGGCGGCCGCACCCGCTTCGGCCACGTCCTGCTCGTCGAGACGTTCGTCGGCGCCACCGCGGGCACCGCCGCGCTCGAAGCGGCCGCGGAGCGGAAAGAACTGACCAACGGCGGTCTCACCTCCCGCGTGATGCCGGAGATGCGGGCCATCGTCGAACTGTGCCGCCGTATGCGTACGGTGGCCGAGATCGCCGCGCTGCTGAAGATGCCGCTCGGCGTGGTCCGCGTGCTCCTCAGCGACCTCGCGGACCAGGGAAAGATCCGTGTGTACGGCACCGGAACCGGCCATGGCACGGGCCGCCCGGACCGCGCTCTGCTCGAAAGGGTGCTCAGTGGACTCCGTCGTCTCTGACGCCGCCGCCTACGGCGTCTCCCCCCTCGTCGACCCGGACGAGACCCTGCAGCCCTGGCAGACGGACCGCACCCGTGCGCCGATCGCGACGAAGATCGTCGTGGCGGGCGGCTTCGGCGTCGGCAAGACCACGCTGGTCACCGCCGTCTCGGAGATCACGCCTCTGCAGACTGAGGCACTGATGACCGAGGCGAGCGAGGACACCGACGACCTCACCGCCACCCCGGACAAGGTCACCACCACCGTGGCCATGGACTTCGGCCGCATCACGCTCGACGACGACCTGGTGCTCTACCTGTTCGGCACGCCGGGCCAGCAGCGGTTCTGGTTCATGTGGGACGACCTGGTGCGCGGCGCGATCGGCGCCGTCGTCATGGCCGACACCCGCCGCCTGAAGGACTGCTTCCCGGCGCTGGACTACTTCGAGAGCTGCGGACTGCCGTACGTCGTCGCGGTGAACCACTTCGACGGCAGCGAGCGGTTCGAGGCGGAGGACGTGCGGGAGGCGTTGACGATCCCCGCGCACATACCTGTAATGATCATGGATGCGCGCCGCCGGATCTCGGCCATCGAGACCCTCTTGTCCCTCGTGGGCCACGCGCTCGACGAAACCCCCGAGTAGGAGACGTAACCCCGCATGCGGAAGATACTCGTCGTCGGAGCCGGCCAGTCCGGTCTCCAGCTCGCCCTCGGCCTCCAGTCGCACGGCTACGAGGTCACCCTGATGTCCAACCGGACCGCGGACGAGATCCGCACGGGCCGGGTCATGTCGACGCAGTGCATGTTCCACACGGCACTCCAGCACGAGCGCGATCTCCAGCTGAACTTCTGGGAGTCCCAGGCCCCGAAGATCCAGGGACTCGGCGTCTCGGTGGCGGCCCCCGGCTCCTTCGACCCGGGCCCCTCGCAGCGGGCGATCGACTGGCTGGGCCGGCTCGACGGCTTCGCGCAGTCGGTCGACCAGCGGGTGAAGATGGCCGGCTGGATGGAGACCTTCGCGCAGCGCGGCGGCCAGCTCGTCATCCACGGCGTGGCCGTCGGCGACCTGGACTACTTCTCCCGCGCCTACGACCTCGTCCTCGTCTCCGCCGGCAAGGGCGAGCTGGTGCAGATGTTCGGCCGGGACGCCTCCCGCTCCCCGTACAGCACGCCACAGCGCGCCCTCGCCGTCGCCTACGTCCACGGACTGGGCCCGCGTCCGGAGCACCCGGACACGGAGGCCGTCCGCTGCAACCTGGTGCCCGGCGTCGGCGAGATGTTCATCATGCCCACCGTCACCACCTCCGGCCGCGCCGACATCCTGTTCTGGGAGGGCATACCCGGCGGCCCGCTCGACGTCTTCAAGGACGTGAAGGACCCCTCGGAGCACCTCTCCCTGACCCTGGAACTCATGGAGAAGTTCCTCCCCTGGGAGTACGCGCGGGCCACCAAGGTCGAGCTGACCGACGCCGGCGGGACCCTCGCCGGCCGCTACGCCCCCACCGTCCGCAACCCCATCGGCCGTCTCCCCGGCGGCGGCGCGGTCCTCGGGGTCGCCGACGTGGTCGTCGCCAACGACCCGATCACCGGGCAGGGCTCCAACTCGGCCTCCAAGTGCGCCGCCTCCTACCTCGCCTCGATCCTCGAGCACGGCGACAAGGAGTTCGACGAGGCCTGGATGCAGCAGACCTTCGACCGCTACTGGGAGACGGCCCAGCACGTCACCAAGTGGACGAACACCATGCTCGCCCCGCCGCCCGAGCACGTCCTGAACCTGATCGGCGCGGCCGGCCAGCTCCAGCCGGTCGCCGACCGCTTCGCCAACGGGTTCAACAACCCGGCGGACTTCGAGAACTTCTTCTACGACCCGAAGAAGACCGAGGCCTACCTGATGGAGGTCTCCGGCGCGGCCGGCGCGTGAGCCGCGGCGTACCCCTCGTCGGATCCTCCCGCCGCCCCTGCCGGGAGCCTCGGCGGCGTGTACCGCGGCAGAGGCCTCCCCAGGGGATCGGGCCGTACGGCGCCCAGCACCGGGTTGGCCGCGATCGGTGACACCTTGACCTCGGCACCCGGCCGCGGGGCCTGGACGACCAGGCCGTCGCCGACGTACATCGCCACGTGGGTGGCCTCGGGGAAGTAGACGACCAGGTCGCCGGGGCGCAGCCGGTCCAGCGGGACGCGCTTCAGCCGCGCCCACTGTTCCTGGCTGGTCCGCGGGATCGGCGTCCCGGCCCGCTCCCAGGCCACGGAGGTCAGCCCCGAGCAGTCGTACGACGCCGGGCCCTCCGCGCCCCACTGGTACGGCTTGCCGAGCTGCTCCACCGCGAAGCGCACCGCCCGGTCGCCCTCCGCGGACGGCCTGCCGTCGTCGCCGGTCGCGCCGGACGCCAGGAACCGCTCCTGGGCCTCGGCCACGCCCTTCTCCTCGGCGGCGGCCAGTTCGGCCAGCTGTTCGGCGCTGAGCGAGGCGAGCAGTTCCTCCACGGCGCGCAGCCGCACGCGTACGCCGTCCCGGTCCTTCCTCTGCCGTTCGGCGAGGGCGACCTGCTCGTCGAGGGCCTCGCGGGCCCGGCGGGCCAGGTCGTCGGCCTTCTTCTCGTGGTCGGCCAGGCGGTCCACCGTTCCGACGCGCTCCCGGGCCAGCCGCCCGATCACGTGCCCCTGGTCGAGCGCGTGCTGGGGATCGCGGGCCAGCAGCAGCCGCAGGTAGGGGGAGAGGCCGCCGCTGTTCTGGTACTGCTGCCGGGCCAGCCGGCCCACCGCGCCACGGCCCTCGCTCAGGGACAGCCGGGTCCTGGCCAGCTCGGTCTCCAGCCGCTGCACCTTCGCACGCTGTTTCGTCAGCTTCTCCTCGGTGCCGTTGTAGGCCTCCGTGGCCTTCTCGGCCTCCCGGTACAGACCCTGAAGGTCCGTCAGCAGCTCGGCCACGGAACGCTCGCCCGGCGCGGGGGCGGGTTCCGCCCCGGCGGGCACGGGCGCGAGGGCGATCCCCGCCGTCACCGCCGCCGTACAGACCAGACGGAGAAGCCTTCCTGACACGTTGTCACCTCCGGTGCGGCGGCACCTTCGTCCGCTCCGCACCGCGAGCATCGGGCCGTCTTCCGGAATCCGCGCGTCGAATGTGCGCGGTTCGGCGCAACGACGTCACCCGTCGGCGTCGTCCGGCTTGCCGCCCGGCGTGGCGTCCGGACGGGACCACGGCCAGCGCAGGCGGGTCCTCGCTCCCCCCTCGGGGTCGTGCACGTACTTCCAGCGGGCGAACACCTTCCCCCCGGCCGAGCGCGGCACGCGCCGGTAGACGAGCACGGTGGGCGGCCCGCCGTCCGGGGCCGGTACGGGGATGCGGTACGTCTTCGGCGGGTGCCCGGTCGGTCCCACCAGGACCGGCAGCACGCGCCCGTCCATGGGGCCGCCCTCGAAGGGGGTGTCTTCGCTCTTCACGGCACCAGTGTCAGACATCCTCCGCCAGCGCCCCGACCAGCGCCGCGGTCTGCGGGTCGCGCCGCGCGGTGACCGACAGCACGGCCAGGAACTGCTCCACGAGCCAGTCCCGCAGCTCGTCGACGGGCGGCTGCTTGCCCTCGTCCAGCCAGATCAGCGAGGCCGCCTCCACCGCGGTGATCCACATCCGCACGGTCATCCGCAGCCGGGGGCCGGGGCCGGCGGCCTCCAGGTGGCTCATGATGTGCTCGGCGGCGGCCCGGCGCACGCCGTCCACGATGGCCGACGTCCGCGAGGTCTCGGCCACGCTGCCGCCCCGCAGCAGGGCGCTGAAGCCGGTGTCGTGCTGGTCGACGAAGGCCAGGTAGCGGTCCAGGGCGCGGGACAGCCGGGTCAGCAGCGGTCCCTCGCGGGGTTCGTCGAAGCACTGCCGCAGCTCGTCGGCGGCCGACCTGAGGGCGGCCTCGTAGAGCTGCTGCTTGCCGCCGGGGAAGTACCGGTACACCAGTGGGCGCGAGACCCCGGCCTGCTCCGCGACGTCGTCGAGGGAGACCTCCTGCGGCGGCCGGTGGGCGAAGAGGGCGAGCGCGGCGTCGAGCAGCTGGCCGCGGCGCTCCTCGACGCTGAGCCGGCGGTAGGCGGGGGTGGGGGCCTGCGGGGTCATGGACCGCAGCGTAATCGCTCCGCCGGGCGCGGCTCAGGGGGGCGGGGGAGCGGGCGGTGTCCGAAACGTGCCGTCGGGTGCGGCGGGGCGTGTCCCGCGGCCCGGCGCTGCCGGGGCGCCTCCCCCACGCCCGGCTGCGCCCGCGCGGGGGCCCCACCGCCCACCCGCGCCGCCCCTGGGGGCGCCTCCCAGGGGCGGCACGGGCAGAGGCGCGGCCGCCCGCAGCGCAGGGGGCCGGCTGCGGGGCTACGCCAGCAGGCCCGAGGACTTCCACAGACGGCGGCCCACTCCGCGCAGGACGCCGATGTCGTCCAGGAAGTCGGTCAGGCGCTTCGCGCCGGTCTGCATGATCTCCTTGCGGTGGCCGCTGGCCTTGACCTGGGCCATGGCCTCGCGCTTGTCCAGGCCGACGTTCGCGTAGACCTCGGGGTTGACGAAGGCGACGGAGAAGACGCGGGCGAACTCGCCGGAGGTGATCCGGGTGAACTCCTGCGACCACTTCGGGGCCGTCACCATCTGGCGGCGCAGCTCCTCGCGGGCGTAGCGCACGTGCCGGGCCTCCTCCACGACGTGGATGCGCGTGACGCCCCGGATCAGCGGCTGGATCCGCTCGTCCGGGAAGGTCAGCCGCTGCATCCAGTCCAGGACCTCCTCGCCGAGCAGCGTGGCGGTGAAGGAGCCGGGCGTGGTGGAGATCGTCTTGAACAGGCGGCCCAGGTGCTGGTGGACCGGGCTGACCGGGTACCACGGGGTCTCACCGCGGGATATCAGCCGGGCGAACATCTTGGAGTGCCGGCACTCGTCCTCGATCTCGGTGAGCGCGTACCGCACGTGCGCGCTCGTCGCCGCCTTGTCGTAGATGTGCCGCACCAGCAGCTGCATGAGGATCAGCTCGAACCAGATGCCGAGCGAGGCGAGCGCCGCGGACTCGTGCTGGGAGAGCAGGATGCGCTGCTCCTCGCTCATCCGCTTCCACATCGGGGTGTCGTACAGCGACACCAGCTCCGGCGGCCAGAACCACTTGCCCTCCTCGAAGGGCGCGTCCCAGTCCAGTTCCTTGTCCGGGTCGAAGGAGTGCTTGGCGGACGAGTCGAGGAGCCGTTCGGCCACCTGCTCCCGGTCCTTGAGCAGGCCGAGCGCGTCGCGCAGACCGTCGAGCGCGTCGGCTTCCGTCAGGGTCGTCATGGCTGTCCCACCTCTTCGTGTTACCCGCGGTCACTCACTCGTCTTATGAGACTGCCTGTCAGCAAGCTCGTCAATCCCCTGGGCGGAACTTGTTGACCGCGAGTAAAGAAGTGAGGGGTGCTCAGGTCCCTAGGCCGAGCAGCCCAGCCCTTCCGGCACCTCGGCCGCCACCGGCGTCGAGGCCTCCGCCGGGAACGAGGTCCGCAGGGTGAAGGCGTACGGCGTCGGTCCGTGCGTGCGCAGGTGGAGCAGGCGTGACTCCGCCTCCGCGACCGTCGGCCGGTGGCCCGCCGGGACCCACCACAGGGTCACCATCGCCTCGGCGACCCGCTCGAACCACTCCCTGCGCCGGGCCAGCATCTCCCGGTGCCGCCCCTGGTACATGAACGCCGTCAGGGCGTTCGCGTCCCGCCACACCGACATGTTGACGATCAGCCAGGAGTCCCCGAAGACGGAGACGTCGGTCGCGTCCCCCGCCTCGCCCTGCAGCCGCCACACGAAGCCGTCGGCGGCGTCCGCGTCGGCGTTCACGGGATCGAGCCCGTCCACGAAGTCCTTCAACCGCGGTGAGTCCAAGGGGGCTTTGAGGCGGGCGATGTTGACCTGCGCGAGTTCGTACGTGGTGTCAGACATGTACCGAACGGTAGGTCGGGCCGCCGGCGAGCCGGTACCCCCGTCTCATCCAGCGAGCACCGCCTCCATCACCGCCCGCGCGATCGGCGCCGCCAGCCCGCCCCCGCTGATGACCTCCCCTCCGCCCGGGGAGCCCTCCACCACCACGGCCACCGCGACCTTCGGCTCCGGGTCCCGGTCGTCCTGCGCCCAGGAGACGAACCAGGCGTACGGAGTACCCGAGTTGCCGACGCCGTGCTGGGCGGTGCCGGTCTTGCCGCCGACCGTGGCACCCGGAATCGCCGCGTTCGCGCCGGTGCCGTCCTCCACCACCCCGGTCATCAGCTCCTTCAGCCGCTCGGCCGTCGACGGTCTCATCGCCTGCCGGGCGGGCCGCGACCCGGCCGTCGCCACCACGCTGCCGCCCGCCCGCACCGTCCGCTCCACCAGGTACGGCGCCCGCACCTGCCCGCCGTCGGCCACCGCGGCCGCCACCACCGCCATCTGGAGCGGGGTGGCCCGCGTGTTGTACTGGCCGATCGACGACAGCCCGAGCTGCGCCCGGTCCACCGAGGTGTCGAAGGTGCTCCGCGCGACCGAGAAGGGGACGCGCAGCCCGTCGTCGTTGAAGCCGAACGCCTCCGCCGTCGCCGCCATGCCCGCCACGCCCACGTCCACGCCGAGCTTGGCGAACACCGTGTTGCAGGACCACTCGAAGGCCTCCCGCAGCGAGGCGTCCCGGCACCCCTCCCCCTCGTTCGTCAGCCGCGTCCGCGTTCCGGGCAGCGTGTACGGGTCGGGGGAGCGGGTCGGCGCGTCGAGGTCCCGGACCACGCCCGCGTCCAGCGCCGCCGCCGCGGTGACCACCTTGAACGTCGAGCCCGGCGGGTAGGTCCGGCGCACCGCCCGGTTGAGCATCGGCTTGTCCGGGTCGTCGTTCAGCCGCTCCCAGGTCCGGGTGGCGGCCGTGCTGTTGCCGGAGAGCAGCTGGGGGTCGTACGACGGGGCGGACACCAGCGCCAGGATCCGCCCGGTGGACGGCTCGATCGCGGCCACCGCCCCCTTGCGCCCGCCGAGCCCCTCGAACGCCGCCCGCTGCGCGGCCCCGTCGATCGTCGTCACCACGTCGCCGCCCGGGTTGCGGACACCCGTGACGTCGTTCCACAGCGGGAGCGGCGCGAGCATCGGGTCGGCGCCGGACAGCAGACCGTCCTCGGCGTGCTCCAGCAGGGTCGTCCCGTACACCTGGGAGGCGAAGCCGGTGATCGGCGCGTACATCGGGCCGTTCGCGTACGTCCGTTCGAAGCGCAGGTGCTCGCCGGTGTCCCGGGAGCCGGTGACCGGCTCGCCGCCGACCAGGATGTCGCCGCGCGGCTGCTGGTAACGGGCGATGTCCGGGCGGCGGTTGGCGGGGTTGTCGTCGTACTCCGGCGCCTGGACGATCTGCACGCGGGCGGCGTTCACCACCAGGGCGACCAGCAGCAGGGCGCAGAAGGCGGCGGCGTGCCGGATGTGCCGGGTCACCGCGGCCCCTCCCCGCTCACGGCGCCGACCGCCCGTCGCCCAGGCTGCGGGCCGCGTGGCTGACCCGGATCAGCAGCGCCACGATCGCCCAGTTGGTGACCACCGACGAGCCGCCCTGGGCCAGGAACGGCATCGCCATGCCGGTCAGCGGGATCAGCCCGGTCACGCCGCCCGCGATGACGAACACCTGGAGCGCCACGATCGAGGAGAGGCCGACCGCGAGCAGCCGGCCGAACGGGTCGCGGGCGGCGAGACCCGCCCGGAAGCCGCGCTCCACCAGCAGCGCGTACAGCAGGAAGATCGCGGTCAGGCCGAGGAAGCCCAGTTCCTCCCCGGCCGTCGCCAGGATGAAGTCCGACTTGACGGCGAAACCGATCAGCACGGAGTGCCCGAGACCGAGGCCCGTGCCGGTCACCCCGCCCGCGGCGAAGGCGAACAGCGACTGGGCGAGCTGGTTGGCGCCCCTTCCGGCCTCGATCGACGCGAACGGGTGCAGCCAGTCCTCCACCCGGCTGTGCACGTGCGGCTCCAGCCAGCCCACGGCGACCGCGCCGAGCGAGGCCAGCAGCAGGCCGACGGCGATCCAGCCGGTGCGGCCGGTGGCGACGTAGAGCAGGACGACGAACAGGCCGAAGAACAGCAGCGAGGTGCCGAGGTCGCGCTCCAGGACCAGGACGCCGACGCTGACCAGCCACACGGCGACGATCGGGCCGAGCACCCGGCCGGTGGGCAGTTGCAGCCGCCACACGTGGCGGCCCGCGTACGCCAGGGCGCTGCGGTTGGCGGCCAGGTACGCGGCGAAGAACACGGCGAGGAGCACCTTGGCGAACTCGCCGGGCTGGATGGAGAAGTCCCCGGCCCGGATCCAGATGCGGGCGCCGTTCACGGCCGGGAACAGGATCGGCGCGGTGAGCAGGACGAGGGCCGCAGCGACGCAGACGTAGGCGTAGCGCTGGAGGGCGCGGTGGTCGCGCAGGAGCAGGACGACGACGGTGAACAGCGCGACGCCCAGCGTGGACCACACCAGCTGGGCCGGGGCCGCCCGGTCGCCCGGCGTCTCCAGGTCGAGCCGGTAGATCAGCACCAGGCCGAGGCCGTTGAGCAGCACGCCGATGGGCAGCAGCAGCGGATCGGCGCAGGGGGCGCGCAGCCGTACCGCCAGGTGCGCGAGGACCGCGAGCACCCCGAGCCCGGCGCCGTAGCCCGCGGCGCCGGGCGGCAGGGCGCCCTGCTGGGCGAGGCCGACGTTGCAGTAGCCGAACACCGACAGCAGGACGGCCATGACGATGAGGGCGAGTTCGATGCCACGGCGCCGGGGGAGGCGGGCGGCGGGAGCGGGGGTGTCCGCCTGTGCCACGGTGATTCCGGTCTCGGTTCCGGCCTTGGTCATGTCCGGTATTTACCCACATGGTGCGGTGCGCGGGCCGGTGGCGTCAGCACCAGCGCGGCGCGGGACCGATGTTCTCGATGCAGCGGGCCGCGCCCCGGGCCCAGGTGCCGTCCGCGAGGAGGTGCCGGCGCGGGTCGCCCTGCACCGTGTCGCCGGAGGGCTTGCAGTGGATGTGGACGGTCTCGCCCCGGCGGTCGTACCGGAGGACCTCGAAGCCGCGGGTCGGCGAGGTGCGCAGGGCGAGCCGCTCGGCCGTGACGCGGCCCAGGCGGTCGCCCTGCTGCCGGCCGTCCTGCCCGTTCCCGTCGCCGTTCCCGGCGGGGCTGCCGGTGGCGCTGCCGGAGGCGGGGGCCCCGCCGTCCCGGCCGTCGTCCGCGACGGCGGGCGTGACGGCGACGGCGACGGCCGTCACGGCGATGCGCCGGGTCAGGGGGGAGCGGGGGATCAGCAGCGGCATGGGTACCTCCCGGGAGGCGAGGGCGCCGACGCGGTCGAAGGTGCCGACGTGGTCGAAGGTGACTAACCGCCACATTAGGAGCGGCGGGTGGGGGCCGCCCGTCGCACTGCGCCATCGGGGAAGGAACGGGAAAGGCGTGCCGGTCAGGGCCGCTGAGGCAGCGTCAGGGTCGCCAGCGCCCCGCCGTCGGGCGGATTGGCGAACTCCAGCCGCGCGCCGAGCACCTCCGTCTGCCCGAGCGCGATCGTCAGCCCGAGTCCGTGTCCCTTCGTGCCGCTCTCGGTGCGGAACCGCTGCGGTCCGTGCGCGAGGAGGTACTCCGGATAGCCGTCCCCGTGGTCCCGCACGGAGATCACCGGGCCGTCCACGGTGACCACCACCGGCGCCCGTCCGTGCCGGTCGGCGTTGGCGACGAGATTGCCGAGCACCCGCTCCAGCCGCCGCCGGTCCGTCTCCACCCGCGCGTCCCGTACGACGTCCACGCGCGCGTCGGTGCCGGAGCCCCGCACGACCCGCCGGACCAGCGCGCCCAGCTCCTCCGGATCCGCCTCCAGGCGCTCCCGCCCGGTGTCCAGCCGGGAGATCTCCAGCAGGTCCTCGGTGAGCGTGCGCAGGGCGGCCACCCGGTCGCGCACCAGCTCGGTCGGGCGGCCCGGCGGCAGCAGCTCGGCCGCCGCGTGCAGCCCGGTCAGCGGGGTGCGCAGCTCGTGCGCCACGTCCGCGGTGAACCGCTGCTCGGCGAGCAGCTTGCCCTGCAGCGACGCCGCCATCGAGTCCAGCGCGGCGGCGACCGAGGCCACCTCGTCCTGCGGACGCGTCGGATCCTTCGTCCGGGGGTCGCTGACCCGCGCGTCGAGGTCGCCGGCGCTGATCCGCCGCGCCACGCGCGCCGTCGTGTGCAGCCGGCGCGTCACCCGGGTCACCGCGAACGCCCCCACCACCAGCGTCGCCCCGATCGCCAGCCCCGACGACCACACGATCGCCCGGTCCAGGCCGTCGATGGTGCGCTCGCCCTGGGAGTGGTCGATCCGCACCGCGAGGACCCGGCCGCCGTCGGCCGGGCCCGCCGCCCACATCGTGGGGCGCCCGTCGTGATCGTCGACCATCGTGCCGCGCCGGCCGGAGACGGCCAGCTCCCGCAGCGAGGACGGCAGCCCCGGCGGATCGACGCCCGCGCCCCGGCGCAGCGGGTCCCCCGCCTCGTACGCCGTCGTCGCCTCCCGCAGCCGGGTCAGGGCGGCCTCGCGGGCCTGTCCCACGGTCTGGTCGGTCACCGAGACGTGCACCAGGACGCCGAGCAGCGCGGCGAGCGCGCAGCACATCACGGTGATGAAGACGCCGGCCTTCAGGGCGAGCGGGCCGGCCCACCGCGGGAGGGCGGCCCTCACCGGGTGCCCGCCGACGGGGAGGGGGAGGGGCGTTCCGCGCCCGCTCCGTCACCGGCGCGCAGCATCTCGTCGCGGGTGAGGAGCATCGCGTCCTGGTCGGGGTCCCAGGTCCACTGGAGCCGGTACTCGTAGCCCGCCACCTCCGACGGGGACCGGACGATCACCGACCGCCCGGCCAGCTCGACCGCGCTCACGGCGTCCTCGTAGGACATGACCCGCACGAGCCGGCCCTTCTCCACGCTGTAGACGCGCACGGCGGTCATCTTCTCGGGCAGCAGCCGGAAGCCCAGCGTCATCTCGGGGCGCCCGTCGCCGGTCAGGTCCCGGTAGTACGGCCGGAGCACGGGGCAGCGGGCGCTCCCGCCGGCCGCACCGCAGTCGGCCATGCGGCGGGCCGTCTCGCGGTACGGGGCCTTGCCGCCCGCGTAGTCGTCCGGGTGCGCGGCGATCTCCGCCCGCACGGCGGCCACCGGGTCCGCCCGGCGGATGTCGCCGCCCGGCACGGCGACGCCCTCGACGACCTCGTGGTCCACCTCGCCGATGTCGTAGGCCGGGGACGACGCCGGTGTCAGGTCCGGCCACAGCCGGAGGGGGCTGACCGCGGTCGGCGCGGCGCCCGCGCTCCGCAGTCCGCCCGTGTCACCACAGCCCGCGACCGTCGCCGAGGCCGCCAGCAGCAGTACGCAGGCGGCGGGGACACGGGCCGGGCGCCCACGGCGGCTGGGGAGCACGGCACTCCTGCGGTTCGGTGATCGTCGGTGGCCCCGCACCCTCGTTCGTACGGGAGTCCATTTTGCCTGCCCGGCCGCGTGCCGGGCTACTCGGCCAGTTCCTCGAGCAGCCGGGCGGTCACCAGACCGGCCCGCAGGTACTCCGCGAACAGCTCGTTGTGCAGTGCCCACGGCGAGCGGCGGGCCCGGATCAGGCGCATCGCCTCCTCGGCGTCGCGGCCCCGGCGCATCAGGACGTGGGCGACCACGAGCCCGGAGCGGTTGTACCCGTGACGGCAGCGGACGAGGACCCTGCGGCCCGCGTCCAGCGCCTCGTCCGCGGCCTGGGCCAGCCGGATCACCCCCGCGAGCTGCGTCCCGTCCAGCGGTCCGTCGGGAATCGGCCACACCTGGTGCCCGACGCCCGGGTCCGGGCCGTGACCGGTCAGCCTGAGCAGGGTCTGCACGAGGTCGAACTCGTCCCGCACCACGGCGGGCTCCAGCTGCCCGCCCCGCCGCCTGAACTCGTGCCCGCCCATCCACAGTCCGGGCACGATCTCGTCCCACGGCCTGCTCGGCGCCGGTACGTCGGATCCCATGCCACGGGTACGCAACGCGCCTCCCCATCCCGCCCGGGTGCCTGCCCCGCTCCTGTGCAACGGTAGCCCGCTCTTGCCCCCGGAGCACCCTCCTGGTCCCATGGTCCTGGGGTGATGGTGCATGAGCGGACTGCGCGTCGTACCGACCCGGTGGCACGGCCGGGAGCGGCTCCACGTCCGCCTCGCGGACGGCCGGGACATCGCCTGGTACGACCGTGAGGCGGCCCGGGTCAGCCTGCTGGACGACGCGTGCGAGGACGAGGTGCTCGACGCCCTGGCGCCCTTCGTCACCGGCCCCGTCACCGTCGGCCCGCCCCCGGTCCCCACCCCCGCCGAGCTGGCCCGGCTCTCCCTCCACCCGGACGACGACCTCGCCCCCAACCGGCCCGGCGAGGCGCTCCTGGTCGCCCTGGACCGCGCCCCCGGCCCGGCGCACCGGCTGCGCCGCGACCCGCGCCGCCGGGAGCTGGCGGCCGAGCAGCTGACCGGGCAGGTCCTCGACCGGTTCGACCGCGCCGGCTGGCACACCCTGCACTCCGTCCCGCTGCCCGGCGGCGACCGCATCCACCACCTGGTGATCGGGCCCGGCGGCCTCTTCGCCGTCCACGTGCTGCCCGCCCGAAGGCAGCGGGTCCGGCTCGCCGACCCGCTGGTCACGCTGGGCCGCCGCACGCCGTGGCCCCTGCTGGACCGGGTCCGCGCCGACGCCGGCCGCGCGTCCTACGCCCTGACCGCCGAGGTCCGTCCGGTCCTGGTCCTCGTCGACCCGGCCGGCGTCGAGGTCACCGTCCCGCCGCGCGGGGTCCGCGTCCTCACGGCCGAGGAGCTGCCGGGCCTGGCCCGCCCGGGCGGGGTCCTCAAGCCGGCGGACGTGGAGGCCCTGCACGCGGCGGCGCGCGACCGCACCGCGTGGACCCGGGTCTGACCGCCCGGGACCACCGGCTGCCCCGCCCGCCGGCACGCGGCCGCCTCCTCCCGCGTCACCGGCGTGGAGAGGGCCGGCGCCCCCGCCGTCGCCCGCGGACGCGGTCAGGGGGCCGCCGGGGACGGCGTCGGTGCCGGCGAGGCCGTGTTCACGTCCAGGTCGGGGCGCGGCCTGAGCACCAGGACCGGCTCTCCCGGCCGGGGCGGGGGCGGGGTGACCTTCTCCTTCGGGAGCTTCGCCAGGCCGGTCTGCTGGAAGGTGACCCGGTCGTACTCGACCAGTCCGGTCCTCTCCAGGACCGTGATGTGGTCCAGGACGGTGTCGTTGGCCAGGTCGGCCAGCTGCCGCACGAGCGTGTTCTTGGTGGTGGCCCGGATCCTGGCGATGACCGGGAAGATCTGGCCGTGCGTCACGCGCATGATGTTGACCGCCGCGGAGTCGAACTCCTCGCCGCTCTCGGCGTCGACGGCCGCCACGAAGCCCCGCTGCTGCGGGGAGGCCTCGTTGGGCAGGGTGATGCCCAGCTCGGGGGCGATCTCGCGGCACATCGCGTCGAGGCCGGCGTGCCCGACGACCAGGTGCTCGCCGGCCGTCCGCATCTCCTCGGTCGTCCCGCGCCGCATGGCCGTCTCGCCCAGCGGGTACTCCCACAGCCCGGCGGCCCGGACCTTGACGACGAAGTCGCGGTCGGCCTCGGTGAGCGGACCGTACCTCGTGCTCGCGACGACGCGGTCCTGACCGCCGTCGGGCCCGTCCAGACCGAGCAGGGCCGGGAAGGCCAGGGCGGTGAGGGTCAGGGTCATCGCGGCGAACAGGACGACGACTCCGATCCTGCCGCGGGACAGCCGCATGATGCCTCCAGGGCGACGCGTGGGACTCGTACGCCAGGAAGTACGCGAACGGCGGCCGGATCGATCACCGTTCCGGCGTGAGAATCGGACCGGCCCGCCGCCCCGTCCCGCTCAGCCGAGATCGGCCCCGTAGACCCGGTCGACGGTGATCGTGACCAGCACCCGGCGGTCGGACACCATGGCCGCGCGGTACTCGTCCCAGTCCGGGTGCTCCCCGGCGGCCGCCCGGTAGTACTCCACGAGCGCCTCGACCTCCGGGCCGTGCGGGTCGGTGCCGGGTCCGGTCAGGGCCGCCGTCCCCTCGGCGGTGGCCCAGGACCTGCCGTCCGGGGCGGTCACCTCCAGCGCGGCCCACGGGTCCCGGCGCAGGTTGGCGGTCTTGGCCCGGCCCTCGCGGGTCGAGACGCGGACGACGCCGGCCCCGGGGTCGTAGAACGGGGTGACGGGGGACAGCTGGGGGCGGCCGTCCGCCCTGATCGTCGCGAGCACGCCGAGCCGGCTCGCCGCCAGCAGGGCGCGCGGGTCGAAGGAGGGTGTGGTGGTCATGGGGCGATCATCGCCCCTCGACCCGCCGCCTGTCCCGCGGACCGCCCGCCGCCCGGGGCCGGCCGTGGTCAGGGAACCGGGGGCCCGCCCAGGTAGTCGCCGTCGCGGTCGTGGGGCCAGGCGTTGGCGACGCAGCCCTTGAGGCCCTTGATCTGCTGCATCATCGCGGGGGCGGGACGGCCGGGACCGGGACAGGTCTCGTGGCCGTGGCCGATGCGGTGGCCGACCTCGTGGTTGATGATCAGCGCCCGGTAGTCGCCGATCGGGCCGTCGAACTCCGGGGAACCGAGCACCCAGCGCTTGAGGTTGACCACGACGTCCTTGCCGACGCTGCAGTTCACCTCGCCCCGGGTGAGCAGACCGGCGGCGCCGCAGATCTCGTCGACGGTGCCGGGCGTGGCGATCTTCACCACGAAGTCGTAGGGGCCCGAGCCGACGAGCCGGAAGGATTCGGTGCCGTCGCGGGTCCAGCCGCGGGGGTCGGCGAGCACGTCGGATATCTCGGCCGCCGCCGCGTCCGGCCTGATGTCGATGCCCTCCTCGACGAGCACCTTGTACCGCCGGACGCGGCTGCCGCTGCCCACGGCCGTGCCGTCGGCCCGCGCCGTGATGAAGGTGCCGGGGCCGGTCGCGGGGACGGCGATGGCGGAGGGGGACGGGGAGGCCCCGGCGGACGGGGACGCGGAGGCGCCGCCGTCGAGGGCCGCGGACGGCGGGCCGCCGGCGGTCCGGGGGCCGGCCGTCCGCCCGGCGGCCGCCGGCGCGTCGGTCACGTCGGCCGCCCGGTCGTCCGTCACCGCGGACCGGCCGTCGCGCCAGTGGGCGACGGCGGCGCCGGCACCGGCCAGCACGGCGCCGAGGGCGATGCCGGTCAGGGCCACGCGGACCGGACGCCGCCGCGCGCGGGCGCGGGGCCTCGGCCCGTCACCACCCGGCGCGGATCCGCGGTGGGGCCGGCGGGCGGTGGATCGGCCCACGACGTGCGTCCTCTCTCCTGGTCGGCGGGCGGCGGACCGTGGTCCGGCCGCCGCGGGGACCCGGCACGGCGGGGGTGCCGGGCGGTGACACGGACGCAGCGCAACTCCCCCTGCGCTCCTGGGCGCTGGTGTGTCACGAAGATCAAACCGGAAGTGCGTGCGGAACCGCCGCAGGCCCTGACGTGGGGCTTCTCACGGCGGCCACCGGTTCCGGCGGGGCAACCCCCGGACGCCCTCGGAGGTCCGCGCGTACCTCCGGCACACGCGTCGGGGCCGCCCGCGGAAGGCGGGCGGCCCCGACGCTCGACGCTCGGCGGACCGGCGTCAGCCGGCGCTGGTCCGGTCCCAGGTGTAGAAGCAGCGCGCCATCGCGTCCTTGGGGCCGCGCCAGGTCGCCGGGTCGTACGCCGACACGTACGGCTCGAGCCGCTCGCTGACCCGGCGGAACTCCGGATGCCCGGTCAGCCGGCCGATGGTGGGGGCCGGGTCGTCGTCGCTCTCGATGAGGTGCAGGTACACACCGTCGCCGAACTCGAAGAGCCTGCGCCGGTTGACGCCCACCAGGTGGGGCAGCTCGCCGCGGTCGGACTCGGCGAACACCTTCGCGATGTCCGGTGCCGCGCCCGGTGCCATCCGGGCGACGATCAGGGTGTGGTGCATGGGGAGGTGCCCTTCGTCGGTGCCAGTCGGTTCGGCGGTGTCAGTCGGCGAGCACCGCGGTGGTCCGCCGTTCGCCCGCGGCCTGCTCGATCCGGTCCCGGATCAGCGCCATCTGCGTACGGGAGTTGCGGTTGATGTTGTCCGTCATCCCGGCGTCGTCGACGGGAGCCTCCGGCTTCATCGCGAAGTCCTGGACCCAGCGCATCCGGGTCCCCTCCGCGGTCTCGGTGTACTCCCAGACGATGTTCATGTACTGGAAGGGACCGGTCTCCACCCGGTGGGCGCGCACCGTGCGGGTCACCGGGTCGGCGACGCGCTCGGACACCCAGCTCCACACCCGCCCCTCCTCGTCCGGGTGCATGGTGAGCCGGAAGGTGACCCGGTCGCCGTCGCGTTCGAGGACGTCCACGGAGGCGTACTCGCTGAACAGCCGGGGCCAGTTCTCGATGTCGTTGGTCATGTCCCAGACCAGCGACATCGGCGCGGCGATGGTGATCTCGTTGTCGGTGTGCCCTGCCATGTCACACTCCCGTCTTCAGGGCGCCGTTGACCAGCGCGAGGAAATCAGCGGGCGTCTTGCAGCGCTCGGCCTGCTCCGGCAGGCCCAGCCCGTACCGCTTCTCCAGCTCGGCCACGATGCCCAGCAGGCCGAGGGAGTCCAGGCCGAAGGTGTCGAACCCGGCGTCGGCCTGCTGCTGGAGGGTGACCGGGTCGACGTGCACACCGGCGGTGCGCTTCATGAGCGCCGACAGTTCCTCGACGGTCACCTGGTAGTCCACTTGGTCGGTCATGCGAGGTACTCCTTCACTCGGATCGGCGCGCACCGGGGCGGCGCCCGCTCGGGATGGTGATGGCTCGGGTCGGGTGGGGTCCGGCCGGTCCTCAGGCGGTGGGCGCGCCCTGTCGCAGGACCAGCGCCGAGTTGCAGCCCATGAGCCCCCGGCCGAGGACCAGGACCGTGCGCGGCTCGGCGGGGCGGGCCCGGCCGGCCACCAGGTCCAGGTCGTGGCAGACGTCGTAGACGTTCGGGGTGGGCGGGATCAGCCCGTGCTCCATGGCGAGCACCGCGGTCGCCACGTCCAGCACCGGCGCCGCGCAGTACGCCCGCCCGGTCCCGGTCTTGGGCGCGGTGACCGGCACCCGCCGCGCGTGCGGCCCGAGGGCGTCGGCGAGCGCGAGTGCCTCGGCCCGGTCGGCCTCCGGCACCCCGAGGGCGTCCGCGAACACCACGTCCACCTCCTCGGGCCGGCAGCCGGCCTCCGCCAGCGCGCCCTCGATCGCCCGCGCCAGCCCGGCCCGCGACTCCTCCCAGCGGGAGGCGCCGGTGAAGGTCGCCGCGTGACCGGCCACCGTCGCCCGCGCCTCGGCCCCGCGCTCGCGCGCCGTGACCTCCTCCTCCACCAGGAGCACGGCTCCGCCCTCGGCCGGCGCGAACCCGCAGGCCCCCCGCGTGAACGGGCGGTAGGCACGGTCCGCCTCGGCCGCCCGGCTCAGCTCGGGGTAACCCAGCTGGCAGACGATCGAGTACGGGGCCAGCGGCGCCTCCGTCGCGCCGCACACCACCGTGTCGGTGCCGCCCCGCACGGTCAGTGCCGCGTGCGCCAGGGCGTCCAGACCGCCCGCCTCGTCGGCGGCGACGACACCGCAGGGACCCTTGAAGTCGTTGCTGATGGAGATCTGGCCGGTGCTGGCCGCGTAGAACCAGGCGATCGACTGGTACGGGCCGACGTACCGCGAGCCCTGGCCCCACAGGTTCTGCAGCTCCCGCTGACCGAACTCGCCGCCGCCCGAACCCGCCGCGGTGACCACGCCCACCGAGTACGGCGAGGCGACGTCACCGCGGCCGAACCGCGCGTCGGTGAGCGCGAGCTGCGCGGCGGTCATCGCGAAGTGCGTGAACCGGTCGGTCTGGACGAGGTACCGCTCGTCGATCAGTTCCGACGGGTCGAAGCCGCGCACCTCGCCCGCCACCTTCAGCGGCAGGTCCCCGCAGCCCTCCCGGGTGACGGGCCCGAGGCTGCTGGTGCCGTCCGCGACCGCCTTCCAGTGCGCCTCCGCCCCGATGCCGTGCGGGGACACCACACCGAGGCCGGTGACGACCGCCCGCCGGGGCCGTTGTCGTCCGCTCATCGCGGCCCTCCTTCCAAGCCGGGACCAGAACCGGAACCGCTGAGTACGACGGCGGACTGGAAGCCGCCGAAGCCGCTGCCCACCGACAGCACGTGCCGAAGCGGACGCTCCCGGGCCTCGCGCGGCACGTAGTCCAGGTCGCACTCGGGGTCGGGGGTCGTGTAGTTGGCCGTGGGCGGCACCACCTGGTGGTGCATCGCCAGCACGCACGCGGCCAGCTCGATCGAGCCGATCGCGCCGAGCGAGTGGCCCACCATGGACTTGATCGAGCTCATCGGCGTCCTGTACGCGTGCTCGCCCAGCGACCGTTTGACCGCGGCGGTCTCGTGCCGGTCGTTCTGCTGGGTGCCGGAGCCGTGCGCGTTGACGTAGTCGACGGCGGTGGGATCCAGCCGGGCCATGTCCAGCGCGGTGTCGATCGCCCGCGCCATCTCCAGGCCCTCCTTGGTGAGCCCGGTCATGTGGTACGCGTTGCCGAAGGTCGCGTAGCCGGAGATCTCGCAGTACACGTCCGCGCCGCGGGCCCGGGCGTGCTCCAGGTCCTCCAGGACGAGCACCGCCGCGCCCTCGCCCATGACGAAACCGTTGCGGTCGGCGTCGAAGGGCCGGGAGGCGTGCGCCGGGTCGTCGTTGTTCGGCGAGGTCGCCTTGATGGCGTCGAAGCAGGCCATGGTGATCGGCGATATCGGCGAGTCCGCCGCCCCCGCCAGGCACACGTCGACGCGTCCCTCGGCGACGGCGTGGTAGGCGTACCCCACCGCGTCCAGACCGGACGTGCACCCGGTGGACACGGTCTGCACCGGCCCGCGCACGCCGAACTCCTCGGCCACGGCCGACGCGAGCGTCGCCGGGGTGAAGGCCCGCTCCAGGTGCGGCTCGGCCCGCCGGTCGTCCACGTCCCACCGCGAGCCGCGCTCGCTGACCAGGACGTAGTCGTGCTCCAGCCGGGTCGTGCCGCCCACCGCGGTGCCCAGCGTGGCACCGGCCCGCCACGGGTCCAGCCGGCCCGGGTCGAGCTCCGCGTCGCGCACCGCCTCGGCGGCGGCGACGAGCGCGAACTGCACGTACCGGTCGCACCGCTGCACGGTGGCGAGGTCCAGCCCGAGCGCGGACGGTTCGAAGTCGCACTCGGCGGCGATCTGCGAACGCAGCCCGGCCGGATCGAAGAGGGAGATGCGCCGCGTCGCCGTACGGCCCTCGGACAGCAGGTCCCAGAACCGGGGCACGCCGATCCCGCCCGGGGCGACGACGCCTATGCCCGTGACGGCGACCCGTCGCCGCGTCATGACACCGCCTCGGCCGCGGCGGCGGGACGCCCGTGCCCGGCGCACCCCGCGTGGCCGTCGAGCGGCAGGGCGTTGCCCTCCGCGTCCTCGGTGTCGACGTGGCCGAGCTCCGGCCGCGGGGCCAGCGGCCCCAGGTGGAACACGATCCTCGCCTCGGCGTCGCCGACGTTGCGGAAGCGGTGGCGCACGTTCTGCGGGATCAGCACTCCCTGCCCGACGGAGAGCGCGTGCGGCGCCCCGTCCAGGTCCACCTCGAGCGTGCCGTCGGTGACGTACACGAACTCCTCGGAGTAGGGGTGGTAGTGCTCGGCGATGCGGTCGCCGGGCTGCACGATGGCCACGCCCATGAAACCGCTGGTCGACCCGGCGGTGGTGGGTGTGAGAAGGGCGCGGAGGTCTCCGCCGCGGCGCGTGTTGGGAGGGATGTCGCCGAGGGAGACGATGCGTACCTGCTGGTCTGTCATGTCGGTCACTCCGGAAGGACGGAAGGCGGTGGGGGAGGCCGGCGCGCGGCCCGGCCGGCGGGCCGCGCGCCGACGGGTCAGGAGGGGAGCGAACGCCGGTCGGTCAGCGGGGTCATGCGGGCCCGCGCGAGCAGCCGCGACAGCGTGCCGGCGTCCGTCAGGGGCCCGTCGATGCCGACCGAGGCGGTGTCCAGCAGCCGTTCGGCCACCGCGACACCGGCCGCGTCGGCGGATCCCCCGCGGTCGTGCAGCCCCAGGACGAACGCGGGTGCCTCGTCCGGGTCACCGGCCACGTCGACCAGCCGTACGACGAGGTCGTCGCGGTGGAAGACGGTGGCCGCGAGGACCGGACCGTCCGGGGTGTACACGGCGGACGCGTCCTGCCGCGCCAGCAGCCGGGCGAGCTCCGGGCCCGCGCCGGCCCGGACCGGATAGAGCAGCGCACACCGCTGCGGGCGCGCCTCGGCCCCCGTCGCGGACGCCACGTGGTGGACGGCCGGCATCGCGGCCAGGGTGAAGAACCGGCGTGCGGAGTGCGGGTCCTTCAGGTCGCGGTCCTGTTCCAGGTACGGGTTCAGGGCCTCCTCGACCGCCCGCACCCCGGGCTGCCGGGCGACGTGGCGCAGCGCGGTCTGCAGATCGCCCTGCACCTCCACCGCCCGCACGATCCGGTTGCCGTGCATGAACAGCGAGGTGCGCAGCAGCCGGGTGTTCTCGGCGACCCGGGCCTCGGGGGAGGCGTAGTTCGACAGCAGCTCGGCGACCTTGGCCTCGCTGCCGGGCCGCACGGTGAAGGTCAGGGCGTGCCGGACGACGTTGCCCCCCACCCGGGGAGGGGCGCACAGCGCCTCACCGGCCGCCACGGACACCCCCGCACCGTCGGAGGCGGTCTCCCGCAGCACGCTGTAGCGCAGGGAACGGGTGTCGCGGACGCAGTCCTGCAGGGGCTCGACGGTCGACAGGTGCTCGTCGCTGTTGACCCATGCCAGGAAGGGCGCCGCGCTCTCCCATTCGCTGGTCAGCAGCCACTGCGTCGGGTTCTCCAGGGACTGGCACAGCTGGTCGCTGACATGACCCGGCACGGCCGCGACCCGGTGACGGATGCGCTCGTAGGCGTCGAGGAACTCCTGCTGCATGCCGTCGTGGATGTCCAGCATCAGCACGACCCGCACGCGGGATCCGTCGAACGCGGATATCGAGACGCCGCCCGCGTCCGCGGACACGGCGGCCGTCGCCCCGGCACCCATGACTGCGGGATCCGTCGATCCGGAATCCGACGACACGACGGGAGAGACCGTCATCCGGCCCACCTCTTCTCGGGGGAACTTCCTCGTGTACGGGGGAGTACGACCGTCGCTGCGCATGCCGTGTGCGACGGGATGCGCCGGTCGCGTAAGCACGATCGTGGGCCGTTCCCGCGGGGACCGCGAACCAGACGGGTTAAGCGGGTGAAGCCTGAGCCGCCGCAGGCGTCACGGGGCATGCATGAAGCCCCGGCCCCTGCACGTCACGGGACCTGGCACTCGACGACGGCCCCACCGAGGCCCGACGCAATGGAGGAACGAGCGATGAAAGAAAGAGCCGATCGATCGGGACCCGTGGTCCACCGCGTCCCGGTGCTGATCGTCGGAGGTTCCCTGGTCGGCCTGTCGACCTCGGTCTTCCTGGGCCGGCTCGGCGTCCGGCACACCCTGGTGGAGCGGCACGCGGGCACCTCCATCCACCCCCGGGGGCGCGGCAACAACGTCCGCACGATGGAGCTGTTCCGGGTGTCGGGCACCGAGCCGCTCATCCGGCGGGCCGCCGCCACGCTGGCCGACAACCACGGCATCCTCCAGACCCCGACGCTGGTCGGCGACGCGGGGGAGTGGCTGTTCAGGAAGATCGACCCGGGCAACGGACTCGCCCGGTTCAGCCCCAGCGGGTGGTGCCTGTGCAGTCAGAACGACCTCGAGCCCGAACTGCTCGCCCACGCCCGCGAACTCGGCGGCGACCTGCGCTTCGGCACGGAACTGATGTCGTTCGACACGGACGCCGACGGGGTCACGGCGATCGTCAGGAACCGGGAGACCGGCGAGCACACCACGATCCGCGCGAACTACCTGGTGGCCGCCGACGGCCCCCGCAGTCCCATCCGTGAGCGGCTCGGGATCGGACAGAGCGGTCCCGGCGACCTCTTCCACAACATCAGCATCACCTTCCGCTCCCGCCGGCTCGCCGACGTCGTGGGCGACCGCCGCTTCATCGTCTGCTACCTCACGGCCCCGGACGCGGACGGCGCCCTGCTCCCGGTGGACAACCGCGTGGACTGGGTCTTCCACGCCCCCTGGCACCCGGAGGACGGCGAAACGGTGGAGGACTTCACCGACGAGCGCTGCGCCGACCACATCCGCCGCGCGGTCGGCGATCCGCACCTCGACGTCGAGATCACCGGCAAGGCCCCCTGGCACGCCGCCCAGCGCGTCGCCCGCAGCTACCGCTCGGGCCGCGTCCTGCTGGCCGGCGACTCGGCCCACGAGATGTCCCCCACCGGCGCGTTCGGCTCCAACACCGGCATCCAGGACGCCCACAACCTCGCCTGGAAGCTGGCCGCCGTCCTCGACGGCTGGGCCGGCGACGGCCTCCTCGACACCTACGACGCCGAACGCCGCCCGGTCGCGGAGGCCACCAGCGCCCGCGCCGCCGCCCGCTCCGCCGAGCACAGCCACCCCGGCTTCGCCCCGCCCCCGGCGGCCGGAGGCGGCGGCGGCCCGCAGCGCGGCATCCTCAACGTCGCCCTCGGCTACCGCTACCCCCGGGGCGCGGTCGTCGGCGCCGACCCGGCGACGCCGGTGGTCCCGGAGGAGCTCTCGCTGACGGGCGAACCCGGCAGCAGGGCCCCGCACCTGTGGCTGCTCCGCGGCGACGACCGCGTCTCCACGCTCGACCTCTACGAACGCTCCCTCGTCCTGCTCAGCGACGCGACGGAGTCCAGTGGCTGGCACGAGGCGGCGACGCGGCTGGCCGGCGAGATGCGGATCCCGCTGACGCCGTACCGGGTGGGCAAGTCCCTGGACGCCGACCTGCTGCCCGAGAACGACGACACCGACTGGGCGAAGGCCCACGGTGTGACGTGCGGCGGGGCGGTCCTGGTGCGCCCCGACGGCTTCGTGGCGTGGCGGGCCCCGGGACCGGCGCCGGACCCCACGGCGTTGCTGCGCCAGGTGGTGGCGTCGGTCCTGTCCCTGGCCTGACACCCCGGGCCCCGCTTGGCCAGACCCGAGCGACATGGTTCACGCCAACGGGTGAATCCCTGAATGGACGTCCGGTCCGCCCCCGCCGGGTGCGCTGTGCTGGGTCCGCTGAGACACAGCGCACCGTCACCGGGCAGGGGGAAGGGAACACACGGGCATGGTCGTCCTGGGCGCCTGGCTGCTGACCGCGGCCCTGGGCGCCCACCTCGCCACCGTCTGGATCCGCCACGGCGGCCTGCGCCAGCGCACGCCCGGCGTGACGCGGTTGCCGCTGTGGCTGGTGGTCGGCCACGTGGCGCTCGCCGTCACCGGGCTGGCCGCCTGGACCGCGTACCTCCTGGGCGGCCTTCGGGGCCCGGCGTGGGCGGCCTGCGCCGCGGTCCTCGTCGTGGCCGCCCTCGGCTTCATGATGCTGCTGCGCCGGCTGCCCGGCTCCGGCCGCCACTCGCAGGCCACCGGCACGGCGGAACGCCACTTTCCGCTGACCGGGGTGGTCGCCCACGGCATGAGCGCGGGCGCGACGGTGCTCCTGGTCGTCCTGGTGGTGCTCCGCCGGGTCTGAAGGGCGGCGCGGAGGCGGAGCCGGGCGAGCGCGCGGGGACGGCCCGATGCGCAGCCGACCGCGTTGTCAGTCCCCCCTGTCATCATCCCGCCATGCCGAACGACGCCCCGGTGCCCCGGCCCGCCAGACCGAGGCGGCCGAACGCGCCTTCGGGGCCGACGGCTTCTTCGTCCTGTCCGGCGACCGCCGGCTGAACACCTCGACGACACCGTGGACCTCACGACCGGCCCCGTACCGGTCTTCGTCAAACTGGTCGCCCTCGTCGGCGGCTGAGACGGCGCGGGCCCGCCTCCCGCCCGGGCGGGAGCCCCGTCACCGGTCCGTACGCCCCGGGCGGTCGTCCGCGGCCGCGCCACCACGCGATCAGCACGCCGGCGAGCAGGCAGCACGCCAGGCCGCTCCGCCGCCCGGGGGCGCCCGGGGAGCGGAGCGGGCGGTCCGGACCTGCCGGGACCGTCGGCGGTTCGCGGGGCGGCTTCGCCGCGGCGGCGGAGTCGTCGGCCAGTTCCCGGGCGAGGTGCCGCCACACCCGTTCCGGAGGGGCGGTGGGAAGGTCCGCCTCCTCGACCGAGCGGGCCGCGGCGACCAGACGGGTCATCAGGCGCAGGTCGTCCCGGCAGCGTTCGCAGCGGGCGATGTGCTCCAGGGCGCGCGCGTCCTCGGGCGACGCGCCGTTGCCCAGGACCAGCTCCACCAGGTGCGCCGGGTCGACGTGTGACACCGTCACTCTCCCGTCGGCGCCGCGGTGACGACCAGGTCGGCCCGGTAGCCGCCTTCCTCGGGGACGAAGGGAGGGGCACAGGTGATGAGGGTCGGCACCGGCGGCCCGCTCCTGCGGAGGACCGAGGGCGCGAGCGCGTCCTTCGGCACCGTCGCGCGCGCGACGGTGCGGTGGGCGGCCGGTCCGGCGCCGGCGCGCCGTACCTCGCCCCGGTCGCCCGGCTCCACGGCGTACAGCGCGGCGAACTCCCCGGTGTCGTCGTCGACGTGCCCGGCCGGCACCGAGGAACCGCGGGCGCCGCCGAGGGCCGGTCCGAAGCGGTACCAGCGCGCGACGGACGGATCGGACGGAACGGCGAGGTCGCCCGCCCCGGTGACCCCCACCGGGCGGACCGGGGCGTCGAGGCCCACGGAGGGCACCAGGACGCGCCGGGGAGGACTCGTGCGCGGTGGGGGAGTGGAACGCGCCGGGCCTGCACGGGAGGGCCCCTCGGACGCGGCGGCGGGAGCGGCCCGGGCCGGCCCGAAGTCGCGCGGTGACGGCTGCGGTGGCGACGGGGCGGCGCCGAACGCGACGGCCGCCGCGAGGGCGGCGGCCGCCACGACGGGACCGGTGGGCCGCCGTGCCGCGTCAGTCACGCCGGCCCGCGGCCCGGCGGATCACCAGCACGCCCGTGAGGGTGACCACGCCGGTCGCCGCCGCCCAGGCCTGCCACTGGTCCGAGGAGTTGGTGAAGGCCGCGGCCGCGGCGGCGCCGCCGCCCGCGTGCACGCCCTTCGGCGCCGACTCCATGCCGCTGAGCGTCTGGGTCGCCGGCGCGAGGTTCTTGTCGGCCGCGCTGCCCCAGGCGTAGACGATGGTGTCCGCGCCCTCCTCGAGCCGGAGGTCCGCGGGGCCGATCGCCACGGTGTCGGTGCCGGCCGGCACCACCTCGGCCGAGACCGTGCCGGCGTCGACCACGGCGGTGTCCTGGTCGGGGTTCTCCAGCCCCGTGAAGACGGTCCGGCCGTCCGCCCGGACGTCCACGGCCGGTGCGGCGGCGACGTGGCGCACCGTCAGCCGCGCCTTGCCGGCGTCGACCTGGGAGACGTCGTCGACGAAGGACGTCAGTTCGGGCTCGCCGTCGGCGGAGAGGTGGGCGGCGATCGTGGCGTTCGCTCCTGCCGGCACCTTGATCTGCTTCTCGGCGGCCGGGGTGCCGCCGGGGCCCTGGCCGGCCGGGAAGACCTCGATGTCGTAGGTGCCGGCGTCCAGCGGCCGCGGATCGGTCACCGTGCCGGGTTCGAAGCCGCTCAGCAGCTTGTCGCCGTTGGCGTAGACGTCGGCGGTCAGTCCGGGGACGCCGTGGAAGACCGACACCTCGGCGGTGTCGCCGCCGGCGGCCGAGGGGGCGGCCACGACGGGGGCTGCGACGGTGAGCACGAGGGCGCAGGCACCGGCCGACGCGCCGAGGACGAGGGGGGTCCGGGTGGCCATGGGAATCATCCCTCCGTGGCGGCTGCGTCGTTCGCGCAGTCTCGTCAGTGGTTCGTGCGCGGGCGCCGTCGCGGATGCGCGCGGCGGCGCCCGCCGTGCGGTGCCTACGCCGCGTCCTCGTCGGCGCGGCCCCGTCCGACGGCCTCGCGCAGCCGGAGCAGGCCGCGCCGGGTGTGGCTCTTGACGGTGCCGAGGGGCAGGCCGGTGCGCTCGGCGATCTGGGCCTGGGTGAGGTCCTGGTAGAAGGCCAGGCACAGCACCTCGCGCTGGCCGTGCGGCAGCCGGGACAGCGCGTCGACCAGGAGCACGCGGTCCAGGACCTCGTCCGGCGCGCCGTCGTCGTGCCGATGCGCGTCGGCGTCGTGCCCGGCGGTGTCGGTCAGGGTGAGGCGTCTGGTCCGGGCGGCGAGCGCGTCGACGATCTTGCGGCGGGTGATGCCGACCAGCCAGCCGCCGAGCGGTCCCTGCTCGGGACGGTAGCCGCTCCGTCCGCGCCAGGCGCCGAGGAAGACCTGCTGGGTCACGTCCTCCGCC
Source organism: Streptomyces sp. NPDC029152 (assembly GCF_055564355.1). NCBI lineage: Bacteria > Bacillati > Actinomycetota > Actinomycetes > Kitasatosporales > Streptomycetaceae > Streptomyces > Streptomyces sp. NPDC029152. Next base: position 111,483 of record NZ_JBVHWR010000005.1, on the reverse strand, counting down.
TCGTGCGCGTCGCCGAGCGAGCGCGTGGCCATGCCGTGCACGAGCGAGCCCCAGCGCCGGTACACGGCCGCGAAGGCGTGTTCGTCGGCGGCGAGCAGGCCACGGGCGAGTTCCTCCTCGTACCGGGTCTCCTGCGCGGCGGGAGCGGGAGCGCCGGTGCGCCGGGTGTTCGTGGCCATGACCTGTTCCTCCTGCCGTCTGCGCCGAACGTGGCGGAGGGCCGCCCGCGAAGCGGGTGGCGACGGCGCGTGCGCCGTCGCCACCGGCTCGTGCGGTCCACTCTTCCGATGTGAAACGACGCAGGCAACATGCGTCGCTTGTGCGTCGTATGCTGGGGCCGTGGACGGAAACGGCGAGGCCGACGCGGCGGGCGCGGGACCCGGCGGAGGGCTGACCACGGGAGAGGTGGCGCGGCGTCTGGGGGTGGCGCCGACGACGGTGCGGTCCTGGGACCGCCGCTACGGCCTCGGCCCGGCCGCCCGCACCGACGGCCGGCACCGCCGCTGGACCGCCGGGGACGTGGCCCGGCTGGAACGGATGTGCGCCCTGACGGCCACCGGACTGCCACCGGCCGAGGCCGCACGCCTGGCCCTCGGCGGGGCGGACGCCGGCACGCCCCCGCCCGCGGCGGGCGGCGCCCCCGTCGCGCCGCCCGCGGCCCGGGCGCGCAGCCGGGCCGCGACGGGGCTGCGGCTCGGTGACGCGCGCCAGGAGTGCAAGGGGATCGCCCGCGCGGCCCTGCGCCTGGACGCGACCGCCCTCGACGAGCTGCTGAGCGGCGTGATCGAGGAGTACGGCCTGGTCGCCGCCTGGACGGAGGTGATCGTGCCGACGCTCCAGGCGGTCGGCCGCAAGTGGGAGAGCTCCGGAGAGAGGTACGTCGAGGTCGAGCACTTCCTGTCCTGGCACGTCTCCGGCGCGCTGCGGCGCCACACGCCCCGGGCGCCGGCCGGTCCTCCCGGCGCCGTCACCGTGCTCGCCTGCGTCCCCGCCGAGAACCACACGCTGCCGCTCGAGGTGCTGGCCGCCGTACTGGCCGAACGGGGCCTGCCCGTGCGGATGTTCGGCGGCTCGCTGCCCGTGGAGTCCCTCGTGGCCGCGGTCCGCAGGACCGGGCCGGCCGCGGTGGCCCTGTGGGCGCAGTCCCGGACCACGGCCAGCCGGCCGCTGGCCCAGTACATCGCGGCGCTCGAGTGGGGGGTGCGCGGCGCCCGCAGGAGGCCGGTCGTGCTCACCCTCGGACCCGGCTGGGCCGGACAGACCTCGCCCGGATCGCCGCACCCTCCCGGGCTGGCGGAGGCCGTGGCCGTGATCGAGTCCGTCGTCCGCGGGTGAGGCGACGCCGTCGCCGGGTACGCGCGCCCGGTGGCGTTCCGCCCGCCGCACGGGACGCGCCCCGGTGGACGCCGTGCGCACGCGGCGATCCGGCATCCGGGTGAGAGCCGGCCGGATCGCGGAAGCCGCATCCGGCGGCGCCCGGCACGGGGAACAGACGATGAGGACGGACAGCCGGTGACCTTCCAGCGAGGGGGAGCGAAGAGTGGACCTCACGGAGCCGGAGACCGGCCCGCCGCGCACCGCCCCGGACGGGGCCCCCGTCGGTGAACGGCGCGTCGGGTGAGCCGGCGCCCCCGCACCGCCGCGGAGCCGTGCGACGTGGTCATCGTCGGCGGCGGCGCGGCCGGACTCAGCCTGGCCCTCCGGCTCACCGCCCCCGCCTCCCCCGCCGTCACCCTCGTGGAGGCCCCCGACGGACCGCTGCGCCCCGGCGAGCGGACCTGGTGCTACTGGGACCACGGCACCGACGACCTCGACGAGGCGGTCAGCGCCTCCTGGGCCAGGCTCCGGGTGCACGGCGCCGACGGCCGTGCGGTCACCGTGCACCCGGAGCCGCTGACCTACCGCATGCTCCGGTCCACGGACTTCGAACGGCTCGTGCACTCCCGCCTCGCCCGCTCCCCGCACGTACGGGTGCTGCGCGCGACGGCCGACACGGTGCGCAACACGGCCGGCGGCGCGGAGGTGCGGTGCACGGACCCCGACGGGCGGCCCCTGACACTGCGGGCGCGGCACGTCTTCGACTCCCGGCCCGGACGCACGCTCCCCCCGGCCCGCACGCGGCTCCTCCAGCACTTCCGCGGCTGGTTCGTGCACACGGCCACGGACCGGTTCGACCCCGGCACGGCCGACCTGATGGACTTCCGGGTGCCGCAGCCCCGCCACGGGCTCGCCTTCGGCTACGTCCTGCCCACGGCGCCCGACCGCGCCCTCGTCGAGTACACCGAGTTCTCCCGCACACCGCTGACCACCGGGGCGTACGAGGCGGCGCTCGCCCACTACTGCCGCGACGTCCTGCGGCTCGGCGCGTTCACGGTCGAGTCGGCGGAGCAGGGGGTCATCCCCATGACCGACGCCCGCTTCGCCCGGCGCGTCGGACCGGCCGTCCACCGCATCGGCACCGCCGGCGGCGCCACCCGCCCAGCGACCGGCTACACCTTCGCCGCCGTCCAGCGGCAGAGCCGCGCCATCGCCGCCGCCCTGCACGCCGGGCACGCGGACGTCCCCCCGCCGCACGGCCGGCGGGCCCTCGCGATGGACGCCGTGATGCTGCGGGCCCTGGACACCGGACGCATCGACGGGCCCCGCTTCTTCACCGGCCTGTTCCGCCGCGTCCCGCCCGAACGCCTGCTGCGCTTCCTCGACGGCGACACCACCCCCTGGGAGGAATGGAGCATCGGCCTGCGCACCCCCGTGGGCCCCATGCTCCGCACCGCCGTCGAACTGCCCTTCCTGCCCCGCCGCCCGCCGCCCGCCCCACGAACCGGAGAAGGCCACCGATGACACTGCTGCGCGACCACGACCTGGCACGCGCCTTCGACCACGCCTCCCACACCTACGACCGCCTCACGGCCCTCAACCCCGGCTACCGCACCGGCCTGCTGCGCTCGGCCCGCCGCCTGCGGCTGCCCCGGGCCGGGGCCGGCCTGCACGTGCTGGACCTCGGCTGCGGCACCGGCGCGTCCACCGCGGCCCTCCTGCGGGCCGCGCCGCGCGCCCGCATCACGGCCGTCGACGCCTCCGCCGGAATGCTGCGCCGCGCCCTGGCCAAGCCGTGGCCCGAGCGCGTGCGGTTCCGGCACCTGACCGCCGAAGAGGCCACGACGACGGACGAGGGACCGTACGACGCCGTGTTCGCCGCCTACCTGTTCCGCAACGTCACCGACCCCGACAAGGTCCTCGGCGCCGTCCGCTCGCTGCTGCGGCCGGGCGGGCGGCTCGCCGTCCACGAGTACAGCCTCAGCGGCTCGGCCGCCCACCGCGCCCTGTGGACGACGGTGTGCCACGGCGTGATCATCCCCGCGGGCACCCTGAGCGGCGACCGCGCCCTCTACCGGCACCTGTGGCGCAGCGTCCTCGACTTCGACACCGCCCCCGCCTTCACCGGGCGCCTGGCCGGCGCCGGCTTCACCGGCGTCCGCGTCGTCCCCGTCGCGGGATGGCAGACCGGCATCGTGCACACCTTCACGGCACGCAACGGCACCGCCGGCCCGGCCGCGGAGGACGCCCGATGACCGCCCGCCGCGGCCGCGACCGCAAGGCCGAGATCCTCACGCCCCCGCCGGGCCGGGCCCGCTTCGCCCCCGGCGACGCGCCCCGGGTCGCCGTGGCCGGCGGCGGCATCGCCGGCCTCGCGGCGGCGACCCTGCTGGCCGAGCGGGGCGCCCGCGTGACCCTCCACGAGCGCGAGGAGTCGCTGGGCGGACGCCTCGCCGGCTGGCCCACCCGGCTCTCCGACGGGACCGGGGTGACCATGAGCCGCGGCTTCCACGCCTTCTTCCGCCAGTACTACAACCTGCGCGGCCTGCTGCGGCGCACCGATCCCGGCCTCGACCGCCTCCGCCCGCTGCCCGACTACCCGCTGCGGCACAGCGGCGGACTGACCGACAGCTTCGCCCGCGTCCCGCGCACCCCGCCCCTCAGCGCGCTCGGCTTCGTCGCCCTCAGCCCCACCTTCGGCTGGCGCGACCTCGCCGGCATGGACGCCCGCGCCGCCCTGCCGCTCCTCGACGTCCGCGTACCGCAGGTCTACGAACGCTTCGACGGCACCAGCGCCACGGACTTCCTGGAACGCGTCCGCTTCCCCGAGGCCGCCCACCACCTGGCCTTCGAGGTGTTCTCCCGCAGCTTCTTCGCCGACCCGCGCGAACTGTCCGCCGCGGAACTGCTGCTGATGTTCCACATCTACTTCCTCGGCTCCGCCGAGGGCCTGCTCTTCGACGTCCCCGACGAGCCCTTCCCGCAGGCCCTCTGGGAGCCCCTCGGCGACTACCTCCGGCGCCTCGGCGCCGACATCCGCACCGGTACGCCCGTGCGCGGTGTTCACCCCGACGACGACGGGGGCGTCCAGGTGCGCACGGACGGCACCCTGGAGCGGTACGACGCCGCGGTCCTCGCCCTCGACCCCGGGGCCCTGCGCGGCGTGATCGCCGCGTCCCCCGACCTCGGCACCGAGACCTGGCGGGACGACGTCGCCGCCCTGACCACCGCACCGCCCTTCCTGGTCTCCCGGCTGTGGCTGGACCGGCCGGTCCGCGCCGACCGCCCCGGCTTCCTCGGCACCAGCGGCTACGACGGCCTGGACAACGTCAGCGTCCTCGACCGCTACGAGGGCGAGGCCGCCCGCTGGGCCGCCCGCACCGGCGGCTCCGTCGTCGAACTGCACGCCTACGCCGTCGCCGCCGGATCGGCGCCCCGGACGGTGCAGAACCGCCTCGTCGACAGCCTGCACCGGGTGTACCCGGAGACCCGGCGGGCCCGGATCGTGGACATCCGGCACGAGTGGCGCGCCGACTGCCCGTTCTTCCCCGTCGGCTCCCACGCCCGGCGGCCCACCGTCGCCACACCCCACCCGAAGGTGACCCTGGCCGGCGACGCGATCCGCAGCGACCTGCCCGTGGCCCTGATGGAACGCGCGGCCACCACCGGGTTCCTGGCGGCCGGACGCCTCCTCGCGGACTGGGGCGTACGCGGCCAGACCCTGTGGACGGTGCCCCGGGCCGGCCGGTCCGCGGCGCTGCGCGCCCTCGGCGGCATCGGCACCGGCTGAACACCGCCCCCGCGCGCCTGCGGGCACCGGGACCGGCTGATCCCCGCCCTTCGCCCTCAGCGGTCCCGGGACGGGGTCGGGCCGTCTCCGTCCCCCAGTGGCAGCGGACCGGCTGAGCACGTCCCCGCGCCCTCTGCGGCGTCGGGAGCGACTGGCCACCGCCCCCGCGCGCCTGCGGGCGCCGGGACCGGCTGATCCCCGCCCTTCGCCCTCAGCGGTCCCGGGACGGGGTCGGGCCGTCCCCGTGCCCCCCCGGTGGCAGCGGACCGGCTGAGCACGTCCCCGTGCCCTCTGCGGCGTCGGGAGCGACTGGCCACCGCCCCCGCGCGCCTGCGGGCGCCGGGACCGGCTGATCCCCGCCCTTCGCCCTCAGCGGTCCCGGGACGGGGTCGGGCCGTCTCCGTCCCCCAGTGGCAGCGGACCGGCTGAGCACGTCCCCGTGCCCTCTGCGGCGTCGGGAGCGACTGGCCACCGCCCCCGCGCGCCTGCGGGCACCGGGACCGGCTGATCCCCGCCCTTCGCCCTCAGCGGTCCCGGGACGGGGTCGGGCCGTCCCCGTGCCCCCCCGGTGGCAGCGGACCGGCTGAGCACGTCCCCGTGCCCTCTGCGGCGTCGGGAGCGACTGGCCACCGCCCCCGCGCGCCCCTGCGGCAGCGGGAGTGGCTGGGCACCGCCCCGTGTCCTCAGCGACACCGGGACGGGCTGCGCACCGTCCCCGCGTCCTCAGCCGGGGAAGCGGCCCGTGCCGCGCAGCGCCCAGCGCCGCTCCGCGTACGCGAGGTCGTCGCGCCACAGCCGGCCGGCGGTCCGGCGCATCAGCGGTCGCAGCACGGGCGCCGCGGCCCGCGCCAGGGCGAAGCCGCGCCGGTCCGAGGCGGCGACGACCGCCTCCACGACGGCGGTCCGGGGCCGGCCGGCGCCCGCGGCCGTCAGCGGCGTGGCGTGGGTCTCCACCACCGACGTACGGCCCTCCCCCTCGGTGATGCGCATGACGACCGTGCGGGGCCCGGGCGCGGTGAACTCCGCCCGCACCGGCACCACCAGACGGTCCGTCACCCGGAAGGAGACGTCGACGACGAAGACGTCGTCGTCCTCGCCCCGCGGCGGCCGGGCGACGGACAGGTCGACGAACGAGTAGGGGTGGAACCAGGAGCCGTGCCACGGGTCGAGCCGGTTGGCGACCACGTCCTCCGGCTCGCACCGCCCGACGGCCGTGAAGACGGCGTCCACCCCGCTGCCCGCGGCCGGCCGCGCCGGGACCACGGGGAGGTCCGTCGGCTCCTCACCGCCCACCGCGTCCAGCCGCACCCACACCAGCACCCCGTCGTCGTGCACCGGGTAGGGGTCCCACCCGGCGAACGGCCCCCCCTCCAGGGCCAGTCCGTGCCAGTGACACACCAGCGTCCCGCACACCACCCGGCTGTCCCGCAGGGGGGCGCCGAGGTGCGGACAGACCCCGGGGCCCGCCCGCAGCCCGCCGGTGTCCGTCCGCCACAGCACGACCTCCTCACCGCCCACCGTCCTGCCGAAGGGCCGGCCGCCGGCGCGCACCTCGCGGGAGGAGCCCACCACGAACCAGTTGCCCGACGGACGGGCCGAGGCCCGCTTCAGCGCCTCGGCGATCAGCGCCGGACGGGCCTGACGCCAGGTCGGCGTCTGCTGCGCCCAGTCCGACCGGCGGCGTCGCCGCAGCGGCGGTGTCCAGCGGGCCCGGTCAGGCCGGTCACTCATCCCACGGATCCCTTCGTCTCGAGCGGGGCGGCGTCCGGACGCGGCGCCCGGCCTCCGGTGCGGGCCGCGCGCCGGCGCGCGACGGCGATCTGCACGGCCCCGGCCGCCGCCACGGCCGCGCGGCGCCGGCGCGGCACCACCGCCCGGCGGTGCAGGACCGCGTACCCCTGGTCCGCGATGGCGTCCAGGATGCCGCCGTAGAGGGCGAACGCCGTCGCGATGCAGGGGCGCGTGCGCGGGTCGAGCATGGGGATGCCCGCCTCCGCGGCCCGGTACTCGCTCCTCGCCAGGGCCTCCGCGGCGACGAGGGCCGCCCGCACGCGCGGGTCGTCGCGGCCCGTGCGCCGGCTCCACTCCAGCAGCGGCCGGTCCACGCCGTGGGCGGCGAGCAGGTCCGCCGGCAGGTAGATCCGGCCCCGGTCCAGGTCCTCGCCGACGTCCCGCAGGAAGTTGGTGAGCTGGAAGGCCACCCCGAGGGCCGCCGCGTGCGGCGCGGCCTCCTCGCGGGGGACGACCGTCCCCAGCACGGGCAGCATCTGGAGCCCGATCACCGCGGCCGAACCGTGCATGTAGCCCCGCAGGTCGGCATAGGTCGGATAGTCCGTGACGTGCAGGTCGCTGCGCATCGAGGCCATGAAGTCCGCGAACAGCCCGGGCTCGATCGCGTACCGCTCGGCGGTGTCGGCCACCGCCCGCACCACGGGCTCGTCGCCCGCACCGGTGCGCAGCCCGCGGGCGAGGTCGCCCTCCAGACGCCGCAGCAGCCGGTCGCGTTCCGCGGGCGTCCGGTCCCGGCCGAGGTCGTCCACGATGTCGTCCGCCCAGCGGGCGAACCCGTACAGGGCGTGCACGGCCGGCCGCCGCTCCACCGGGAGCAGGCGGGTGGCCAGGAAGTAGCTCTTGCCGTGGCGGGCGTTGAGCCTGCGGCACGCGGAGTAGGCGGCACGCAGGGCGGGGTCGGTGATGCCCGCGGCGTCCAGTTCACGTCGCGTCATGCGTGCCCTCCGCGGTCGGGGCGAGGGTCCGGGCGCCGTGCCGCGCCGGACGGACGGGGGCGCGACGGGCGGCGGCGGTCCCGCCTCCGGTCACGCGGGCGGCGGCGAGCTTGCCGCTGATCAGCACCGTCGGCACGCCCACGCCGGGGGTGGTGCCGCAGCCCGCCAGCACCACGTTCTCCAGGCCGCGCACCAGGTTGCGCGGGCGGAACGGGCCGGTCTGGGCGAAGGTGTGGGAGACCGAGAAGGGGCTGCCCGCCGCGTGCCCCTGCGCCGCCCAGTCCAGGGGCGTCACCAGCAGCTCCTCCTCGACGCTCGCCGCGAAGCCGTCCAGACCGCGGCGCTCCAGCTCCGCGACCAGGCCGTCGCGGTAGCGCGGCCCCAGGTCCCGCCACTCGGCGCCGGAGGGGCCCACGTCGGTGTTCGGGCACGGCGCCAGGACGTAGTGCAGGTGCCGGCCGGGCGGCGCCAGGCCGGGGTCGTGCGCCGTCGGCCGGGTGATCAGCAGGGAGGGATCGCTCATCAGCCGTCCCGAACGGGTCAGCTCGTCGAAGGTGCGCTCCCAGGCGGCGCCGAAGGACAGGGTGTGGTGGGCGAGACCGGGCCAGGTGCGGTCGGTCCCGGCGTGCAGGATCACGGCGGACGGGGAGTGCCGCAGCCGCACCGGGCGCCGGGGCGCGCGGCCCATGAGCGCGTGCGCCGCGGGCAGTTCGCAGGTCAGCACCACCGCGTCGCAGGCGAGGCGCTCACCCGACGCCAGGCGCACCGCGCGGACCCGGCCCCCCGACCGCTCCAGCGACGTCACCTCCGCCGACCAGCGGAACTCCGCGCCCGCCGCGCCCGCCGCGTCCGCCATCCCCCGGGGCAGCGCGTACATGCCGCCCTTGGGGAACCACACACCGGCCACCGTGTCCATGTAGGCGATCACCGCGTACGCCGCGAGGGCCCTGGCCGGGGCCACTCCGGCGTACAGGGCCTGGAAGGAGAAGACGCGGCGCAGCCGGGGATCGGTGAGGAAGCGGCCGATGCGCCGGTCCAGCCGCCCGAAACCGCCCAGCGCCGCCAGCCGCGCCAGATCCGGGTGCAGCAGCTGGAAGGGGGAGTCGAAGTTCGTGTCGATGAAGCGCCGCATCTGCGCCCGGTACAGCCGCTCCAGCCACTCCCGCAGCCTCCGGTAGCCGGCCGCCTCCGCCGCCCCCGCGAACCGCTCGACCTCGGCCTCCATCGCCTCGCCGTCGGTGTGCACGTCGAGCGCGGCGCCGTCCGCGAACGACGCCCGGTACGCGGGGTGCAGGGCCGTCAGCTCCACGTGCCGGTGCAGGCTGTCGCCCACGGCGGCGAACGCCTCGTCGGCCAGGTGCGGCATGGTCAGGACCGTGGGCCCGGTGTCCACCTCGTAGCCGCCCAGCCGCACCCGGCCCGCCCGGCCGCCCGGCCCGGGATCCCGTTCGACGACCGTCACGCGGCGGCCGGCGCCCAGCAGGTGCAGCGCGCAGGCGAGTCCGGACAGCCCGGCGCCCACCACCACCACGTGGTCCGTGGCGCCCGGCACGGTCCTCACGCCGCCTCCCCGGTGCGCCGCGGCGCGGTCCCGGCCGCCCGTTCCACCAGCGCCGCGAACTCCCGCCGCACCGGCGGCGGGGCACCGGTCCCCTCGAAGTGCCGCAGGCTCGCCGAGGCCAGCTCCGAGATCCTGGACTCGACGACGGCCCGGGCGCCCGTGCGCTCCAGCGCGGCCCGCATCCGGCGCACCGTGTCGTCGCCGGACGCGGCGGACCCGCCCGGGGCGAGCGCCTCCGCGGCCTCCCGGTCACCGGACGCACCGGCCAGCCGGGAGCCGACGGCGAGCAGGCAGGTGAGCTTGCGGGTGCGCAGGTCGTCGTCGGCCGGCTTGCCCGTCACGGCCGGGTCGCCGAAGGCGCCGAGGAGGTCGTCGCGGAGCTGGAAGGCGAGCCCCGCACACCGCCCCGCGGAGCGCAGGGCGTCCAGGACCGGGCCCTCGGCCCCGGCCAGGGACGCACCCAGGGCCAGCGGCCGCTCCACGGTGTAGAGGGCGCTCTTGAGGGTGGCGATGGTCATCGCCTCCTCCACACCGGACGCGCCCGTGGCCTGCGCGTGGATGTCCCGGTACTGCCCGGCGACCATCTCGGTCCGCATCGCCTGCCACTCCCGGTGCAGCCGCGGGCCGTGCGGCGAGCCCAGCGCCGTCTCCGTCATCAGGTCGTCCGCCCAGGCCAGCGCGAGGTCACCGGCGAGCACCGCCCCGGAGACCGCGAACGCCTCGGGCGAGCCCGTCATGCGCGCGGCCTCGTGCATGCGGGCGAGGTCCACGTGCACCGCCGGCGCGCCGCGGCGCAGCGGCGACCCGTCCATCACGTCGTCGTGGATGAGGGCGCACGCCTGCACCAGTTCGAGGGCCGCGCCCGTGCGCAGCACCGCCGTGGCGTCCCCCGCCCCGCCCGCGGCACGCCACCCGCACCACGCGAACGCCGTGCGCAGCCGCTTCCCGCCCCGCAGCACCAGCGCCGCGACCCGGCCCGCGACGTCACGGGCGAACACCGGATCGGTGTCCCGGGCCCGTCCCAGCGCGTCGTCGAGGAGGCGTCCCAGCTCCGCCTCGACGGCCCGGGCCGCGTCGCGCGCCGTCCGTGGACCGTCGGCCCGTCCGACCTGTTCGGCCACCGTGGGCCGCAGTCCCAGCATGCACAACCCCTTGTCGCTCTCGATCACCCGCACAGCAGTGCTTCGGCTGAGTGCCCTTCTATGGATGCGCCGATCCCCGTCACGCGGACGGGTCGCCGGGGCGAGGGTCACTCCACCGGCCCAGCAGCAGACACCTCATGGCGGTGCGTCACCCCGCCTCCGACCCGCTCGACGTACTCGGCGGGGCCGAGCAGGACGGGGCCGGGCGGGGGGCGACAGCGGGCCGTGGCTCATCACCGGGCCGGCGGCGGGCACGGCGTCCCCGCAGGGGCCGGAGGCCGCCGGCCGGTGGGCGAGGAACCGCTCGAGCGCCGCCCGCGCCCCGGCACGGGTCGCCGGTGCCGTGGCCCGGGTCCCGCCGGCCCCCGGCATGACGTGTCCCTCCCTTCCCGTCGCCACCGCGGCCGCACCCGGACGGGACGTGCGCGCCGGCGCCGGAGGTCCTTCACCGCCGGAGGTCCTTCACCGGGCGGCCGCGCCCGGTGCGGCCGGCGCGCCGTGTCCGGCCGTGCGCGCTCATGCCCTTGGCGGCGGCCTGCGCGATGTTGCGGGCCATCCCGCCGAAGACGACGGCGTGGAACGGCGACACGCTCCACCAGTAGGCGTGGCCGAGCAGTCCCCGCGGGTGGAACAGCGCGCGCTGGCGGTACCGGGTGCGGCCGTCGTCGTCCGTCTCGGCGTACATCTCCAGCCAGGCCAAACCGGGCAGCCGCATCTCGGCCCGCAGCCGCAGCAGCCGGCCCGGCTCGATCTCCTCGACCCGCCAGAAGTCCAGCGAGTCACCGACCCGCAGGCGCTCGGCGTCACGCCGGCCGCGGCGCAGGCCGACCCCGCCGACGAACCGGTCCAGCCACCCCCGCACCGCCCAGGCGAGCGGGAAGGAGTACCAGCCGTTGTCGCCGCCGATGCCCTCGATCACCTTCCACAGCGCGGTGCGGGACGCCTCGACCGTCAGCTCCCGGTCGTCCTGGTACAGGCTGCCGCCGGCCCAGTCGGGGTCGGTGGGCAGCGGGTCGCTGGGCGCGCCGGGCACGGAGGCCGACGACCACCGGGTGTCCACCTGGGCCTGCCGGACCCTGCGCAGGGCCAGCCCCAGGGCCTCGTCGAAGGGCAGCGGCCGCCCCGGCGGGTCGGGCACGTACCGGGCGATGTCGTGCTCGTGGCACACCACCTCGTGGCGCAGCGACTCCGTCAGCGGCCGGGCGATGGACGCGGGCACCGGGGTGACGAGGCCGACCCAGTGGCTGGAGAGCCGCGGGGTGAGGACCGGCACGGGCACGATGACCCGGTGCCGGAGCCCGGCGACGACGGCGTAGCGGCGCATCATCTCCCGGTAGGTCAGCACGTCCGGCCCCCCGATGTCGAAGGCGCGGTCGACGTCGGCCGGCATGGTCGCCGAACCGGCCAGGTAGCGCAGCACGTCGCGGACCCCGATCGGCTGGATCCGCGTGTGCACCCAGCTGGGGGTCACCATGACGGGCAGGCGCTCGGTCAGGTACCGCAGCATCTCGAACGACGCCGACCCCGACCCGATGACGACCGCCGCCCGCAGCACCGTGGCGGGCACCGGGCCGTCGAGGAAGATGCGCCCCACCTCCGCCCGGGAGCGCAGGTGCGGCGAGAGGGCACGCTCGGGCACCCCCCGCGGGATGAGACCGCCCAGGTAGACGATCCGCCGCACCCCGGCGGCGTGCGCCTGCTCGGCGAAGACCCGCGCGGCGCGACGGTCCGTGTCCTCGAACCCGGAGCCGGTCCCCAGCGCGTGCACCAGGTAGTAGGCGACGTCCACGCCGCGCATGGCACCGGCGACGGAATCGGCGTCCGTGACGTCGCCGCGCACCGCCTCGACGTCCCGGGACCAGGGGTGGTCGCGGAGCTTGCCGGGGGAGCGGGCCAGGCAGCGCACCCGGTGACCGGCCTCCAGGAGCTCGGGCACCAGCCGCCCGCCGATGTAGCCGGAGGCGCCGGTGACCAGGCACAGCAGTCCTTCGCCGCTCCGCGGACCCTCAGTGGCTGCCACGGGTGCTCCTTTCACGGGGGTGGTTCTCCGGGTGCGGTTTTCCCGGGGGTGGTGCTTCGGATCCGGTCCTTCCGGTCCCGGTCCTTCCGGTCCCGGTCCTTCCGGTCCCGGTCCTTCCGGCCCTGGTCCTTCCGGCCCTGGTCCTTCCGGTCCCGGTCCTTCCGGGAGCCGGTTCTCACGGGGCGGTGCGAACCGCGCGTCGGTCCGATCATCGCCGCGCCGGTGCGCCCCCGCCCGCCGTGCTCAGCCGGCCGGCGGCGCCGAGGGGAGGACGCGAACCGCCCGGCCCGACCGCCGTCGCCGGTGGAGGCGGACGGGCCGGCCGTCCACGCCACCACTTCACCGCCCGCCGGCCCGACGGATGCACCCGCCACCCGGACGCCCGGCCCGGCCCGGCCCCGGACACGCCGCGGCGTGCCCCTGGACCAAGCGGGTTAACCGCGCCCGGGGCGGGAGGCCCCCCGGCCGTCCCGGCCACCGGCACCGAGCAGACCCGTCGCCCGGAACGGTTCGGCCGCGTCCAGCCGGGGCAGCTCACGCCGCGACAGCATCGTCACCACCGAGGGCATCGCGGCACGGACCACCTGGCCCGCCCACAGCCAGCGAGGCACGTACACCGAGGGGCGGCGCCGCTCGACCGCGGTGACCAGCCGGCCCGCCACGTACTCCACGGGGTACATCCTGCGCGCCGGCGGCGGCATGTGACCGCGCAGCTCACGCAGCACCGGGTGGGCGTCGGCGTCACGGACCATGTCGGTGTCGGTCCAGTTGATGTAGGCGACGCCGACACCCACACGCCGGTGCGCCACCTCGGCCCGCAGGGCGTGCGCGAACGACTCGACGCCCGCCTTCGAAGCGCAGTACGCGCTCATCATCGGCGCCGCGCCGATGGAGGCCAGCGAGGCGACCTGGAGGAAGTACCCGGACGTGTCGAACAGGTCCCCGAGGAACGTCCGGGCGGTCGCGGCACTGCCCACCAGGTTCACCTCGACCACCCGCCGCCACACGGCGGGGTCGGACTCGGCGAACGGGCCGCCCTCGGCCACCCCCGCGTTGGCGACCACCACGGACACGGGCCCGAGCCGCGCCCGGACGTCCGCCCCCGCCCGGGCCAGCGCCCGGTCGTCCGTGACGTCGGCCTCCCAGCACCCGCCGACCCCCGGCAGCGAGTCCTGCACCAGCCGGAGCGTCCGCTCCGTGCGCCCCAGCAGCGCCACCTTCGCCCCGCGCGCGGACAGCTCCCGCGCCAACGCGGCCCCCAGCCCGCGGGCCGCCCCGGTCACGACGGCGGTCCTCCCGCGCAGCGGACTCTCGCTGACCGGCATCCGACGGCTCCTCTCCGGGGCGGCGTCCGTCCTGCTCAGCGTAAGCACGGGCGACCGGCCCCGCACGCCACCGAAATGATCGAAAAGGGACCCCGGGACGCGGCGCATCGGGCAGGGTGGAAGTCGCACCCGACGGCGCCGGGCGGGGGCGTCACCGCAGCCGACGAGCGGCCCGTCCCGGTGACCGAGCGCCGGCGGACGCGTTGTGCTGCACAAGGAGGAGATGTGGCGACCGAGACGTTCAGTATCGACAAGCGGCCCCTGCGGGACCTGCTGCGGCAGATCGAGGCGGGGAAGATCCAGTTGCCGGAGTTCCAGCGCGGCTGGGTCTGGCCCTGGCCCAACATCGCGAGTCTGCTGGCCTCGGTGTCCCTCAACTACCCGGTCGGCACGGTGATGCTGCTCAAGGGCGGCGGGGACGTCCGCTTCAAGTACCGGCCGATCGAGGGAGCGGCCCCCGGCGAGCAGGCGCAGCCGGAGTCACTGGTCCTCGACGGCCAGCAGCGCCTCACCTCGCTGTTCCAGTCGCTCGCGATGGACAGCCCCGTCGACACCCAGGACGAGCGCAAGCGCAGGGTGGGCGGCTGGTTCTACGTCGACATGGTCAAGGCCCTCGACGAGAACGAGGACCGGGAGGACGCGATCCGCTTCATCCCGTCCACGCGCAAGGTGGTCAACTTCCGCGGCGAGGTCGTGGAGGACTACTCGACACCGGAGTCGGAGTACAACCACCGCCTCTTCCCGCTGCGGAGCCTCTTCGACAACTCCTGGGGCGACGGCTACGCCCGCCACTGGGGCTTCGCACCGGAGGCGATGGAACTCTGGTACGGCTTCCGGGACGGCTTCATCCTCCCCTTCGAGCTGTACCACTTCCCGGTCATCGAACTCGGCAAGGACACCCCGCGCCAGGCCGTGTGCCAGGTCTTCGAGAAGGTCAACACGGGCGGAGTCACCCTCACCGTCTTCGAGTTGCTCACCGCGACGTACGCCGCCGACGAGTTCGACCTGCGTCGGCACTGGGACGAGTGCCGCGCCGCCTGGGAGGCACCCGAGTACGCCATCCTGCGGGAGGTCTCCAACACCGACTTCCTCCAGGCGGTCACCCTCCTCGCCACCGCCGAGCGCCGCCGGCAGGAGGAGGAGGCCGGCACGGACGAGGAACGCCTGCCGCGCATCGGCTGCAAGCGCAAGGACATGCTCGTGCTGAGCCTGGAGGACTACCGGCGCTACGCCCCCGGCGTCGTCGCCGGCTTCAAGGCCGCAGCGAAGTTCCTGCGCCAGCAGTTCGTCTTCGACACCCGCTTCCTCCCGTACGGAACCCAGCTCATCCCCCTGGCGGCGGTCTTCGCCCTCGCCGGCAAGGACGCGGAGACCGCCGGAGCACAGGAGAAGCTGGCCCGCTGGTACTGGTGCGGCGTCTTCGGCGAGCTCTACGGCGGCACGACCGAGACCCGCTTCAACCTCGACCTCCCCGACGTCGTCGAATGGATCCGCGGATCGTCCCGCGAACCCCGGACCGTCACGCAGGCCCAGTTCGCGGCGAGCCGTCTGCTGACCCTGCGGACCCGGCAGAGCGCCGCGTACAAGGGCATCTACGCCCTCCTGCTCAAAGCGGGCGCTGCGGACTGGCGGACGGGGGAGAAGGCGGAGGTCAGCGTCTACTTCGACGAGGCGATGGACATCCACCACATCTTCCCGCAGGCCTGGTGCCAGAAGAACGGCCACGACCGCTCCGTCTACAACTCCATCGTCAACAAGACCCCGTTGACCGCACGCACCAACCGCATCATCGGCGGCCACGCCCCGTCCGAGTACCTGCACCGCCTCGCCAAGGCCGCCGAGACCAGCCCGGAGGGCGTCGAACAGCGCATCAGGACCCACCTGGCGGACCCCGCCCTGATGCGAGCCGACGACTTCGACGCCTTCTTCGAGCAACGGCGCAAGGTGCTCCAGGACCACATCGCCGCGGCGATGGGCAAGCCGGTGGTGGACGACCACATCCCGGGCCAGCGCACGGAGACGGACCGGACCACCGGCACAACGGTCGTGACGGCCACCGCCGACAGCAACTGACGGCCACGGTCCCGGCGTTGCCGGCACGGCAATGCCATGCCGGCAACGCCGGTGATGGGGTGACCCGGTGCAACCGTCGCTTCCCCGGTCCCCGTCCGGACCCAGCGGACCGTACGCCCCACACCCCCGGGCGGGCGCCCCGGACCCGGCACACCCGCCGTACGCGCACCCTGCGTACACCCAGCCGTCGCCCCGGCCCGCCGCCCCGCCGCCGGCGGAGCTGTCCGCCCTGTGGGAGCCCGGCCCTCCGCGCTCGAAGGCCGGACGACGCTTCCGCTTCGCCCTGACGGTGCTGTACTTCCCGTTCCACGTGGTGCTGTGGCTGGCCATCACGGCCTTCGTGGTGGCCTACGGCCTGGTGATGGAGGTCGTCTGCGGAATCCTCCCCTTCCTCGAACGCCCGGTACTGAGCCTCCTGGACCGGACGATCGGCCTCTTCCCCGCCCGCCCCCGCTGGTGGACGTCCTGGGGTGAACTCCGACGCGAGGACGATCCGGCCTTCCACCGGGAGCGCATAGAGAAGCAGCTCCGGAAGCAGAAGCCCGAACGGCGCACGACGCTCGTCAGAACCCACCGGCACCGCTGCGTCGGAGCCCGCGGCCTCCTGGAGATCGCGACCCCGCACGGCTGGACCCTCAGCGAGGGGGCACCGGCCCGGCTGCGCGAGGGGATCGAACTGTCCCGCACGACACGCTGACGCACCCGGTCCGCTGCCGGGCGCTCGGTCGGACCGTGATCACGGCGACACGCCCGCTGCACAGCGCCGCGATGTCCTCGGGGCCGGAGGCGGGGACCGTGACGGGGCCGGGCGCGGACAGCGCGTCGACGGCGCACCCGTGGCCGTGGGGGCCGGCGTCGGAGAGGAGTGCGGTGGCGTCCCGGGCGATCGACTCGGTGACCGGCTCGACGACGAGGCGGGAAAGGACCCACTCCGGCGCCGGGCGTTCGATCCGGGGGCGAACTGCTTCCACGAGGGTGGCTGTGGAAGTGACCACGCGTAGGCCGCCGGCGCGGGCCGGAGCGAGCCAACCGGTCACTGTGCGGTCCCGCAGCACGGGCCTCGGCCACGTAGGCGGACGACCCCGAAGGGCCGCCGTGGGCTCCGGCGGCTTCGGCGATGTCACGCGGCATGGTGATCGAGTACTTGCCGGGGTCTCGCCCATGCCGCTCGTCCTCCCGGCCGTCCTCCCGCGGTCACCGGCCTTCCCGTCCGCATGGACCAGGGCCCCGGGGGCCCCGCCGCATCTCGGCCGCGCGTCGTCGGCCGTTGGTCGCCGACCGCACCTGCCGCGTCGCGCCCCGTATCGCCAGTGGACCGCTGCCCCAGGGGTTCCGTCCGGTTCGCGCCCTACGCGTGGGCTGTCGGACTGGCGACCCTCACGGTATGGGGCTTTCGGAGAGGGAACCGCGGCGGCTGAGTGCTGGGCAGTCCCGTTGCCCTGACTGCGGTCTGCCGCAGGACCGGGTGCCGACACTCGATCAGGACTGGGTCCTGCTGGAGCCGGACATGAATCCACTGGCCCATACGGTGCCGGCGGAGCACCGGTGGATCGAGCTGTCCGACGGGCGGGCGACGGTCTACGGGGTGTGCCCGCCGGACCAGTTCCAGCGGTGCCGCGTCGAGCACCGCCTCGCCTGCCCCGCGCAGCCTCTGCCGGACCTGTGGCCGTGGTTGACGTCCCTACGGGGGGAGAACGCGCGACAAATGGAGCGGCAGAACGATCCGGAGCGGCCTCCGCCCCCCGAGGGGTGGCCGGACGCCGGCCCCACCGTCGGAACCCTCTCGATGATCGATCCAGAAACTTTCCCCAAGCCTATTGACTCGGCAGATAGCCTGCCTAACCTGATTAATAAGCCATAACACCGAAAGAGCCACAAAGTCGATGAGGACGTCTAGTCGGCGGAGTGACTTGGACAGGATGTGGTCCAGGCCCCCGGCAAGCCGGCGCGATACCGGAGCGACAGTGACGACTGAAGCCCCAGGACACGTGCAGCACTACCGGGGACTGTTTTTTGCCCTCACGGCCTTCCCCGGCACGGTCGGGTCACGGCGCGAAGGCTGCACCACGACCATGAAGCCGCCCGTCCGGCTCCCTCGCTGCGGACGGCCCGTGCCGTGGACGTACGGAGATCGAGGTCGGTGGCGGCCCACCGCAGGCGTCCTGGGCTGCTGGAGGCGGCCACCACGTCACCCTGCGCGCGTCCTGCTCAGAGCGTCCCGAGTACCAGGCCCCCGGTTGTCCGGAGGCCTTCCTGTTTCCCGGGCCCACCTGCGCCGATGCCTCAAGATCCCGTCCAGGCCTTCTCCACGGACCCCGACATACGCCCGCTCCGAGCGGCACACGCCTGCACATACGCGAAGACCCCGGCCTCAGCGTTTCCGCTGGTGACGGGGTCTTCGGGCACCTCATACAGGGTGCCCCCGGCAGGATTCGAACCTGCGCACACGGCTCCGGAGGCCGTTGCTCTATCCCCTGAGCTACGGGGGCGTGTCGGCCGGGGAGCTGTTGCTCGCGGCGACGGGTAGAACACTACCAGCTCGTCCGGGGTGGTCATGAACGGGTTTCCCTCCCGGCGTCCCGCTCCGCCGACGGCGCAGGCGGAGTGCCGGTGTCGGGCGGCGGGGGCGATGTCCCCCGCGTGGGGTGGAAGTGGGGAAAACCCGGACGCGGCAGCCGGTCCGGACCTACTCTCGAGTTGTGCCTAGGGCGTCTGGCCGAGTTCTTGTTGTGGACGACAACAAGGTCATCCGGCAGCTGATCAGGGTCAATCTCGAGCTGGAGGGCTTCGAGGTCGTGACCGCGGCCGATGGTGTCGAATGTCTGGAAGTGATCCATCAGGTGCGGCCCGACGCCGTCACGCTGGACGTGGTCATGCCACGGTTGGACGGGCTCCGGACCGCCGCACGGCTGCGTGCGGATCCCCGGACCCGGGACCTTCCCCTCGCCATCGTCAGCGCCACCTCCCAGTACGAGGTCGGCGCCGGAGGCGAAGGTGTCGCCGGTGCCGATGGTGGTGTCGATGCCTTTCTGCCCAAGCCCTTCGAGCCCGCCGAGCTCGTCGCCCTCGTACGGCAGTTGGTCGAGGGACGGAGCGGTGTCCGCGGAGGCGCCGGGGAGAGCGAGGCGTCCGCTCAGGCCGAGTCGGCCGGGTAGTCGGTCCGTGCGTTCCCCCGTGGACCGTCCACATCCCGGGACTGCGGTAAACGGGTTCGCCTACCCACCCCCCTCCTCCCCTACGCTTGACCCGTGACCCCCGTAGAGCTCTCCCGCACCGTGCTGCACGCGGTGCGTCGCGCCGTCGACGCGGGTGAGCTCCGGGTGGCCGTTCCCGCGCGGGCCGCGGTCGCTCCGCCGGGGCCCGGGGGGTGCGGCGACTACGCCACCAACATCGCCCTCCAGCTCGCCCGGCCGGCCGGGCAGCCCCCTCGCCGGGTCGCCGAGGTGCTGCGGCCGTATCTCGTCGACGTCGACGGCATCGAGGACGTCGTCCTCACCGGGCCCGGGTTCCTCAACATCAGTCTCCACGGCGCCGCCCCCGCCGCCCTCGTCGAGGAGATCCTGCGGCGCGGCACCCGCTACGGGTACGCCGGCGGACCCGGCGGGTCCGCCGGCCGGGCCGTGCAGCTGCACTGCCCCCACGACCTCCGTGCCGTCGTCGTCGCCGAGGCCGCCGCCCGCATCCTCCGCTCCCAGGGCGCCCTCGTGCGGACGAGCTGCGCGGCCGCCCTCGACCCCGGGTGGACCGCCGCCCTCGGTGTCCGCGTCGACGCCGCCGGGCCCGCGCCCGCGGAGCTCGCCGTGAACGTCCGGCCCGTCCCCGCCCCCGACGATCCCGGCCCCCTGCGCCTCGGTCGCGACGCCGGCCGCTGGGCCCTGCTCCACCCCGCCCCCCACGACCGGCCCCGGACCGGCGGCGAGCACCTCGTCCAGCGCGAGGGGAACCCGCTCTTCCGCGTCCGGTACGCCCACGCCCGCACCCGCGCGCTCACCCGGAACGCCGCCGACCTGGGGTTCACCGCCGAGCCCGCCCCCCTCGTGGCCGAGTCCGCCCCCCAGGGCCTCCTCACCGCCCTCGCCGACCACCCCCGTGTCCTCGCCGCCGCGGCCGAGCACCGTGCCCCCGACCGGCTCGCCCGGCACCTCGTCGCCGTCGCCGACGCCGCGCTGCCCCTCCTGCCGGCCGTGCTCCCGCGCGGGGCGGAGAAACCCTCGGCCGCCCACCGCGCCCGGCTCGCGCTCGCCGAAGCCGCCGGGGCGGTGCTGGCCGGCGGCCTGTCCCTGCTCGGTATCGACGCACCCGACCATCTCTGAGAGAGCCCTGAAGACGCCATGAGCCGTTCCGCACACCCTGCCGGGCCCCGTCACGCCGACGTCCTCCCCGAGGGGCACTACACCGCGCCCCCCGCCGACCTCAACGCCCTCGACCCCAAGGTCTGGGCCCAGACCGTCACCCGCGACGCCGACGGTGCCGTCACCGTCGGCGGGATCCCCGTGACGCGGCTCGCCGAGGAGTACGGCACCCCCGCCTACGTCCTCGACGAGGCCGACTTCCGGTCCCGGGCACGGGCCTGGCGCACCGCCTTCGGCGCCGACGCCGACGTCTTCTACGCGGGCAAGGCCTTCCTGTCCCGGGCCGTGGTGCGGTGGCTGGACGAGGAGGGGCTGAACCTCGACGTGTGTTCCGGAGGCGAACTCGCCACCGCGCTCTCCGCCGGGATGCCGGCCGAGCGCATCGCCTTCCACGGCAACAACAAGAGCGTGCCGGAGATCCGGCGGGCCGTCGAGGCCGGGGTGGGGCGGATCGTGCTCGACTCCTTCCAGGAGATCGTCCGCGTCGCCCACATCGCGCAGGAGCTCGGCAGGCGCCAGCGCGTGCAGATCCGTATCACCGTCGGCGTCGAGGCCCACACGCACGAGTTCATCGCCACCGCCCACGAGGACCAGAAGTTCGGCATCCCGCTGGCCGGGGGGCAGGCCGCCGAGGCCGTGCGGCGGGCGCTGCAGCTCGACGGGCTGGAGGTCATCGGGATCCACTCCCACATCGGGTCGCAGATCTTCGACATGTCGGGCTTCGAGGTCGCCGCGCACCGCGTCGTCGGGCTGCTCAGGGACATCCGCGACGAGCACGGGGTCGAGCTGCCCGAGATCGACCTCGGCGGCGGGCTCGGGATCGCGTACACCAGCGACGACGACCCCCGCGAGCCGCACGAGATCGCCAAGGCGCTCACCGAGATCGTCACCAGGGAGTGCGAGGCCGCCCGGCTCACCACCCCGCGCATCTCCGTCGAGCCCGGGCGGGCCATCGTCGGGCCCACCGCCTTCACGCTCTACGAGGTCGGCACCGTCAAGCCGCTGGAGGGGCTGCGCACGTACGTCTCCGTCGACGGCGGCATGTCGGACAACATCCGCACCGCGCTGTACGACGCCGAGTACAGCGTCGCCCTCGTCTCCCGCACCTCCGACGCGGAGCCCATGCTCGTCCGGGTCGTCGGCAAGCACTGCGAGAGCGGTGACATCGTGGTCAAGGACGCCTTCCTGCCGGGCGACCTGGCACCCGGTGACCTCATCGCCGTGCCCGCCACCGGGGCGTACTGCCGGTCCATGGCCAGCAACTACAACCACGTGCTGCGGCCGCCCGTCGTCGCCGTGCGCGACGGTGAGGCACGCGTCATCGTCCGGCGGGAGACCGAGGAGGACCTGCTCCGGCTCGACGTCGGATGAGCGGCACGGCGGGCCCGGCGGAAAAGATCTTCCGCCGGGCCGTCCTGCGAAAATGAAATAAATGTCTCACGATCCGGACGAAACGCAGAAAGTCCCGTCCGGTGCGTGAGACTGGTCCCACCGTAGAAGGTATGAAGGAAACGAGGTCGGATGATGCGTACGCGTCCGCTGAAGGTGGCGCTGCTGGGCTGTGGAGTGGTCGGCTCAGAGGTGGCGCGCATCATGACGACGCACGCCGACGACCTCGCCGCCCGCATCGGGGCCCCGGTGGAGCTCGCCGGGGTCGCCGTACGCCGGCCCGACAGGGTGCGTGAGGGCATCGACCCCGCCCTGGTCACCACCGACGCCACCGCCCTCGTCAAGCGCGGGGACATCGACGTGGTCGTCGAGGTCATCGGCGGCATCGAGCCCGCCCGGACCCTCATCACCACCGCCTTCGAGCACGGCGCCTCCGTCGTCTCCGCCAACAAGGCCCTCCTCGCCCAGGACGGCGCCGCCCTGCACGCCGCGGCGGACGCGAACGGCAAGGACCTCTACTACGAGGCCGCCGTCGCCGGCGCCATCCCGCTGATCCGCCCGCTGCGCGAGTCCCTCGCCGGCGACAAGGTCAACCGGGTGCTCGGCATCGTCAACGGGACGACCAACTTCATCCTCGACGCCATGGACACCACCGGCGCCGGGTACCAGGAGGCCCTCGACGAGGCCACCGCCCTCGGGTACGCCGAGGCCGACCCGACCGCCGACGTCGAGGGTTTCGACGCCGCCGCCAAGGCCGCCATCCTCGCCGGGATCGCCTTCCACACGCGCGTGCGCCTCGACGACGTCCACCGCGAGGGCATGACCGAGGTCACCGCCGCCGACTTCGCCTCCGCCAAGGAGATGGGCTGCACCATCAAGCTGCTCGCCATCTGCGAGCGGGCCGCGGACGGGGCGTCGGTCACCGCGCGCGTGCACCCCGCGATGATCCCGCTCAGCCATCCGCTGGCGAGCGTGCGCGGGGCCTACAACGCCGTCTTCGTGGAGTCCGAGGCCGCCGGACAGCTCATGTTCTACGGGCCCGGCGCCGGCGGTGCGCCGACCGCGTCCGCCGTGCTCGGCGACCTCGTCGCCGTCTGCCGCAACCGGATCGGCGGCGCCACCGGACCCGGCGAGTCCGCCTATGCCGCACTGCCCGTCTCGCCGATGGGCGACGTCGTCACGCGCTACCACATCAGCCTCGACGTCGCCGACAAACCGGGCGTCCTCGCCCAGGTGGCGACCGTGTTCGCCGAGCACGGTGTCTCCATCGACACCGTGAGGCAGTCGGGCAAGGACGGCGAGGCCTCCCTCGTCGTCGTCACCCACCGAGCGTCCGACGCCGCCCTCGGCGGCACCGTCGAGGCGCTGCGCAAGCTCGACACCGTGCGGGGTGTCGCCAGCATCATGCGGGTTGAAGGAGAGTAACCAGCAATGACCCACCAGTGGCGCGGAATCATCGAGGAGTACCGGGACAGGCTGCCGGTCTCCGACAGCACGCCGGTCGTGACGCTCCGTGAGGGCGGCACGCCGCTCGTGCCCGCGCAGGTGCTCTCCGAGCGCACGGGCTGCGAGGTCCACCTCAAGGTGGAGGGTGCGAACCCGACCGGGTCCTTCAAGGACCGCGGCATGACCATGGCCATCAGCAAGGCCAAGGAGGAGGGCGCGCAGGCCGTCATCTGCGCCTCCACCGGCAACACCTCCGCCTCCGCCGCCGCGTACGGCGTGCGGGCCGGGATGGTCTCCGCCGTCCTCGTGCCGCAGGGCAAGATCGCGCTCGGCAAGATGGGCCAGGCCCTCGTGCACGGCGCGAAGATCCTCCAGGTCGACGGCAACTTCGACGACTGCCTCACGCTCGCTCGCGCGCTGAGCGACAACTACCCGGTGGCGCTGGTCAATTCGGTCAACCCGGTGCGTATCGAGGGGCAGAAGACGGCCGCCTTCGAGATCGTGGACATGCTCGGCGACGCGCCCGACATCCACGTCCTGCCGGTGGGCAACGCGGGCAACATCACCGCGTACTGGAAGGGCTACAAGGAGTACGCCGCCGACAAGGTCAGCACCAGGACGCCCCGCATGTGGGGCTTCCAGGCATCCGGCAGCGCCCCGATCGTGCGCGGCGAGGTCGTCAAGGACCCGTCGACCATCGCCACCGCCATCCGCATCGGCAACCCCGCCTCGTGGGACTTCGCGCTCGCCGCGCGGGACGAGTCCGGCGGTGCCATCGACGAGGTGACGGACCGTGAGATCCTGCGCGCCTACCGGCTGTTGGCCTCCCAGGAGGGCGTCTTCGTCGAGCCCGCGTCCGCCGCGTCGGTGGCCGGTCTGCTGAAGGCCGCCGAGCAGGGCAGGGTCGACCCGGGGCAGCGCATCGTGTGCACCGTCACCGGAAACGGGCTGAAGGACCCGGACTGGGCCGTCGCCGGCGCCCCCCAGCCCGTCACCGTCCCGGTCGACGCGGCCACCGCGGCCGAGCGTCTCGGCCTCGTCTGAGAACGCGCCCGGCCCCTCACCGGCCGGGTCCCCGGGGGCGGGGCGGTCCCGGCCGCCCCGCCGACGGAGGAACGCGCCTTTCCCACCGGCGCGAACGGGCGTAAGCGACGCCCAGCCGGGAAAGCCCTTCACGGGGGGTGCACAGGGGGCTTACGACACGCATCGTGCGCCTCCTGTGCGCCCTATGTCGCCACAGAACCTTCCTTCGATAGGCTGTACCGAACCCGCCCGCCGCATATGCCGCGGTGCCGCGCTGTCTCCGCGGTCGGCAAGCGGCAGCGGTCCGGTCGCCCGTTCGGCAGGAAGCGGCGGCCCGAGGGTCCTGTTCGTCACCGAATGCCGATCGAACGACATTCGACAACCACGCAGCTCAAGGAGAGTCATCGAGCGATGGCCGGTCCCGCCTTCCGCGCCGCCGCCGTCCGGGTGCGCGTCCCCGCCACCAGCGCCAACCTCGGCCCGGGCTTCGACGCCCTCGGCCTCGCGCTGGGCTTGTACGACGACGTGGTCGTCCGGGTGGCCGACTCCGGGCTGCACATCGACATCGCGGGTGAGGGCAGCGAGACGCTGCCGCGCGACGAGAAGCACCTCCTCGTACGCTCCCTGCGCACCGCCTTCGACCTCCTCGGCGGGCAGCCGCGCGGCCTGGAGATCGTCTGCGCCAACCGCATCCCGCACGGCCGCGGTCTCGGCTCCTCCTCCGCCGCCATCTGCGCCGGCATCGTCGCCGCCCGCGCGGTGACCATAGGCGGCGAGGCCCGCCTCGACGACGCCGCGCTGCTCGACCTGGCCACCGAGATCGAGGGCCACCCCGACAACGTGGCGGCCTGTCTGCTGGGCGGCTTCACCCTGTCGTGGATGGAGGCCGGCGCCGCCCGGGCGATCAGGATGGAGCCCGCCGATTCCATCGTTCCGGTGGTTTTCGTACCCGGGAAGCCGGTCCTGACGGAGACCGCGCGCGGTCTGCTCCCGCGCACCGTGCCGCACGTCGACGCCGCCGCCAACGCGGGCCGGGCCGCCCTGCTCGTCGAGGCCCTGACCAGGCGCCCCGAGCTGCTGCTGCCGGCCACCGAGGACCGCCTCCACCAGGAGTACCGCGCGCCGGCCATGCCGGAGAGCGCCGCACTGGTGGAGCGGCTGCGCGGCGACGGCATCCCGGCGGTCATCTCCGGTGCCGGCCCCACGGTGATGGCGCTGGCCGACGCCGGCACGGCCGACAAGGTCGAGGCGCTGGCGGGCGAGGACTGGGCGGCCAACCGGCTGAGCCTGGACCAGCAGGGCGCCGTCGTCCTGCCACTGGCGACCTCCGGCGACATCTAGACGCGTGCGGTTGCCGATTCGAGAGGGGGAATGTTTGTTGGATCCGGTAGTGTTAATCTCAAGTCTGCACCCGACCCCACCATGGCGAGGTGCCTCGTGTCCCCGTCCGGGACAGACATTCTTCCGGGAGCCCCCCAAGCCGCATTGTGTGCTCGACGTCGTACGTCATCGGTACGGCCGACACGGACACTGAGCGGCCCGCCGGGCACGCTCCGGAACCGGTGCGACCACACCGCGTGACACAGACACTGGGTGCCACGGTCAGGGGGAGCGCCATCACCAGATATTTCTTCCGCCGTTTCGGCGGACCACCGCCCCGGCACGGTTCACACAGCAAGGACCGAAGCCGGACAGCACAACCGGTCGCCGAGCCAGACAGGCCGACGTCCGCTCCAGGGAAGGACCCTTCGTGAGCGACACCACCGATCTGATGGGCGCACGTGTCGAGGAGACCGCTGCCGCGCCCGCCACGGACGCCTCCGCGCCTGCCACCGGTGCCGGCTCCCGGCGGCGCCGTGGTACCGGCCTCGAGGGCATGGTGCTGGCCGAGCTGCAGCAGGTCGCCTCGGGCCTCGGCATCAGGGGCACCGCGCGGATGCGCAAGAGCCAGCTGATCGAGGTCATCAAGGAGGCGCAGGCCGCGGGGGGCGCCCCCGCCAAGGCCGCGCCCGCCGCGGACGCCGCCGGCGAGACCAAGCCGAAGCGCCGCGCCACCTCCCGGGCCCGTACGGGCGACGAGAGCGCCGCCGCCGAGAAGCCTGAGAAGGCCGAGAAGGCGGGCAAGGCCGAGAAGAGGACGGACAAGACGGCCGCCGACAAGGCCGTGGCCCAGCAGCAGATCGAGATTCCCGGTCAGCCCTCCCCGAAGGCGTCGGCCACCGCCGACCAGTCGGGCGCCCCCTCCGACGACGCCCCCTCCGAGCGCCGCCGCCGCCGGGCCACCGCCGACGCCGGAAGCCCGGCCGCCGCCGACACGGCCGCCGCCGAGGTCAGGAGCGAGCAGAGGAACGACTCCTCCGCGCAGCAGCAGTCCCAGGGCCAGCAGCAGGGCGACGGGCGGGGCGACGCCGGTGACGGCGAGGGCCGCCGCCGCGACCGCCGCGACCGCGGGCGCGACCGCGACCGCCGCAACAAGGGCGACGACCAGCAGCAGAACCAGGGCGGCGGTCAGCGCCAGCAGCAGGGCGGCGGACGCCAGGACCGCCAGCAGCAGGACGACGGCTACGACGATGACGGCAGCGGCCGCCGGGGCCGTCGCGGCCGCTACCGCGACCGCCGGGGCCGCCGCGGGCGCGACGAGATCCAGGAGCCGCAGATCAACGAGGACGACGTCCTCATCCCGGTCGCCGGCATCCTCGACATCCTCGACAACTACGCGTTCATCCGGACCTCCGGCTACCTGCCCGGTCCCAACGACGTGTACGTCTCCCTCGCCCAGGTCCGCAAGAACGGCCTGCGCAAGGGCGACCACATCACCGGTGCGGTGCGGCAGCCGAAGGAGGGCGAGCGGCGCGAGAAGTTCAACGCGCTGGTCCGCCTGGACTCCGTCAACGGCATGGCGCCCGAACACGGCCGCGGGCGGCCGGAGTTCAACAAGCTGACGCCGCTGTACCCGCAGGACCGCCTCCGCCTGGAGACGGACCCCGGCGTCCTCACCACCCGCATCATCGACCTCGTCTCGCCCATCGGCAAGGGCCAGCGCGGTCTGATCGTGGCCCCGCCGAAGACCGGCAAGACCATGATCATGCAGGCGGTCGCCAACGCGATCACCCACAACAACCCCGAGTGCCACCTGATGGTCGTCCTCGTCGACGAGCGTCCGGAAGAGGTCACCGACATGCAGCGGTCGGTGAAGGGCGAGGTCATCTCCTCGACCTTCGACCGCCCGGCCGAGGACCACACCACGGTCGCCGAGCTCGCCATCGAGCGCGCCAAGCGCCTGGTGGAGCTGGGTCACGACGTCGTCGTGCTGCTCGACTCGATCACGCGTCTGGGCCGTGCGTACAACCTCGCCGCCCCCGCCTCCGGCCGCATCCTGTCCGGTGGTGTCGACTCGACCGCCCTGTACCCGCCGAAGCGCTTCTTCGGCGCGGCCCGCAACATCGAGGACGGCGGCTCGCTGACCATCCTCGCCACCGCCCTGGTGGACACCGGGTCCCGCATGGACGAGGTGATCTTCGAGGAGTTCAAGGGCACCGGCAACATGGAGCTCAAGCTCGACCGGAAGCTCGCCGACAAGCGCATCTTCCCGGCGGTGGACGTGGACGCGTCCGGCACCCGCAAGGAGGAGATCCTGCTCGGCAGCGACGAGCTGGCCATCGTCTGGAAGCTGCGCCGGGTGCTGCACGCGCTCGACTCGCAGCAGGCGATCGAACTGCTCCTCGACAAGATGAAGCAGACCAAGTCGAACGCCGAGTTCCTGCTGCAGATCCAGAAGACGACCCCGGCGCCGGGCAACGGCGACTGACGTCCTCGCACCGCCACAGGGCCGCCCCCGTCACACCCGTGACGGGGGCGGCCCTGTGCGTTGCCCCGCGCAGGCCCACGGCCCCGGCCCCGCAGGTGCCCGTCCGGCGTCCGGACGGGCACGGAGCACGGGAGCACGCACCTGCACGCCGGGTGCCGGCGGGGCCGGCACCGCGATCTTCGCCACAGCCGTGAGCACCGTCGGCGGTTTCGGCCGGCACGGCACCGCCGGCCGAAACCGCAGGTGGCCGCGGGCACCGCGGCCGGCGCGGACACGCTCCGTGCCCGGCGCGCCACACGTCGGGCACAGGGCGCTGTGCGACCCTGTCCCGAGTTCCGCCGTCCGCCGCACGGAGGGACGATGGTGGGGCACCGGCGGCGAACCGCCGGAGCCGCACCGACCCGACCCTGAGCACAGGGGGCAATCCGACCGGACGAGAACCGAGGAGCACATGTCCGCCGAGAGCATGCCGGATCCCGCCATACCCGGCCCCGGGGAGCCCCGCGTCGACGGACCCCGCCACCGGGGCAAGGGGCGCCGCCGCAAGCCCCGTGACAGACGGCGCAGGGCGCTGCTCGCCATGGCCTGGACCGCCGCGGGCATCGTGGTCCTGGGCGGCACCGGCGCCGGGGTCCTGTACTTCAAGCTCAACGGCAACCTCACGAGCGTCGACATCGACCAGGCCCTCGGTGCCGACCGGCCCGAGAAGGCCGACGACGGCTCCGAGAACATCCTCGTGCTCGGCTCGGACACCCGCTCCGGCGGCAACGAGCAGCTCGGCGGCGGCTCCGACGACGGCACCGCCCGCTCCGACACGGCGATGATCGTGCACGTCCACAAGGGCCACAAGAAGGCCAGCGTGGTCTCCGTCCCCCGCGACACCCTCGTCGACCGGCCCGAGTGCACCAGCACCGACGGCGACGAGCACCCCGCCGCGACCGACGTGATGTTCAACTCCGCCTACTCCACCGGCGGCGCCGCCTGCGCCGTGAAGACCGTGGAGTCGCTCAGCGGGCTGCGCATGGACCACTACCTCGAGGTCGACTTCAGCGGCTTCCAGCAGCTCATCGACGACCTCGGCGGCGTCGAGGTCACCACGACCACGGCCATCGAGGACCCCGACAGCCACCTCGACCTGAAGGCCGGCCCCCACCGGCTCGACGGCGAGCAGTCCCTCGGCCTGGTCCGCACCCGGCACGGTGTCGGCGACGGCTCCGACCTGGGCCGCATCCAGCTCCAGCAGGCCTTCGTCAAGGCCCTGGTCCACCAGGTCGAGGACATCGGCCTGCTCGGCAACCCCAAGAAGCTGTACGACATCGCCGACACCGCCACCAAGACCGTCACCACCGACTCCGACCTGGGCTCGGTGAACTCCCTGATGTCCTTCGCGAGCGGCCTGAAGGGCATCGGCCCCGACGGCATGCACATGGTCACCATGCCGGTGGTCTACGACCCCGCCGACGGCAACCGCGTCCTCGTCGAGGAGGCCAAGGCCCGGCAGGTGTGGGACGCGCTGAGGAGCGACCGGCCGATCCCGGCGAGCGCGACCGAGGACACCGCCACCGGCGAGGCCGGGGACGTCGTGTCGGCGTCCTGAGCCGCCCGGCGCCCCGACGGCGCCCGACGGCACCCGGGAATAGATCCCCCCGCCCCCCGGTTTTGGGAGATGCGGCCGGTCCTGGCAGACTGGTACGTCGGCCCCGGTTCACGCTCCCGCATCCCGCGGCGGCGACCCGGAGCCCTCCCGAACCTAGGAGACACCTTGAAGCGCGACATCCACCCCGAGTACGTCGAGACGCAGGTCAGCTGCACCTGTGGCGCGTCGTTCACCACCCGCAGCACCATCGAGTCCGGCACCATCCGGGCCGAGGTCTGCTCCGAGTGCCACCCGTTCTACACGGGCAAGCAGAAGATCCTCGACACCGGTGGCCGCGTGGCCCGCTTCGAGGCCCGCTTCGGCAAGGCTGCCGCCGGCTCCAAGAAGTAGCGAGCCCCAATCGCCGGTCCACGGCCGCGACCCCAGCCGGGGGAGCGCCGGGACCGGCGTTTTTGGTCGCCCGTCTTCCCTTTCACCGCAGTAGCAGGAGCCCAAGATGTTCGAGGCCGTCGAGGAACTCGTCGCCGAGCACGCCGACCTGGAGAAGAAGCTCGCCGACCCGTCGGTCCACTCCGACCAGGCCAACGCGCGCAAGCTGAACAAGCGTTACGCCGAGCTCACCCCGATCGTCGCCACGTACCGCTCCTGGAGGCAGACCGGCGACGACATCGAGACCGCGCGCGAACTGGCCGCCGACGACCCGGACTTCGCCGCCGAGGTCAAGGAACTGGACAAGCAGCGCGAGGAGCTCACCGAGAAGCTGCGCCTGCTGCTCGTCCCGCGCGACCCCAGCGACGACAAGGACGTCATCCTGGAGATCAAGGCCGGTGCGGGCGGCGACGAGTCGGCGCTGTTCGCCGGCGACCTGCTGCGCATGTACCTGCGCTACGCCGAGCGGGTCGGCTGGAAGACCGAGATCATCGACGCCACCGAGTCCGAGCTGGGCGGCTACAAGGACGTCCAGGTCGCCGTGAAGACCAAGGGCGGCCAGGGCGCCACCGAGCCCGGCCAGGGCGTCTGGGCGCGCCTGAAGTACGAGGGCGGCGTGCACCGCGTGCAGCGGGTGCCGGCCACCGAGTCCCAGGGCCGCATCCACACCTCCGCGGCCGGCGTGCTGGTCACGCCCGAGGCCGAGGAGATCGACGTCGAGATCAACCCCAACGACCTGCGCATCGACGTCTACCGGTCCTCCGGCCCCGGCGGCCAGTCCGTCAACACCACCGACTCCGCCGTGCGCATCACGCACATCCCGACCGGAGTCGTCGCCTCCTGCCAGAACGAGAAGAGCCAGCTGCAGAACAAGGAGCAGGCGATGCGTATCCTGCGCTCCAGGCTGCTCGCGGCGGCGCAGGAGGAGGCGGAGAGGGAGGCCGCGGACGCCCGGCGCAGCCAGGTCCGCACCGTCGACCGCTCCGAGAAGATCCGCACGTACAACTTCCCGGAGAACCGCATCTCGGACCACCGCGTCGGCTTCAAGGCGTACAACCTGGACCAGGTCCTGGACGGCGACCTCGACCCGGTGATCCAGGCCTGCGTCGACGCGGACTCGGCGGCCAAGCTGGCCGCCGCGTAAGCACCGCCGCCCCACCCGCACCGGACCACAGCTCAGCCCCGGAGGACCAGCGTGAACCTGCTGCTCATGGAGGTGGCCCAGGCCACCCAGCGGCTGGCCGACGCCGGCGTGCCCTCGCCGCGCACCGACGCGGAGGAGCTCGCCGCGTATCTGCACGGCGTCAAGCGGGGCGAGCTGCACACCGTGCCGGACGCCGACTTCGACGCCCGGTACTGGGAGGTCGTCGCCCGCCGCGAGGCGCGCGAGCCGCTCCAGCACATCACCGGCCGCGCCTACTTCCGCTACCTGGAGCTCCAGGTCGGCCCCGGCGTCTTCGTGCCCCGCCCCGAGACCGAGTCCGTCGTCGGCTGGGCCATAGACGCCGTGCGCGCCATGGACGTCGTCGAGCCGTGCATCGTCGACCTGTGCACCGGCTCGGGCGCCATCGCGCTCGCGCTCGCCCAGGAGGTGCCGCGCTCGCGCGTGCACGCCGTGGAGCTGTCCGAGGACGCCCTGGTGTGGACCCGCAAGAACATGGAGGGGTCCAGGGTCGACCTGCGCCAGGGCGACGCCCTGACCGCCTTCCCGGACCTCGACGGTCAGGTCGACCTGGTCGTCTCCAACCCGCCGTACATCCCGCTCACCGAGTGGGAGTACGTCGCCCCCGAGGCCCGCGACCACGATCCCCAGATGGCCCTGTTCTCCGGCGAGGACGGCCTGGACCTGATCCGCGGCCTGGAGCGCACCGCGCACCGCCTGCTGCGCCCCGGCGGGGTCGTCGTCATCGAGCACGCCGACACCCAGGGCGGCCAGGTGCCGTGGATCTTCACCGAGGAGCGGGGCTGGGCCGACGCGGCCGACCACCCCGACCTCAACAACCGCCCCCGCTTCGCGACCGCCCGCAGGGCGATGCCGTGAACAGCCCGACGACCCCGACCCCGCAGTACGTGTACGAGGAGGCCCGCTAAATGGCTCGGCGATACGACACCAACGACGCGACCGACCGTGTGACCGGTCTGCGTGAGGCCGCGTCCGCCGTCCGCCGTGGCGAGCTCGTGGTGCTGCCCACGGACACGGTGTACGGCATCGGCGCCGACGCGTTCTCGGCGGAGGCCGTCGGCGACCTGCTGGAGGCCAAGGGCCGGGGCCGCAACATGCCCAGTCCCGTCCTGATCGGGTCCCCGAACACCCTGCACGGCCTGGTCACCGACTTCTCCGAGAAGGCCTGGGAGCTGGTCGACGCCTTCTGGCCGGGCGCGCTGACCCTCGTCGCCAAGCACCAGCCGTCGCTCCAGTGGGACCTCGGCGAGACCCGCGGCACGGTCGCCGTGCGGATGCCGCTGCACCCCGTCGCCATCGAGCTGCTCACCGAGTTCGGCCCCATGGCCGTCTCCTCCGCCAACCTGACCGGCCACCCGGCGCCGGAGGACTGCGACGCCGCGCAGGAGATGCTCGGGGACTCCGTCTCCGTGTACCTCGACGGCGGTCCGACCCCCGGCAACGTCCCCTCGTCCATCGTCGACGTCACCCGCGAGGTGCCCGTGCTGCTGCGCGCGGGCGCGCTGTCGGCGGAGGAGCTGCGCAAGGTGGTACCCGACCTCGAGGTGGCGAATTGACGGCCCCTGAGACGGGGCGTGGCATAGGCGTCGGGGAACGCGCCGCGGAGGTGACGACGACGTTCGGCTTCCCCCGCGACAGCTTCCGCATCCTCCACGTCAGCACGGGCAACGTCTGCCGCTCGCCCATCACCGAGCGGCTGACCCGGCATTTCGTGACGGAGCGGCTGGGCGTCCTGGGCGGCGGCCTCATCGTGGAGAGCGCGGGCACCTGGGGCCACGAGGGCGCGCCCATGGAGGCGAACGCGGAGACGGTCCTGGCGGAGTTCGGGGCGGACGCGGCCGGCTTCACCGGGCGCGAGCTGCTCGACGAGCACGTGATCCGCGCCGACCTGGTGCTGACCGCGACGCGGGACCACCGGGCGCAGGTCATCTCCATGGGGCACTCGGCGGGGCTGCGCACCTTCACGCTCAAGGAGTTCACCCGTCTGGTGAACGCCATCGACCCCGCGACCCTGCCGTCCCTGGACGAGGGCGTGGTCGCGCGCGCGCGTGCGCTGGTGCGCGCGGCGGCCGCTCTGCGCGGGTGGCTCCTGGCGCCGACGGCGGAGGCGGACGAGGTGTACGACCCGTACGGGGCGCCGCTGCCGTTCTTCCGGTCGATCGGGGACGAGATACACCAGGCGCTGGACCCGGTGGTCACGGCGCTGACCGGGGTCGCCGCGCGGACGTGAGCGACGGCTCACGCGGCGGGGGCGGCCACCCACGGCCGGGCGCCGTATCGCGGAAACTCGGGCGCTTCGGACTTTCCGGGCCTACATTGGTCGTACGTCACCGTCGACGCACGCCCGGAGCGCACCATGTCGGTCACCCACGCCCTCGAGGCCGATGACAGCACGCTCGGCGTCCTGCTGCGGCAGGACCCCGAACTGGCCGAGATCCTGCTCGCCGAACGCCGTCGGCAGTCGACGACGCTCCAGCTGATCGCCGCCGAGAACTTCATGTCCCCCGCCGTGCTGGCCGCCCTCGGCTCCCCGCTCGCCAACAAGTACGCCGAGGGCTACCCGGGCGCCCGGCACCACGGTGGCTGCGAGATCGTCGACGTGGCCGAGCGGCTCGCCGTCGAGCGGGCCCGGGAGCTGTTCGGCGCCGAGCACGCCAACGTGCAGCCCCACTCCGGCTCCTCCGCCGTGCTCGCCGCCTACGCCGCGCTGCTGCGCCCCGGCGACACGGTCCTCGCGCTCGGCCTGCCGCACGGCGGCCACCTCACCCACGGCTCGCCCGCCAACTTCTCCGGCCGCTGGTTCGACTTCGTCGGCTACGGCGTCGACGCGGAGACCGGGCTCGTCGACCACGACCAGGTGCGCACCCTGGCCCGCACGCACCGGCCCAAGGCGATCGTCTGCGGGTCCATCGCCTACCCCCGCCACCTGGACCACGCCTTCTTCCGCGACGTCGCCGACGAGGTCGGCGCCTACCTGATCGCGGACGCCGCGCACCCGATCGGCCTGGTGGCCGGGGGAGCGGCGCCCAGTCCGGTGCCGTACGCCGACATCGTCTGCGCCACCACGCACAAGGTGCTGCGCGGACCGCGCGGCGGCATGATCCTGTGCGGGAGCGAACTGGCCGAGCGGGTCGACCGGGCCGTCTTCCCGTTCACGCAGGGCGGCGCCCAGATGCACACCATCGCCGCGAAGGCCGTCGCGTTCGGCGAGGCGCGGACGCCGGCCTTCGCCGCGTACGCCCGTCGGGTGGTCGCCAACGCCCGCGTCCTCGCCGCCCGCCTGGCCGCCGAGGGCCTCGTCGTCACCACCGGCGGCACCGACACCCACCTGATCACCGCCGACCCCGCCCCGCTCGGCGTCGACGGCAGGACGGCGCGGGGACGGCTGGCGGCGGCCGGGATCGTGCTGGACTGCTGCGCGCTGCCGCACGCGGACGCCCGGGGTCTGCGCCTGGGCACCGCGGCGCTGACGACGCAGGGCATGGGGGAGCGGGAGATGGGGACGGTGGCCACGCTGCTCGCGGGGGTGCTGCGGGGTGCCACGGACCCCACCGCGGCACGGGACGTCGTACGGGACCTGGCCGCGCGGTTCCCGCCGTATCCGGAGTGAGGCGGGGTAGGCGCACACCTGTGCACAGCCGTCCGTGCAACCATCGTCGCTACCCGGAAGTCCTCACACGTATGCGTGCGTCGCTAGGGTGTGGGGCTGGGAATGGCCAGCGAGACCTGTGGGGAAGCCCGTGCGTGAATACCTGCTGACGCTCTGCGTCACGGCCGCGGTGACGTATCTGCTGACGGGGCCGGTACGGAAGTTCGCGATCGTGGCGGGGGCGATGCCGGAGATCCGGGCGCGTGACGTGCACCGGGAACCCACTCCGCGGCTCGGCGGGATCGCCATGTTCTTCGGACTGTGCGCCGGCCTGCTGGTCGCGGACCACCTCACCAACCTCGGTGAGGTCTTCGAGAAGTCCAACGAACCGCGGGCCCTGCTCTCCGGCGCCGCCCTGATCTGGCTGATCGGCGTCCTGGACGACAAGTTCGAGATCGACGCCCTGATCAAGCTGGGCGGCCAGATGATCGCCGCCGGCGTGATGGTGGTGCAGGGTCTGACCATCCTGTGGATCCCGGTGCCGGGCGTGGGCAACGTGGCGCTGACCCAGGGGCAGGGCACCCTGCTCACCGTCGCGCTGGTGGTCATCACCATCAACGCCGTGAACTTCGTGGACGGCCTGGACGGCCTGGCGGCGGGCATGGTGTGCATCGCCGCGTGCGCGTTCTTCCTGTACGCCTACCGCATCTGGTTCGGCTACAACATCGAGGCGGCGGCCCCCGCCACGCTCTTCGCGGTGATCCTCATGGGCATGTGCCTGGGCTTCCTGCCGCACAACATGCACCCCGCCCGCATCTTCATGGGCGACTCCGGCTCGATGCTGATCGGCCTGGTGCTGGCCGCCGGCGCCATCTCGGTGACCGGCCAGGTCGACCCGGACGCCATGCGGCTCTTCTCCGGCTCCGAGCGCAACACCGTGCACCAGATGATGCCGGTCTACATCCCGCTGCTGATGCCGCTGACCATCATCGCCATCCCGGCCGCCGACCTGATCCTGGCGATCGTCCGGCGCACCTGGCGCGGCCAGTCGCCGTTCGCCGCGGACCGCGGGCACCTGCACCACCGCCTGCTGGAGATCGGGCACTCCCACAGCCGCGCGGTGCTGATCATGTACTTCTGGTCGGCGCTGATCGCCTTCGGCGCGCTCGCCTACTCCGTCAACGCGGCGTCGATGTGGATCGTGCTGGGCGTCGTCTTCCTCAGTGCGGTCGGCCTGGTGCTGCTCCTGCTGCCGCGCTTCACCCCCCGCGCCCCGCGCTGGGCCGAGCGCTTCGTGCCGCCGCGCTACCGGCGCCGCAGGGTGGCCGCGGGTGCGCCGGCCGCCGCGGAGGAGGCGGGGGACGGGGAGGGCCGTGTCCCGGTCTCCGTCGGCGTCTCGGGTGCCAACGGCGCCACCGCCGTCGGTCCCCGCTCGGGCGCAAGGTAAGAATCTGACTAGAGCATTGCCAACTCGTGGGGGAGTAAAGCTCCCCAATATCAGACAAAGCGGTGCGGTAATTGCACACACGCGCACCGTCACTCTCATGTGTGACAGCCAGCACACCCCCAGGTAAAGACCTCATCAAATAGTTTGTGATACGGTTCACGAGAACCCCCGGGTAGAGCCTAAGGACCGTAGTGCGACGGTCTCTTGGCCGTCAGGACTCCGTTCGGCCCGGGGCTACGCTCGTCCATGACGACACACTGCCCCCTGTGAAAAGCGGAGTTGCCGCCATGCCGTCCAATGACGCCCGGATCTTGCTTCAGGCTGCCGTGCCCACGGCTGCCGTCGGCGCTGTAGCCGCCGCCGTCAGCGCTGTGGTCGCCGGCGGCAAGGGAGCGGTCGGAGCCGTCGTCGCGACCGTGGTGGCGATGCTCTTCATGGGCATCGGTCTCTACGTCCTGCAGCGCACCGCCAAATCGCTTCCGCACCTTTTCCAGGCGATGGGCCTGATGCTCTACGCGGCACAGATCCTGCTGCTGTTCGTCTTCCTCGCCGTCTTCAAGAACACGACGCTGTTCAACCCCCGGTCCTTCGCGATCACTCTGGTCGCCGTCACGCTGGCATGGATCGCGGCGCAGACGCGGGCCCACATGAAGTCCAAGATTCTGTACGTCGAGCCCGAGTCGACGGGCAGAAAGCCCGAAAAGACGGGTCACTCGTCGTGAGGGGTAGGGCCGGGATAAAGAGGCATGTGAAGTCCTGCTATCGTCCGGTGCCAACTGCGGCATCGCGGGCGCGGGCATCCCAGCTGACGCCTGTTCCATCGCGAGGCGAGATGCCCCACAGCCGCCCCCACATCCGTAACACCAGTCCCGTGCCGAACAGCGGCCCCGCGCCGCGCCGACACAACGAGGTTGCCGTATCCATGCGCCACGCTGAAGGAGCCCGCGGTGAGTGCTGACCCGACGCAGGTGCTCGCCTTCGAGACCGACTGCCACATCTTCGACGGCTGTGGCTTCCCGGCTCCCGGCCTGCACTCGTTCCTGTTCGAGCCCCTCTGGGGCGACGCGGACAGCAACCTGTACTTCAACAAGCCGATGCTGCTGGCCCTGCTCGGCTCGATCGTCATCGTCGGCTTCTTCTGGGCCGCCTTCCGTAAGCCGAAGGTCGTTCCGGGCAAGCTGCAGATGGTCGCCGAGACCGGATACGACTTCATCCGGCGAGGTGTCGTCTACGAGACCATCGGCAAGAAGGAAGGAGAGAAGTACGTCCCTCTGGTCGTCTCGCTCTTCTTCTTCATCTGGATGATGAACCTCTGGTCGATTATTCCGGTCGCCCAGTTCCCGGTGACGTCGATCATCGCCTACCCGGCGGTCATGGCGGCCATCGTCTACATCCTGTGGGTCTCGCTGACGTTCAAGCGGCACGGCTTCGTCGGCTTCTTCAAGAACGTCACGGGCTACGACAAGTCCCTCGGCCCGGTGCTGCCGCTGGCCATGCTCATCGAGTTCTTCTCGAACCTGCTGGTGCGGCCCTTCACGCACGCCGTGCGTCTCTTCGCGAACATGTTCGCGGGCCACACCCTGCTGCTGCTCTTCACGATCGCCAGCTGGTACCTGCTGAACGGCGTCGGCATCGCCTACGCGGGCGTCAGCTTCATCATGACGATCGTCATGACGGCCTTCGAACTTTTCATCCAGGCACTTCAGGCGTACGTCTTCGTGCTCCTCACGTGCACGTACATCCAGGGCGCGCTCGCCGAACACCACTGAGTGCCCCCGCATCACACCCCCTGATCGTCCGGTGGCCAACCCCCACCGGTCCGTAAAGAAAAGGAAGAACTGGCATGTCCCAGACCCTTGCCGCTGTTTCCGGCTCGCTCGGCTCCATCGGTTACGGCCTCGCTGCCATCGGCCCCGGCGTCGGCGTCGGCATCATCTTCGGTAACGGCACCCAGGCCCTGGCTCGTCAGCCCGAGGCGGCCGGCCTGATCCGCGCCAACCAGATTCTGGGCTTCGCCTTCTGTGAGGCGCTCGCCCTGATCGGTCTGGTCATGCCGTTCGTCTACGGCAAGTAATCGCGGATCGACTTCCCGCCGACTAGACGAAAGGCAAACCCATGAGCCCGATGCTCCAGATCGCGGCCGAGGAGATGGAGAATCCCCTCGTCCCGCCGATCCCCGAGCTCGTCATCGGCCTGATCGCCTTCGTCATCGTCTTCGGCTTCCTCGCCTGGAAGCTCCTCCCGAACATCAACAAGGTTCTGGAAGAGCGTCGCGAGGCCATCGAGGGCGGTATCGAGAAGGCCGAGGCCGCGCAGACCGAGGCCCAGAGCGTCCTTGAGCAGTACAAGGCCCAGCTCGCCGAGGCCCGGCACGAGGCCGCGCGCCTGCGCCAGGAGGCGCAGGAGCAGGGCGCCACGCTCATCGCCGAGATGCGCGCGGAAGGCCAGCGGCAGCGTGAGGAGATCATCGCCGCCGGTCACGCCCAGATCCAGGCCGACCGCAAGGCCGCCGCGTCCGCGCTGCGCCAGGACGTCGGCAAGCTGGCCACCGAGCTGGCCGGCAAGCTCGTCGGCGAGTCCCTCGAGGACCACGCCCGGCAGAGCCGTGTGATCGACCGCTTCCTCGACGAGCTGGACGACAAGGCGACGAAGGCCGAGGCCACGCGATGAACGGAGCGAGCCGCGAGGCCCTCGCCGCCGCACGTGAGCGTCTCGACGCGCTGACGGACTCCACGTCCGTGGACGCCGGCTCGCTCGCCGACGAGCTGGCCTCCGTCACCGCGCTGCTCCACCGCGAGGTGTCGCTGCGTCGGGTCCTGACCGACCCGGCGCAGGCCGGCGAGGCCAAGGCCGAACTGGCCCAGCGCCTCCTGGGCACCCAGATCAGCGGCCCCGCCGTCGACCTGGTGGCCGGCATGGTGCGCTCCCGCTGGTCGCAGTCCCGCGACCTGGTGGACGCGCTGGAGGAGCTGGCGAACACCGCCGACCTCACCGCCGCGCAGAAGCGCGGCCGGCTCGACAACGTCGAGGACGAGCTGTTCCGGTTCGGCCGGATCGTCGCCTCGAACACCGAGCTGCGCGCCGCGCTGACCAACCGGTCGGCCACCACCTCGGCCAAGGGCGAGCTGCTGCGCAGCCTGCTCGGCGGCCGGGCGGAGCGGGCCACCGAGCGTCTGGTGACGCGCCTTGTCACCGCGCCGCGGGGACGTAGCCTGGAGTCGGGACTCGAGTCCCTGTCCAAGCTCGCCGCCGACCGGCGGGACCGGATGGTCGCCGTCGTCACCTCGGCGGTGCCGCTGAGCGACACGCAGAAGCAGCGCCTCGGCGCCGCCCTCGCGAAGATCTACGGCCGTCCGATGCACCTCAACCTCGACGTGGACCCCGAGGTCCTCGGCGGGATCCGGGTGCAGGTCGGTGACGAGGTCATCAACGGCTCCATCGCGGACCGTCTGGAGGAAGCCGGCCGCCGCCTGGCGAGCTGACGTCTCCGCGCGACAACAGCACAACAAGCAGTACGTACTTACGACGGCCCTGGTTGGGCCGTGCAGAGGATTCACCTCTTACTGGGGGGAGTCCCGACT
Source organism: Streptomyces sp. NPDC029152 (assembly GCF_055564355.1). Lineage (NCBI taxonomy): Bacteria > Bacillati > Actinomycetota > Actinomycetes > Kitasatosporales > Streptomycetaceae > Streptomyces > Streptomyces sp. NPDC029152. Next base: position 71,685 of record NZ_JBVHWR010000005.1, on the reverse strand, counting down.
CGTGGAATACCCCCCAAGTGAAACTTCGGGCCCAACAAGGAGAGCAGGGAACTCAGATGGCGGAGCTCACGATCCGGCCGGAGGAGATCCGGGACGCACTGGAGAACTTCGTCCAGTCGTACAAGCCGGACGCGGCCTCGCGCGAGGAGGTCGGTACGGTCACCCTTGCCGGCGACGGCATCGCGAAGGTCGAGGGTCTTCCCTCGGCCATGGCCAACGAACTGCTGAAGTTCGAGGACGGCACCCTCGGCCTCGCCCTCAACCTCGAGGAGCGCGAGATCGGTGCCATCGTCCTCGGTGAGTTCAGCGGCATCGAGGAGGGTCAGCCGGTCTCGCGTACCGGTGAGGTCCTCTCCGTGGCCGTCGGCGAGGGCTACCTCGGCCGCGTCGTCGACCCGCTCGGCAACCCGATCGACGGCCTCGGCGAGATCGAGACCACCGGTCGCCGCGCCCTCGAGCTGCAGGCCCCCACGGTCATGCAGCGCAAGTCGGTGCACGAGCCGATGGAGACGGGCTACAAGGCCGTCGACGCCATGACCCCGATCGGCCGCGGTCAGCGTCAGCTGATCATCGGCGACCGCCAGACCGGCAAGACCGCCCTGGCCGTCGACACGATCATCAACCAGCGCGACAACTGGCGCACCGGCGACCCGAACAAGCAGGTCCGCTGCATCTACGTCGCCATCGGCCAGAAGGGCTCCACCATCGCGTCGGTCCGCCGCGCGCTGGAGGAGAACGGCGCGCTGGAGTACACGACCATCGTGGCCGCCCCGGCGTCCGACCCGGCCGGCTTCAAGTACCTGGCGCCGTACACCGGCTCGGCCATCGGCCAGCAGTGGATGTACGAGGGCAAGCACGTCCTGATCATCTTCGACGACCTGTCGAAGCAGGCCGACGCCTACCGCGCCGTGTCGCTGCTGCTGCGCCGCCCGCCGGGCCGCGAGGCCTACCCGGGTGACGTCTTCTACCTGCACTCCCGTCTGCTGGAGCGCTGCGCGAAGCTCTCCGACGACATGGGCGCCGGTTCGATGACGGGTCTGCCGATCGTCGAGACCAAGGCCAACGACGTCTCGGCGTTCATCCCGACCAACGTCATCTCCATCACCGACGGCCAGTGCTTCCTGGAGTCCGACCTGTTCAACGCCGGCCAGCGTCCGGCCCTGAACGTCGGTATCTCGGTCTCCCGCGTCGGTGGCTCCGCCCAGCACAAGGCCATGAAGCAGGTCTCCGGCCGTCTGCGCGTGGACCTCGCCCAGTTCCGTGAGCTGGAGGCGTTCGCCGCCTTCGGTTCCGACCTGGACGCCGCCTCGAAGGCGCAGCTGGAGCGCGGTCAGCGCATGGTCGAGCTGCTGAAGCAGGACCAGTACCAGCCGATGTCCACCGAGGACCAGGTCGTCTCCGTCTGGGCCGGCACCACCGGCAAGATGGACGAGGTGCCCGTCGCCGACATCCGCCGCTTCGAGAAGGAGCTGCTGGAGTACCTGCACCGCCAGGAGCAGGGCCTCATGACCTCCATCCGCGAGGGCGGCAAGATGTCCGACGACACCCTGCAGGCCGTCGCCGAGGCGATCGCGGCGTTCAAGAAGCAGTTCGAGACCTCGGACGGCAAGCTGCTCGGCGAGGACGCCCCGTCCGCCGCCAAGTGACGTAAGGAAGGGACCTGACTCATGGGAGCCCAGCTCCGGGTCTACAAGCGTCGCATCCGATCCGTCACCGCGACCAAGAAGATCACCAAGGCGATGGAGATGATCGCCGCCTCGCGCGTCGTCAAGGCGCAGCGCAAGGTGGCGGCCTCCACGCCGTACGCGCAGGAACTGACCCGCGCGGTCACGGCGGTCGGCACCGGTTCGAACACGAAGCACCCGCTGACCACCGAGGCGGACAACCCGACCCGTGCCGCGGTCCTGCTCCTCACGAGCGACCGCGGCCTGGCCGGCGCCTTCAACTCCAACGCCATCAAGGCGGCGGAGCAGCTGACCGAGCGCCTCGAGCGCGAGGGCAAGCAGGTCGAGACGTACATCGTCGGCCGGCGCGGTCTGGCCCACTACAACTTCCGTGAGCGCAAGGTCGCGGAGTCGTTCACGGGCTTCACCGACGAGCCGACGTACGCGGACGCCAAGAAGGTCGCGGCGCCGCTGATCGAGGCCATCGAGAAGGAGACGGCCGAGGGCGGCGTGGACGAGCTCCACATCGTCTACACCGAGTTCGTCTCGATGATGACGCAGACGGCGGTCGGCTCCCGGCTGCTGCCGCTGCGCCTCGAAGAGGTCGCGCAGGAGTCGGCGGCGAAGGACGAGATCCTCCCGCTGTACGACTTCGAGCCGTCGGCGGAGGACGTCCTCGACGCCCTGCTGCCGCGCTACGTCGAGAGCCGCATCTACAACGCGCTGCTCCAGTCGGCCGCTTCCAAGCACGCCGCCACGCGGCGCGCGATGAAGTCGGCCACCGACAACGCGGGCGAGCTGATCAACACGCTCTCCCGTCTTGCCAACGCGGCCCGCCAGGCCGAAATCACCCAGGAAATCAGCGAGATCGTCGGTGGCGCGAGCGCACTGGCCGACGCGACCGCGGGGAGTGACAACTAATGACCACCACTGTTGAGCCGACCGCTGCGTCGGGCGTGGCCACCGGCCGCGTCGCGCGGGTCATCGGCCCGGTCGTCGACGTGGAGTTCCCCGTCGACGCGATGCCGGACATCTACAACGCCCTCCACGTCGAGGTCGCCGACCCGGCGCAGGCGGGCGAGCTCAAGACGCTGACCCTGGAGGTCGCCCAGCACCTGGGTGACGGCCTGGTCCGCACCATCTCCATGCAGCCCACCGACGGCCTGGTCCGCCAGGCCCCGGTGACCGACACGGGCACGGCCATCTCCGTCCCCGTCGGCGACTTCACCAAGGGCAAGGTGTTCAACACCCTCGGTGAGGTGCTGAACGTCGACGAGCAGTACACCGGTGAGCGCTGGCCGATCCACCGCAAGGCGCCCAACTTCGACGAGCTCGAGTCGAAGACCGAGATGTTCGAGACCGGCGTCAAGGTCATCGACCTGCTGACCCCGTACGTCAAGGGCGGCAAGATCGGTCTGTTCGGCGGCGCCGGCGTCGGCAAGACGGTGCTCATCCAGGAGATGATCTACCGCGTCGCCAACAACCACGACGGTGTCTCCGTGTTCGCCGGTGTCGGTGAGCGCACCCGTGAGGGCAACGACCTCATCGACGAGATGAGCGAGTCGGGCGTCATCGACAAGACCGCGCTGGTCTTCGGCCAGATGGACGAGCCCCCGGGCACCCGTCTGCGCGTGGCCCTCGCCGGCCTGACCATGGCGGAGTACTTCCGCGATGTGCAGAAGCAGGACGTGCTGTTCTTCATCGACAACATCTTCCGCTTCACCCAGGCCGGCTCCGAGGTGTCGACCCTGCTCGGCCGCATGCCCTCCGCGGTGGGCTACCAGCCGAACCTGGCCGACGAGATGGGTCTCCTCCAGGAGCGCATCACCTCGACCCGTGGTCACTCGATCACCTCGATGCAGGCGATCTACGTCCCCGCGGACGACCTGACCGACCCGGCCCCGGCCACCACCTTCGCCCACCTCGACGCGACGACGGTTCTGTCCCGTCCGATCTCCGAGAAGGGCATCTACCCGGCCGTGGACCCGCTGGACTCGACGTCCCGCATCCTCGACCCGCGGTACATCGCGGCGGACCACTACCAGGCCGCGATGCGCGTGAAGAACATCCTGCAGAAGTACAAGGACCTGCAGGACATCATCGCGATCCTCGGTATCGACGAGCTCGGCGAGGAGGACAAGCTCGTCGTCCACCGTGCCCGTCGCGTGGAGCGCTTCCTGTCCCAGAACACCCACGTCGCCAAGCAGTTCACCGGCGTGGACGGTTCGGACGTGCCGCTGGACGAGTCGATCGCCGCGTTCAACGCGATCTGCGACGGCGAGTACGACCACTTCCCGGAGCAGGCGTTCTTCATGTGCGGTGGCATCGAGGACCTGAAGAAGAACGCCAAGGAGCTCGGCGTCTCCTGAGCCCCGCGCTCATCGTGAGCCCCACGGCTCACACCGGAGGGGGCGGGCACGTCCCGCCCCCTCCGGCACGCCCCTTAGACTTGTAACCAACACCCGGCTCCCCCGCCGGGTGGTGACCCGAGGAGCCACCTTGGCTGCTGAGCTGCACGTCGCGCTGGTCGCGGCCGACCGAGAGGTCTGGTCCGGCGAGGCCACCCTGGTCGTCGCGCGCACCACGTCCGGCGACATCGGCGTCATGCCCGGTCACCAGCCGCTGCTCGGTGTGCTGGAGTCGGGCCCGGTGACCATCCGTACGAGTGACGGTGGGACGGTCGTCGCCGCGGTGCACGGCGGATTCATCTCGTTCGCAGACAACAAGCTGTCGCTGCTGGCCGAGATCGCCGAGCTGTCGGACGAGATCGACGTCCAGCGCGCGGAGCGCGAGCTGGAGCGCGCGAAGGCGGAGGGCGACGCCCACGCCGAGCGCCGCGCCGACGTCCGGCTGCGCGCGGCGGCGGGGCGCTGACCCACGGCGCTGTGCTATGACGTCACTCAGCCGCGGCTGGGACCGGAGCGATCCGGACCCGGCCGCGGCTGAGGCAGATCAGGGTGATTTTTCCGTTCCGTTACCTAGGAGACGAGGAGGTCGGTGCCGATGGTCCTCGCTCTGACCGTGTGCGGAATTGTCGTCGCCCTGGTGGTGGTCGGACTGTTCGTCTTCGGTCTGCGCCGCAGACTGATCCAGCGTTCCGGCGGCACCTTCGACTGTTCCCTGCGCTGGGACGCGCCCGAGGAGGGCGGCGACAGCGGCGGCAAGGGCTGGGCCTACGGCGTGGCCCGCTACAACGGCGACCGGGTCGAGTGGTACCGCGTCTTCTCGTACTCCCCGCGCCCGCGCCGGATCCTGGAGCGCGCGTCGATCGAGGTGGCCGGCCGCCGTCTCCCGGACGGGGAGGAGGAGCTGGCGCTGCTCTCCGACTCCGTCGTCCTGACCTGTCTGCACCGGGGCACCCGGCTCGAACTGGCGATGAGCGAAGACGCGCTGACCGGATTTCTCGCGTGGCTGGAAGCAGCCCCGCCCGGTCAGCGCGTCAACGTCGCTTAGGTGATCTCCTGGTCTGCTTCAGACCGCTGTCGATGGCGCTCACGAGCTCGCCGTTCGAGGTGTCTCCGCTGAACTCCCAGAAGAAGGCACCGCCGAGACCCTGCTGGTTGGCCCAGCCCATCTTGGACTTGATGGTCGCCGGGGTGTCGTAGGACCACCAGTTGGTGCCGCAGTGGGCGTACGCGGTGCCGGCGATGGTGCCGGTGGCCGGGCAGCTGGCCTTGAGGACCTTGTAGTCCTCGATGCCCGCCTCGTAGGTGCCCTGCGCCGGGCCGGTCGCGGTGCCGCCCGGGGCGGCCTGCGTGACGAGCGAAGACGCGCTGACCGGATTTCTCGCGTGGCTGGAAGCAGCCCCGCCCGGTCAGCGCGTCAACGTCGCTTAGGTGATCTTCCGGTCTACTTCAGACCGCTGTCGATGGCGCTCACGAGCTCGCCGTTCGAGGTGTCTCCGCTGAACTCCCAGAAGAAGGCACCGCCGAGACCCTGCTGGTTGGCCCAGCCCATCTTGGACTTGATGGTCGCCGGGGTGTCGTAGGACCACCAGTTGGTGCCGCAGTGGGCGTACGCGGTGCCGGCGATGGTGCCGGTGGCCGGGCAGCTGGCCTTGAGGACCTTGTAGTCCTCGATGCCCGCCTCGTACGTGCCCTGCGCCGGGCCGGTCGCGGTGCCGCCCGGGGCGGCCTGCGTGACGCCGGTCCAGCCGCGGCCGTAGAAGCCGATGCCGAGCAGCAGCTTGCCGGCCGGGACACCCGCCGCCTTGAACTTGGCGATCGCGTCGGCGGAGTTGAAGCCCTGCTGCGGAATGCCGGAGTACGAGGTCAGCGGCGAGTGGGGAGCGGTCGGACCGTTCTTCTCCCAGGCGCCGAAGAAGTCGTACGTCATCACGTTGTACCAGTCGATGTACTGCGCGGCCGGGCCGTAGTCGGCGGCCTCGATCTTGCCGCCGGCCGAGGCGTCGGCGGTGGTGGCCGCGGTGACCAGGTCCTTGCCGAACTCGGCGCGCATGGCCTTCATCATGGAGCTGAAGGCGTTCTTGGTGCTGGTCGTGTCACAGCTCAGACCACAGGCGTTCGGGTACTCCCAGTCCAGGTCGATGCCGTCGAAGACGTCGGCCCAGCGCGGGTCCTCGACCAGGTCGTGGCAGGACTTGGCGAAGGCGGCCGGGTTCTTCACGGCGTCGGGGAAGCCGCCGGACCAGGTCCAGCCGCCGAAGGACCAGATGACCTTGATGTGCGGGTACTTGGCCTTCAGCTTGCGCAGCTGGTTGAAGTTGCCGCGCAGCGGCTGGTCCCAGGTGTCGGCGACGCCGTCGACGGACTGGTCGGCGGTGTACGCCTTGTCGTAGTCGGCGTAGGCGTCACCGATGGTGCACTTGCCGCCCTGGACGTTGCCGAACGCGTAGTTGATGTGCGTGATCTTCTCGGCGGTGCCGGAGGTGACCAGGTTCTTCACGTGGTAGTTGCGCCCGTAGACGCCCCAGTTGGTGAAGTAGCCGAGCTTGACCTTGTCGCCGCCGCCCGGGTTGCCGCCGTCGCCGCCGCCGGTGGTGCGGATCTTGACGGAGCCGCTGACCGGACCGGTCTGGTCGGCGGTGTCGCGGGCCTGGACGGTGTACGAGTAGTCGGTGCCCTTGGTGAGGCCGGTGTCCGTGTACGTGGTGCCGGTCACGGTGGCGACCTTGGCGCCGTCGCGCAGGACGTCGTAGTTCTTGACGCCCTTGTCGTCGGTCGCGGCCGACCAGGACAGCTTCACCGAGGTGTCGGTGATGTTCGAGGCGGTCGGGGTGCCGGGGGCGGAGGGGGCCGCGTCGCCGGGGACCTCCGGGCCGCCGTCGCAGCTGCCGCCGTTGAGCTTGCAGTTGGACGGGGAGCCGGGACCGCTGCCGTTGAAGCCGAAGGAGACCGAGGCGCCGGGGGCGAGCGTCCCGTTCCAGCCGACGTTCTTGGCGGTCCAGTGGTCGGCGGAGTTGGTGACCGTGGCGTCCCAGGCCGAGGTGACCTTGGTGCCCGAGGGGAAGTCCCACTCGACGGTCCAGGAGTTGATGGTCGTCGTGCCCGTGTTCTTCACGGTCCAGCTGCCGCCGAAGCCCGTGCCCCAGTCCGACGTCTTGGTGAAGGTGGCGGTGGCACTCGTGGCCGCCTGGGCCGGACTGGCGAGACCGACCAGTCCGGCGAGGGGGAGAGCCAGGGTCGCGGCCAGGGCCGCGGCTCGGTGTCTGAAGCGCATGCTGCGCCTCCTTATGTGGGGAAGATGTTGTGAGCATGACTGAGCCTCACGCTCGCAGTGCCGCGAGAATAGGAAGGTCTGGACCAGAGGTCAATAGGTCTGGACCATTGCTCGCGAGAGCGGTCAGAGACCCAACTCCTGGGCGAGGACCGCCGCCTGCACCCGGCTGCGCAGCTCCAGCTTCCCCAGCAGGCGGCTGACGTGCGTCTTCACCGTGGCCTCGGCCATGTCCAGGCGCGTGGCGATCGCGGCGTTGGACAGTCCCTCGCCGAGACAGGACAGGACCTCGCGTTCCCGTCGGGTCAGACTCCCGAGGACGGCCGGGTCGGCGGTGGTCCCCCGGGCCGGCCGCGCCGCGAACTCGGCGAGCAGGCGCCGGGTGACGGCCGGGGCGACGATCCCCTCGCCGCCCGCCACCGTGCGCACGGCGTCGATCAGGTCCTTCGCCTCCGTGTTCTTCAGCAGGAACCCGGCGGCGCCCGCCCTGAGCGCCCCGAAGACGTACTCGTCGAGGTCGAAGGTGGTCAGCACGAGCACGTCGGCCAGCCCTTCGCCGACCACCTGCCGGGTCGCCGACACCCCGTCCAGACGCGGCATCTGCACGTCCATCAGGACCAGGTCGGGGCGCAGCTCGCGGGCCAGCGCCACCGCCCGCTCGCCGTCCCCGGCCTCGCCGACCACCTCGATGTCCGGGGCGCTGCCCAGGATGAGCACCAGTCCCGCGCGGACGGCGGACTGGTCCTCGGCGACGAGGACGCGGATCATGCGGGACCTCCTTCGGTCAGGGGCAGGGTGGTGTGGACGGTCCAGACCTTCGCGCCGGCCGCCGGTCCGGGTCCGGGCCCGGCCTCGAACGTGCCGTGCAGCAGCGCGGCCCGCTCCCGCATGCCGACCAGACCGGCGCCCGAGCCGGGGGCGCGCGGCGCGTCCCGGTCACCGTACGGGCTGGTGACGCGGACGCGCAGCAGGCCCCCGTCGCGGGTGACGGACACCCCGACCGGCCCCGGCGACGCGTGCTTCAGCGCGTTGGTCAGCGACTCCTGCACGATGCGGTACGCGGCCAGCTCGACCGGCGCGGGAACGCCCTCGCCGGGCGCCGCCTCCAGGGTGACGTCGAGGCCGTTGGCGCGGGCGCCGTCGACCAGGGCGGCGAGGCCGTCGAGGGTGGGCGCGGCGGCCGGCGCGGTGTCGCCGCCGGTGTCCCGCAGGATGCCGATCAGCCGCCGCATCTCGGCCAGCCCCTCGACGCTGTTCTCCCGGATCACGCCCAGGGCCTGCCGGGTGGTCGCCGGATCGTCCAGGGACAGGGCGGCCGTGGAGTGGATGGCGATCGCGGAGAGGTGGTTGGCGACCATGTCGTGCAACTCGCGGGCCATCCGCGACCGTTCCGCGTTCACCGCCTGCACGCGGTCCCTCTCGGCCAGCAGCGCGGTCTGCTCGGCGCGCAGCCGGGCCGCGTCGGCGGCCTCGCGGTGGCTGCGCACGATCAGGCCGGTGGACGCGGGCGCGAACGACACGATCCCGACGGCGACACCGATCAGCAGTGCCTCGGGCACCCGCCACAGCGCGAACGGCACGATCGTGCCGGCCACCGTGAGCAGCCCGGTGATCCACGGGATGCGGCGGGCCGAGGCGGGCGGACCGTAGAGCACGGCGGCGTACATCAGGTCCGTGTACATGATCACCGTGACCAAGCTGCCCTGCGTGAGGGTGTCCCCGGCCAGCGCGGCCGTGCCGATCAGCAGGCCGGTGCGCGGCGCGGCCCGGCGCAGCAGCTCGCAGCCCGCCGTGACGGCGAGCGGGACCAGCAGCGGCCAGCGGCCGTCGAACAGCACGATCGGCTCGTCGGCCGGCCGCACGCCCAGGCCGATGCCCCACAGCAGCAGTCCGCCGAGCAGGCCGGCCGACGCGGCGTACACGTCGAAGCGGCGCGGGCGGGGCAGTCGCGGGGCCATGCCACCATCCAACACGGCCCGCGCCCGGCCCGCCTGGTCCCCGGGAACGGTCCGGTACTGCATCTTTCGATGTACCGCGGATTCGTCACCGGCGACGACGAGCCCGGCGGATTCCCACGGGAGCCTGGAAGGGCGAACGAAGGGAGTGCGTCGTGGTCGTCGCGTTGATCATCGCCTGCGAGGTCGGCTTCTGGGTGCTGCTGGCGCTCGGGCTGGCCGCCCGCTACCTGCTGAGGTGGCGCCGCACCAGTGTGGTCCTGCTGCTGTGCGAGCCGCTCCTGGAACTGGTGCTGTTCGCCGTGACGGCGGTCGACCTGAAGAACGGCGCCGAGCCGGGCTGGGAGCACGGCCTGGCCGCGCTGTACATCGGTTACACCGTCGCGTACGGCCACTACACGATCCGCTGGCTCGACGGCCACGCCGCCCACCGCCTGGGCGGCGGCCCGCCACCGGTCAAGCCCCCGCGCCACGGCAGGGCCCGGGCCGCCCACGAGGGCCGGCTGTGGCTGCGCACCCTGCTGGGCGCGGCCGTGGCGTGCGCGCTCCTGCAGGGCGCGGTCTGGTACGTCGGCGACGAGGGCGACGTCTCGTCCCTGCACGCCTTCCAGTGGGCGGCGGTCAGGGCGGCCGGCATCCACGGCCTGGTGGCGCTCGGCTATCTGGTCCGGCCGAAGAAGGCCCCGGCCGGGACGCCGGAGGCCACGGCCGGACGGCAGAAGCAGGAGGCGCACCGGTGAACCGGGCGTCGAGGCATCTGCTGGAGGGTGTCGTCACCCTGCTCGCCGGACTGGCCCTGTGGCTGTTCACCGGTGACGTGGAGGTCCCCGTCGTCACCCCGGCCAAGGTCGGGATCGTGCTGATGTGCGTCGGCGGCGCGCAGACCGCACGGGGCGTGTACGGGTCCGCGCGCCGGTCGTCCTAGCGTTCCCCGCCCGGCACCCACAGCACGTCGCCGACCTCCTTGTTGGCGACGCGCGCCAGGATGAAGAGCAGGTCGGAGAGGCGGTTGAGGTAGGTCGCGGTGAGCGGGTTCATCGTCTCGCCGTGGACCTCCAGCGCCGCCCACGTCGAGCGCTCGGCCCGCCGGACCACCGTGCACGCCTGGTGCAGCAGGGCCGCGCCGGGGGTGCCGCCGGGCAGGATGAAGGAGCGCAGCTTCTCCACCTCGGCCAGGAAGCGGTCGCAGTCCGCCTCCAGCTTGTCGACGTAGAACTGCTCGACCCGCAGCGGCGGGTACTCCGGGTCCTCCACCACCGGCGTCGACAGGTCCGCGCCCACGTCGAACAGGTCGTTCTGGACGCGGACGAGGACCTTCACGACCTCCTCGTGCAGGCCGCCGAGGGCGATCGCCGTGCCGATCACCGCGTTGGCCTCGTTGGCGTCGGCGTAGGCGGAGATCCTGAGGTCGGTCTTGGGGACCCGGCTCATGTCGCCGAGGGCGGTGGTGCCCTGGTCTCCGGTCCGGGTGTAGATGCGCGTCAGGTTGACCATGGGGTCAGCGTAGTTACGCCCCGGCGGTCCGGAAGACGCGTGTGCCCACCGTCACGGCCATCGCGGTGAGGGCCACGGCGACGAGGGAGCCGTACAGCACGTGCGCCGTCGCGTAGTGGCCGACGTAGGCGTCCCGCACCGCGTCGACCAGATAGCGGAACGGCATCAGGTGCGACAGCACGTCCAGCCACACCGGCCCCAGCGTCATCGGGAGCATCAGGCCGGACAGCAGCATCGAGGGCATCGTCAGCGCGTTGACCGTGGGCCCGAACTCCTGGGGCGTACGGACCTTCATCGCGAGCGCGTACGACAGCGACGCCAGCGAGACCGTGAGCAGCGTGACGAACGCGAAGCCGATCAGCACGCCGGGCAGCGGCGCGCGCAGGCCCATGACCACGGCCGCCAGCACCAGCAGCACCGCCTGGAAGGCGAAGACGGTGGCGTCCCGCAGGACCCGCCCCAGGAGCAGCGCGAGCCGGCTGACGGGCGTGACGCGCATGCGTTCGACCACCCCCTGGCCGTTCTCGATGATGAGCGAGAACCCGGCGAAGGAGGCCCCGAACAGGCCGAGTTGCAGCAGCAGGCCGGGGACCAGCACCTGCCAGGAGCTGCCCTGCCCGCCGAGCGGCAGGCCGGTCAGCAGCGGGCCGAAGAAGAGCAGGTACAACAGCGGCATCAGGACGCCGAAGAGCAGCGCGAAGCGGGAGCGCAGGGACTGGCGCAGATAGCGGCCGTAGACGAGGCCGGTGTCGTGGAGCAGCATCGGGGGTCCTCGGTTCCTCGGGGGCTATACGGCTACGGGCGCGGAGTCCGCGGGTGCGGCGCCGCGGCCGGTGATGGCGAGGAAGGTGTCCTGGAGCGAGGCGTCGAGCGAGCCGCCGTGCTCCAGCTTCAGGGCGCCGGGGGTGCCCTCGGCGGCCACCACGCCCCGGTCGACGACGACCAGGCGGTCGGAGAGCGCGTCGGCCTCGTCGAGGTAGTGGGTGGTCAGGAAGACGGTGGTGCCGTGCTCGTCGCGCAGCCGGCGCACCAGGTCCCACAGGCCGGCCCGGCTGCCCGGGTCCAGGCCGGTCGTCGGCTCGTCCAGGAAGAGCACCACGGGGCGGTGGGTGAGCGCCATCGCGATGTCCAGCCGCCGTCGCTGGCCCCCGGAGAGCGCACCGCACTTGCGGTCGAGCAGCCCGTCCAGGTCCAGGTCCCGGGCCAGTTCCTCGGCGCGCCCGGCCGCCCGCGCCCTCGGCAGGCGGTACAGGCGGCCCTGGGTGACCAGCTCCTCCCGCACGGTGACCTGCGGATCCACGCCGCCCGACTGGGCCACGTACCCGCAGGCCCGGCGCACTCCGGCGGGGTCGGTCGCCAGGTCGTGGCCCGCGACGGTGGCGGCGCCGCCGGTGGGGGCGAGCAGCGTCGTGAGCATCCGGAGGGTCGTGGTCTTGCCGGCGCCGTTGGGGCCCAGGAAACCGAGGATCTCGCCCTCGCGGACGGTCAGGTCGATGCCGCGCACGGCCTCGACCGGGCCCTGTCTCGTCGTGAAGGTACGGGCCAGACCGGCCGCACTGATGACTGCCATGCGCCCAGAAAAACAGAGTCACTGAATTTTTGCAATGACACCAAGTTTTGGGCGGCTCCAGCGAAGCTAGGATGCGGACATGGCCGAGGGACTCAGGGAGCGGAAGAAGCGGCAGACCCGGCAGTACATCTCGGATGTCGCCACGGGCCTGTTCCTGGAACGCGGCTTCGAGGCCGTGACGGTGGCGGAGGTCGCGGACGCCGCGAACGTCTCCGTCAACACCGTCTACAACTACTTCCCGGCCAAGGAGGACCTCTTCCTCGACCGCTCCAAGGGGGTGGTCGACCGGCTCTCCCGCTGGGTGCGCGGGCGGCGCGACGGGGAGTCGGCGGCACGGGCCGTGCTGCGGGAACTGCGCGAGGAGGTCGAGTCGGTCTCGCCCCGGATCGGCCTCATGGACGGATACGCGCGCTTCATGGGGGTCGTCCACTCCTCGCCCGCGCTGCGTTCCCGGCTCTGGGCGATCGCCCAGGAGGTGCAGGACGACCTCGAGCGCACCCTGCGCGAGGAGACCGGCACCCCGGACGACGACCCCGTCCCCTCACTGATGGCCGGACAGATCGGCTGGCTGCACGGCACCGTGATGACGGCCATCGGCCGCCGCATGACGGCCGGCGGGAGACCCACCGAGGTGTCCCGCGACATCCTCGTGCTGCTCGACGAGATGGAGGAGCTGTTGAGCGACAGGGTGCTCAACTACGCCGTCCGGGGCGCGGACTGACACCCGGACGGCACACCCCGGTGTGACGTCCGTCATTTGAGACGTGACGCGCGTTACTAACCGGTCACACAGCGGCTCCCGCCCGATAATCTCCGGCCGAGAGGACACAAACGGCCTGTATCAGGGGAGTCGCACAGTGGCACGGAAGCTCGCCGTCATCGGAGCGGGACTCATGGGGTCCGGCATCGCCCAGGTCTCCGCGCAGGCGGGCTGGGACGTCGTCCTGCGCGACGTGACCGACGAGGCGCTCCGACGGGGGACCGACGGCATCAAGGCCTCGTACGACAAGTTCGTCGCCAAGGGCAAGCTGGCCGCGGCCGACGCCGAGGCCGCCCTCGCCCGCATCACCGCGACCACCGACCTCGACGCCGCCGCCGACGCGGACGTCGTCGTCGAGGCCGTCTTCGAGAAGCTGGAGGTCAAGCACGAGATCTTCCGCGCCCTCGACAAGCTGGTGAAGGACGGGGCGATCCTCGCGTCCAACACCTCCGCCATCCCGATCACCAAGATCGCGGCCGTGACGGAACGCCCCGAGCGGGTCGTCGGCACGCACTTCTTCTCGCCGGTCCCCATGATGCAGCTGTGCGAGCTGGTGCGCGGCTACAAGACCAGCGACGAAACGCTCGCCACCGCTCGTGAGTTCGCCGAGTCCACCGGCAAGACGTGCATCGTCGTCAACCGCGACGTCGCCGGCTTCGTGACGACCCGTCTCATCTCCGCCCTCGTCGTCGAGGCCGCGAAGCTGTACGAGTCGGGCGTCGCCACCGCCGAGGACATCGACCTCGCCTGCAAGCTGGGCTTCGGCCACGCCATGGGGCCGCTGGCCACCGCCGACCTGACGGGCGTCGACATCCTGCTGCACGCCACGAGCAACATCTACACCGAGTCCCAGGACGAGAAGTTCGCCCCGCCGGAGCTGATGCGCCGGATGGTGGACGCCGGTGACATCGGGCGCAAGAGCGGGCAGGGCTTCTACAAGCACTGAGTCCGCACCGAGTCCGCCCCCGGCCCGGGGAACATCACACGCCGGGGTGAATTCGGTATCGGTTCGCTCACGGACGGCAACCTCCGACCGTTTCGGCCGGTCAGAGGTTGCACGACCTGATATCGCCGAGAGACCACCTCGCGGGACGGGAGACCACCCGTGGGACACATCGCCGAGCACGAGACGCACGCCGGGGAGCGCATATGCACATCAGGGGCGACCACGTCGAGCTGGTCGTCGGGGGCCGCCTCGACGTCCGCAGCGCGGCGGACGCCCGTACGGTCCTGCACTCGGCCGTCGACGACGGAGTCGGCGACCTGGTCCTGGACCTGTCCGAGCTGGACTCCTGGGACGCCACCGGACTCGGGGTGATCATGGGGGCCCACCGGCGGGCCGGCCGCTGCGGCCGGCGCCTGGTGCTGCGCGGCGTACCGCCGCAGATGCAGCGCCTGCTGGTGGCCACCCGGCTGCACAGGATCCTGGCCATCGAGGGCGGCATCGGCGTGGAGACCCTGCCCAGGGTGTGACGCCCCGGCCGCGGAACGCTCCGCCGCGAGGATCCGGGCCCCGTCCGGCAAAACGCCCGACGCACGCAATCCTCATGAGACCGTGACCTCTCGGACGGGTCGGCACCCCGGACTGTCGGAGATACTGAGTGAAGGTTTAGGGTCTGGCTGCCCGCCGCATCGCAACCCACTGGCGGGCCCGGACCAGAAGCGACAGCGCGGTGTGCGGCAAGGCCGGGAGGGGCGGTCCCGACCGGGGACCCGGCACACGACGCTTTTGGGGGGCTTGGACCTATGGACCCGAACAACCGGGGACCCGAGGAGCACGGCCACGACGGCAGCACGCCGCGCCCGCGCCCGTCCAGGGATCCCCTCACACCCGACTTCGGACAGCACGCGCCCGCGCTCGCCCGCACCGTGCAGCTCGTCTCCGGCGACCTCCTGCTCACCGTCAACCCCGTCGACGGCAGCGAGATCGAGGTCTGCCCGCCCGCCGAGCGCCCCGCCCGTCCGGAGAAGCTCACCGCGGCCGAACGCGCCGAGCTGGACCGCGCCGCCCGGCCGCCCGCCCCGCCGGGACCGACGCGGCCCGCACTCGGGCTGCTGGCCCGCCAGGACGAACGCGAACGCCTGGCCCGGCTGCTCGCCCGCGGCCGTTCGGTGCGCCTGACCGGCCCCGCCGGCTCCGGCCGGACCAGCCTCCTCGACGTCGTCGCCGAGGACTGCGCCGGCCTCGCGCCCGACGGCGTCGTCCGCCTCAGCGGCTTCCGCCGCACGGCCGACGACCTGCTGTACGACCTCTTCCACGCCGTGTACCGCGCCCCCCTGCACCGGCCGGAACGGGAGGAACTGCTCGACCTCGTCCGCGAGGTCGGCGCGGTCGTCGTGCTGGACGACGCGGAGTTCGGCGGCGCCGCCCTCGACGAGCTGCTCGACGCCACCCCCGAGTGCGCCTTCCTCGTCGCCGCGACGCCGGACGTGCCCGCCCCCTCGGCCGGCTCCGCCGTCGAGGAGGTCTTCCTCACCGGCCTGGACCGCTCGGACGGCGTGGAGCTGCTGGAGCGCGCCGCCCGACGGCCCCTCACCGACGAGGAGGGCAACTGGGCCGGCGATCTGTGGTTCGAGTCCGAGGGCCTGCCCCTGCGGTTCGTGCAGGCCGGTGCGCTGCTGCGCCGGCGCGACCGGCTGCGGGCCGGCGCCGGCGCCGTCGACGAGTTCGGCGTCCTCGCCGACGCCCGCCCGGCCGACGACACGCCCTACGACGCCGCCGAGGGCGACGAGGTCCCCCTGCCGTCCGTCGGCGAGGCCGCCGCGCCCGCGCCGCTGCTCGCCTCCCGGCTGAGCGCCTCGGCCCGCGCCACCCTGGAGTTCGCCGTCGCCCTCGGCGGCGAGGTGCCGCACCAGGCGCACCTGCCCGCGCTGGTCGGCGACACCCACGCGGACGCCGCCCTCGGCGAGCTGGCCGACTGCGGACTGGTCTCGCCGGTCGGCTCCCGCTACCGGCTCGCCGCCGGGGTGCTCGCCCAGCTGGAGAGCGCCGGGTACGCCGAGGACGCGCGGGAGAAGGCGTCGGCCACCGCCCGGCACTACGCCTGGTGGGCCGGGCATCCCTCGGTCACCCCCGAGCGCGTGTGCGCCGAGGCCGACGCCGTACTGGCCGCCCTCGCCGCGCTGGCCCCGGCGACGGCCCCGTCCGGGGACGACGAGGAGAGCCCCGCCGTCCAGCTGGCCCGCACCGCGGCCCCCGCGTTCGCCGCCGGGCTGCACTGGAGCGCCTGGGAACGGGCGCTGCGCTCCGGCGCCGAGGCCTCCCGGCTCGCCGGTGACGTCGCCGAACAGGCCTACTTCCACCACGAGCTCGGCGTCCTCGCGCTGTGCGAGGGGCAGCTCGACCGGGCCCGCGCCGAGCTGGAGGCGTCCATCGGGCTGCGCGGCGCGCTCTCCGACAAGCGCGGCGCCGTCTCGGGCCGCCGTGCCCTCGCCCTGGTGGCGGACCGCTCCGGGGACGTCCCCGGCCCGGCTGGTGCCGTGGTCACCGCTCCCGGGGCCGTCGGCGCCGGACCCGGCGCCGCCTTCGGCCCGACCGCGGCCGAGGAGGTGCCCGACGCCCGGCACGAGGAGTCGGCGTCGCCGCCGGCCGGTGTGCCCGCGCCCTTCCCGCCGCTCCAGCCGTCCCCGCAGTCCCCGACGCTCGTCGTCCGCCGGGACCCGTCCCCGGGGCCCTCCCGCAGGACCGCGGGCGGCATCAAGGGCCTCGCGCGGCGCAATCTGGTGGCCGCCGGCGCGGGCGCGCTGCTCGTCGCCGTGCTCGGCACGGTGGTGACGCTGGGCGCCACCTCCGAGAACGACGCGGGCACGCCCTCCGAACAGGTCGGCGTCAACCCGTCCGCCAGCCAGGGCGTCGACGACGGAAGCCTGGGCGCCGACCGGCCGGAGGACGACGACAACGACTCCGCGGACACCGGTGAGGCGACCGCCCGGCCGACCGACCCCGGCCCGGACGGCACCCTCGGCACCTCCGACGACCCGACGCCCACCGAGTCGGGCCGGCCGTCGGGCAGCCCCAGCGGCAGCGACGGGTCCGGCCGCCCCAGCGGCACCGACGACCCGAGCGGCCCGGGCGACCCGGACGGACCGGGCGAACCGACGAAGACGCAGCCGCCGACGTCGTCCGGGCCGCCCACGTCGTCCAGGCCGCCGGCCTCGTCCGAGCCGCCCACCGATCCGCCGTCCCAGACGCCCACGACCGACCCGCCCTCCGAGTCGCCGACGACGGCGCCGTCCTCGCCGTCGACCCCGGAGACCTCCAACAGCGCGACCGGCCCCGGCACCACCCCGACCACCGCGAGCGCTCCGGTCAGCGGCCCCGCCACCGCGACGCGGAGCAGCACCGCGACCGGCGGCACGGGGACCGCTGCGGCGACCGGGCAGATCGTCTGAGGCGGCGCGACGCGCGAGGGGCCGGGTCCGCGTCACGGACCCGGCCCCTCGCGCACGCGGGCTTCACGCCCGCACCGTTCAGAACAGCCGGAGCTTGTCGTCCTCGATGCCGCGCAGGGCGTCGTAGTCCAAGACCGTGCAGCCGATGCCGCGGTCGGTGGCGAGGACGCGCGCCTGGGGCTTGATCTCCTGGGCCGCGAAGACGCCGCGGACCGGGGCGAGGTGGGGATCGCGGTTCAGCAGCTCCAGATAGCGGGTGAGCTGCTCCACGCCGTCGATCTCGCCCCGCCGCTTGATCTCGACGGCGACGGTCCTCCCGTCGGCGTCCCGGCACAGGATGTCGACCGGCCCGATGGCCGTCGGGTACTCGCGGCGGATCAGGGTGTAGCCCTCGCCGAGGGTCTCGATGCGGTCGGCGAGCAGCTCCTGGAGGTGCGCTTCCACACCGTCCTTGATCAGTCCGGGGTCCACGCCCAGCTCGTGCGAGGAGTCGTGGAGGATCTCCTCCATCGTGATGATGAGCTTCTCGCCCGCCTTGTTGACGACGGTCCACACACCCGCATCGTCACCGGAGCCCTCCTTGAGGGTGCACGGAGGCGACATCCAGTTCAGGGGCTTGTAGGCCCGGTCGTCGGCATGGATCGAGACGCTGCCGTCCGCCTTGACCAGAATCAGCCGCGGGGCCGAGGGGAGGTGGGCGGTGAGCCGTCCGGCGTAGTCGACGGAGCAGCGGGCAATGACGAGACGCATGGTCGGCAACGCTACTCGACGCGCCCCTCCCGACGCGATTCGCCTCCGCTCCCGGCGCCCGGCGGAACGCCCCGCTTCTCCCAATGGTCCCGTGTTGCGCACTGGCCGATTGTGCACGTACCGGATGGTGCCCATCTGGGCATTCTCCTGGTGCGGCCCCGATCGGTTGCTTACGGTATTGAACGGGAGGTCGCGAGGCGTGTACGCAGCGTGTTCGACATCGCGCGCTCCCTTCACTGTCCGGCAACCCCTGCTGGTCGGGGGTGCGAGAGGAGTACCCATGTCGCTCGACGTCTCACCGGCCCTACTCGAAAAGGCCGAGCGAGGCGAGGTCGACGAAGCAGAATTCGTCGACTGCGTCCGGACCTCCCTGCCCTACGCGTGGGAGATGATCAGCTCCCTGGTGGCACAGCTGAAGGTCGACGGCGGAGCCTTCGCCGACAACCAGACGCCCCCGCCGGACGAGCAGGCACGTGGTCAGCTGCTGCGTGCGCTCGCGAGTGACGCCATACGCGGTGCACTGCAGCGGCACTTCGGGGTGCGGCTGGCCTTCCAGAACTGCCACCGGGTGGCGGTGTTCCCGTTGGACTCCTCCGTCGACGAGACGCTGGCCCGTTTCACCTCGGTGCGCAGCCAAGTGCTGAACCAGTCGCCCGAGTTCCGCGACTGCTGACGCGACGGTCGTCCGCTTGCCGCTCCGTACGCGGGAGGTGCAGTTCGTACCGGAGCGGCAGGCTTCCCGCCCGGCCCTTCGCGGGCGCCGGGCGTCCGCCCCCCGGGACCGCTCAGCGGAGCCGGGGGAGCACCTCGGTCCCGAGGCGCCGCACGTTCTCCTCGGTCGCCGCGAGGTCGCCGGAGCCCTCGACGAGCAGCGCGAAGCGGGAGATGCCGGTCCGCTCGCTGGTCGCCGCGAGCCGGTCCGCGCACAGCCGGGGCGTGCCCACCGGGTGCAGTCCGCAGAGCAGCTCGGTGTACGCCAGCGGGTCGCGCATCTGCCGGGCGCGGCCGTCCACCGTGACATGGGCGCCCAGCCCCTGCCGCAGCCAGCCCGGCATCGCCTTGAGCAGCGTCTCCGCCGCGTCGGCGTGCCGGTCCGCGATCTGGCAGACGCCGGCCGAGACATGGGCCGCGCCGCGGACCTCCGCGTCCGGACGCCCGGCGGCGCGGGCGTGCCGCCGCCACTGGGCGACCATCTCCGCCTTCTCCTCGTCCCCGACGTGCATCCCGAGCAGCATCGGCAGTCCCCGCTCGGCCGCCGTGCGCACGCTCGCCGGGGAGGTGCAGGCCACCACGACCTCCGGTCCCGGGACCTCCGACAGGGCCTCCGAGGGGCGCGGGACGACGGGCACCTCGCGAAACCGGAAGCGGTCCCCCGAGGCGGCGACGGACGGTTCGCGCAGCCAGCGCACCAGCAGGTCGAGTGACTCCGGGAACCCCCTCTCGTACGCCTCCAGGCCCGCGCCGAACACCTCCAGGTCGACCCACGGGCCGCCGCGGCCCACACCCAGCGAGAACCGGCCGCCGCTCGTGACGTGCAACAGCGCCGCCTGCTCGCCGAGCGCCACCGGATGGACGGTGGGCAGCACGCTGACCGCCGTGCCGACCCGGATGCGGCGGGTGCGGCCCAGCAGCAGCGCGGCCAGGGTCACGGCCGACGGACACGTGCCGTACGGCACGAAGTGGTGCTCGGCCAGCCAGACCGTGTCGAGTCCCGACTCCTCGGCGACCTCGGCCGAGCGGACCGCGCGGTGCAGCGCCTCTCCCTGGCCCTGGCCCGGGAACTGGGCGCCCAGCACGAAACTTCCAACGCGCATTGCTCTTCCTGCTTCCTCGGCTCCGACGCGGAGCTCCCCCACAGGGCATAACCACCCGACACGTGCCGAGGACACGGTCGGGCGAGGGGATTTGCGGATTGTCTGCGGAATCCGCCGTCGAGGGAGGTCCGAGGGCGCTTCGCCCGTGCCGCGTAGGCTGGACGTGGTCCGTACCCCCTGTATAGCTCCGTGAGGTGTCCTGTGTCCCCGCGTCGCAACCGCCCCAAGGGAGCCGGCATGTCCGGCCGGAGCGCCGAGGACGACGGCCCGGGCCGCTACGGCGGCTGGCAGTCGTCGGAGAGCTGGCGGGGCGAGGACTGGAGCGTACGGCACGTGGCCGGCGCGAGCGCGCAGGGCAAGTCCTACCGCTGCCCGGGCTGCGACCAGCTGATCCCGGACGGCGTCCCGCACGTGGTGGCCTGGCCGGCGCACGCGGGCGTCGACGACCGCCGGCACTGGCACAAGTCCTGCTGGAACGCGAAGGACCGCCGCACCACGAAGGTGCAGCGGTCCCGCAACGCGCCGAGGTTCTGAGCGCCGGTCAGACGTCCCGCTTCCGCAGCAGGGCGGAGGCGGCAGCGAACACGACGGCCGTCACACCGAGCATGATCCACAGCGGGTCCCAGCCGGACGGGCCGGACTCCGTGAGCGAGTTGGTGTAGAAGACGCTCATCTGGTTCGGGATCGAGTACTCGAACAGCGCGTCGCGCACGTCCTCCAGGGACTGCGAGAACATGAACAGGGCGATCACCAGCGGCGCCAGCACGGCCCCGATCATGATGGTGATCGCGCCCGCCGAGTGCCGGATGACGGAGCCGACGGCGAGCGAGAGCAGTCCCAGCAGCGCGATGTAGAGCGAGACGCCCACGGTGCCCTTCAGCCACTCCTCGCCGGTGGGCGACACCGCACCGTGGTCCTCCAGCAGGGCCACGTGCAGCAGGGCGACGAGCGTCGTGGACACCAGCGTCACCACGAACGCGACCAGGAAGAAGACGATCGCCTTCGCGGCGAGCACCCGGCCGCGGCTGGGGCAGGCGGTCATCGTCGTGCGGATCATGCCGGTGCCGTACTCCGAGGCCGTGGTCAGCACGCCGAGCGTGATGACGCACATGCTGCCGAGCAGCAGGCCGAAGAAACCGAGGCTGAGCGCGTTCTCGCCGGACGCGTCCGTGGCGGAGTTCGCCACCACCACACCGGTCAGCAGGCCGATGCCGAGGACCAGCAGGACGAACACGCCCAGCGTCCACATCGTCGAGCGCACCGACCTGATCTTGGTCCACTCGGAGGCCAGCGCGTGCCCGAGGTGCGTGCGCACCACCGGGATCGGCGAGGTGTAGGCGGGGTACGGCGAACCGGGCGCCGCCTGCCACTCGGGCGCGGTCTGCGGCATCGGGGGCTGGGGCGTGCTCATCGGGCGTCCTCGGACTCGGTCGGGTCGGTGACGGGCGCGGGGGCGGGGGCAGCGGCCGGGGGAGTGGCAGCGGCCGGGGGAGTGACGGGGGCCGGGGGAGTGGCGGGGGCCGACGGGGCCTGCGCGTAGGGGTTGTCCGACGGCGTGCCCGCCGGGGGCGCGCCGGGAGCGGCGGCCGGGGCGCCGTAGGGGCCCGCGGGGGCCTCGACCGGCGGGCCCTGCGGCGCGGGCCGGCCGCCCGGCCGGGGCGGCGGCGGGGCGTACCAGCCGGGCTGGCCCTGTCCGGGCACCGGCATCGGAGGCTGCGCGCCGGGCGGCAGCGGCTGCTGGAGCCCGGCCTTCTGGTCGGCGGTCGACCGGTAGTCGACGGCGCCCTGCGTCATCCGCATGTACGCCTCCTCCAGCGAGGCCTGGTGCGGCGACAGCTCCCACAGCCGTACGCCGGACTCGTGCGCGATGTCGCTGATCCGCGGCAGCGCCAGTCCGGTCACCCGCAGCGCCCCGTCCTGCTCGGGCAGCACGTGACCGCCCGCCTCGGTGAGCGCGGAGGTCAGCTTCTCGCGCAGCTGCGGTTCGGTGTCCGGCGTGCGCACCCGGGCGAAGTCGGCGGAGTTCGCCGAGATGAAGTCCTTGACGCTCATGTCGGCGAGGAGCTGGCCGCGCCCGATGACGATCAGGTGGTCGGCGGTCAGCGCCATCTCGCTCATCAGGTGCGAGGAGACGAAGACCGTGCGGCCCTCCGCCGCGAGCGCCTTCATCAGGTTGCGCACCCAGTGGATGCCCTCGGGGTCGAGGCCGTTGACCGGCTCGTCGAACAGCAGCACCTGGGGGTCGCCGAGCAGCGCGGCGGCGATGCCGAGCCGCTGGCCCATGCCGAGGGAGAAGCCCTTGGAGCGCCGCTTGGCCACGTCCTGCAGGCCGACCACGCCGAGCACCTCGTCCACGCGCCGGGCCGGGATGCCGGAGAGCTGGGCCAGGCTCAGCAGGTGGTTGCGGGCGGAGCGGCCGCCGTGCACGGCCTTGGCGTCGAGCAGGGCGCCGACCTGGCGGGGGGCGTTGGGGAGCCTGCGGTACGGGTGGCCGCCGATCGTCACGTGTCCCGCGGTCGGATTGTCCAGGCCGAGGATCATGCGCATCGTCGTCGACTTGCCGGAGCCGTTGGGGCCGAGGAAGCCGGTCACGGCGCCGGGCCGCACCCGGAAGGACAGGTTGTACACAGCGGTCTTGTCGCCGTAGCGCTTGGTCAGGCCGACTGCCTCGATCATGCTCCGCACCCATCGAAAGGTTCAGGACAGCGGGGCACACGCCCCCGTAAGGATTAGGAGGATATCGAGGCGCTGACGGTTCCCTTCAAGTCCGGGTAAAAAAACCGGCCGCCCCGGACGGCACCTCCTAGGCGTCCCGCCGCTTCAGCACGAGGTAGCCTCCGGCGAGCGCCGCCACCACCCACAGCACCATGATCCCCAGGCCGCCCCAGGGGCCGTACGGGGTGTCGTCGTCGATCGGCGGCACCACCTGCATGATCTTGCTGCCGGCCTGGTCGGGCAGGAACCGGCCCACCTTCTTGGTCGCGTCGACGTTGCCGAGGATGTTGGAGATCAGGAAGAAGAACGGCATCAGGATGCCGAGCGACAGCATCGGTGAGCGCAGCATCGCGGCGACGCCCATCGAGAACACCGCGATGAGGGTCATGTAGAGGCCGCCGCCGATGACCGCCCGCAGCACGCCCGGGTCGCCGATCGACGCCTTGAGGTCGCCGAGCATCGCCTGCCCGAGGAAGAAGGCGACGAAGCTGGTGACCATGGAGACGACCAGGGCGAGACCCGTGGCCACGGCTACCTTGCTGAACAGGAAGGTGCCGCGCTGCGGCACGGCCGCCAGCGAGGTGCGGATCATGCCGGAGCTGTACTCGTTCGCCACCACCAGCACCCCGAACACGATCATCGCCAGCTGACCGAGGCTCATCCCGGCGAAGCTGATGAAGGTCGGGTCGAAGGAGAGCCGGTCCCGCTCGCCCATGTCGCCGAACTCGTTCTTCGACAGGGCCGAGATCAGCATGCCGAGGGCGACGGTGACGACCACGGCCAGGGACAGCGTCCACACCGTGGACGCCACCGACCGGATCTTGGTCCACTCGGACCGGACGACCTGTGCCGTGGCCGTGCTCATCGCTGCCTCCCGTCGCTGCCCCACTGCTGTGCCCGCCGCCCGTCCTGCGGCACCCCCTGTCGCGGCGGCGCCGCCGACGGCTGCCCGTCGTGCGCGTGGTACTCCACCGACTCCGCCGTCAGCCGCATGAACGCCTCCTCCAGCGAGGCCCGTTGCGGGCTCAGCTCGTGCAGCACGATCCGGCTGCGCGCCGCCAGCTCGCCGATGGCCTCCGACTTGTCGCCGTCGACCTCCAGGACCTCGGCGCCGCTCTCGACGACCGTGATCCCGGCCTCGTGCAGCACGTCGAGCAGCCGCTCCCGCTGCGGGGTGCGGATCCGGACGTAACCGCGCGAGTTCTCCTCGATGAACTCGGCCATCGAGGTGTCCGCCAGCAGCCTGCCCTGGCCGATGACGACCAGGTGGTCGGCGGTCAGCGCCATCTCGCTCATCAGGTGGGAGGAGACGAAGACCGTACGGCCCTGGGCGGCCAGCGTCTTCATCAGACTGCGGATCCAGTGGATGCCCTCGGGGTCCAGGCCGTTGACCGGCTCGTCGAACATCAGGATCCGCGGGTCGCCGAGCAGCGCGGCGGCGATGCCGAGCCGCTGGCCCATGCCGAGGGAGAAACCCTTGGCCTTCTTCTTCGCGACCGCCGCCAGACCGACGGTGTCCAGCACCTCGTGCACCCGGCGGGCCGGGATCCCGTTGGCCTGCGCCAGGCACAGCAGGTGGTTGTAGGCACTGCGCCCGCCGTGCATCGCCTTGGCGTCCAGCAGGGCGCCGACGTACGTGAGCGGGTCCCTCAACTGGTCGTAGCGGCGCCCGTCGATCCGGACGTCTCCGGCGGTGGGCCGGTCCAGCCCCAGCACCATCCGCATGGTGGTCGACTTGCCCGCACCGTTCGGCCCGAGGAAACCGGTGATGACGCCGGGTCTGACGGTGAACGTGAGGTTCTCGACCGCCACTTTCTCGCCGTACCGCTTGGTCAGCCCCTCGAGCTCGATCATGCGGCCCACGCTAGAACGGGACGAAGCCCCCTGCCACCCCAGTGACAGAGGGCTTCGCCCGTGTTCTGCTCCTGTTCGGCCGGACCGCGTCCCGCCGTCAGCGGGACTGCTGGGCCGGCACCCCGCGGGAGACCGGCTCGTCCTCGGACGGCGTACCGGCGGCGGCCACCGCGGCGCCCGTCAGGGTCGCCAGCATCTCGCGCACGTTGGTCAGCTGCGCGTTGATGGAGTCGCGGCGGTTGGTCAGGGCGGCGAGCTCGCGCTCCGACTCGGAACGGATGCGGTCGGCCTTGGCGTTGGCGTCGGCCACGATGTCCTCGGCCTGGCGCTGCGCCGTCTCGACGGTCTGGCGGGCGCGGCGCTCGGCGTCCGTGCGCAGCTTCTCGGCCTCCAGGCGCAGCTGCTCCGCGCGGTGCTCGATCTCCGCGAGCCGCTTCTCGGCCTTGGCCTGACGGGAGGCCAGGTCGCGCTCGGACTGCTCCCGGCGCTTGGCCAGGTTCGTCTCGAAGTCGGCGGCGGCCTGGGCGGCCTTGGCGCGGGTCTCCTCGAAGAGCGCGTCCGCCTCCTCACGCTTGGACTGCGCGTCCTTCTGCGCCTCGGCCCGCAGCTGCGTCGCGTCGCCCTTGGCCTTCTCGACGATCCGGACGCCCTCGTCCTCGGCCTTGGCCTTGCGCTCCGCGGCGTACGACTCGGCGTCGTTGCGCACCTGCTGGGCTGCCGACTCGGCCAGCTCGCGGTGCTGCTCGGCGGCGCGCCGGGCCTCTTCCCGCAGGTCCTTCGCCTCCTCCTCGGCGAGGCGCAGGATCTTCTCGACCCGGGCACCGAGACCGGCGTACGACGGCTCGGCGTCGTTGACCTGGGCCTGGGCGTTCTGGGTCTCGAGGTGGAGCTCCTCGATGCGCTTTTCCAGAGCGGTGATGCGGGACAGGGCGCTGTCACGGTCGGAGACGAGCTTGGAGATGCGTTCGTCCACCTGAGCGCGGTCGTACCCACGCCGCACAAGCTCGAAGCCGTAGGGGGAAGTGTCGCTCATGGGGTTCCTGTCGAAAGAGACCGGGTGAGGTGATAGAGGGAATCCTAGGCGTCATTGCGGTGTGTCATCGAGCGGATGCGTGTTTGATCTGGAGAATGACACCTCTTTTGAGTGGCTAACCTGCGGACGGCTTGCCAAACTTCAGGTCAAAGGCCAGGACGGCGACGCGTCAGAGCCTTCCAGGAGACACGGAATCCTTCCCCGGCGCTACCCGTCCGACGACTTGCCACCCGAACGGGGGGCGCCGACCGTCGCGCCGGCCTTGACCCCGTTGTCCTTGCCGCCGGCCGGGGCCTCGAAGGACTCCAGCGCCTCCAGCACGTCCTGCACCCGGGAGATCTCGGCGTTGATGTCCTCGCGGCGCCGCACCAGCACCTCCAGCTCGCGCTTGCCCTCCTCGACCGTGCGCCGGGCCTCGCGGACCGCCTCGGCCTTGAGCTCCTCGGCCTCCCGGACCAGCGAGGCCTTCTTCTGCTCGGCCTCCTTCAGCAGGCCCTCGGCCTTCTTGACGGCGGCGATGCGCACCTTGCCGGCCTCGGAGTTGGCCTCCGACACCAGCTCCTTGGCCTTCGCCTCGGCCTTGGCGAGCTGCTCCTCGGCGGCCTTGACGAGCGCGTCGCAGCGGTCGCCGGCCGACTTCATCGTCTCGGCGGCCTCGCGGCGGGCCCGCTCGTGCAGCTCCTCGATCTCGGAGGTGAGGCGCCGGCGCAGCTCCTCCGCGCGCTCCCGGATGGCCGTCGCGTCCCGCCGGGCGCCGACGAGCAGCTCGTCCGCGTCCGTACGGGCCTTCTCCACCCGGGTGTTGCCCTCGACCGTCGCCTCGGCGACGATCCGGTCGGCCTCCGCGCGGGCCGCGCCGACCATCGTGTCGGCCTGCGACTCGGCGTCCGCGGTGGTCTTCTGCGCCTGCTGCCGGGCCTCGGCGAGCAGCTTGTCGGCCTCCGCCGTGGTCTCCGTGATGAGCGTGTCGACCTGCTCGGCCGCCTCCGAACGCCGCTTGTTGGCGTCCTTGCGGGCCTCGTCCAGGGTGCGCTCGGCCTCCTCGCGGGCGGCCGTCGTGACCCGTTCGGCCTCCTCCTCCGCCCGGGCCTTGAGCCGCTCCGCCTCGGAGCGGATCCGCTCGGCGTGCTGCTGCGCGGAGCCGACCGCCTCGGCGGCCTCGGCCCGCAGCCGCTCCGCCTCGCCGGTGGCCTCCGACAGGATCTGCTCGGCCTGGGCGCTCGCCTCGGTCCGGACCCGGTCGGCCTCGGCGACCGACTCCGTGCGCAGCCGCTCCGCCTCGTCGGCCGCCTCGGTGCGGACGCGGTCCGCCTCCGCGGCCGTCTCGGCGCGGACGCGGTCGGTCTCGGCGGCCGTCTCCGTGGTGAGCCGCTCCGCCTCGGAGCGCGCCTCGGTGATCAGGGTGTCGGCCTGCGTCGCCGCGTCCGACCGGATGCGGTTGGCGTCCTCGCGGGCGTCCGCCCGGGTGCGCGCCGCCGCCTGCTCGGCCTCCGCGATGGTGTCCGAGGCCTCCGTGCGCACCCGCTGGGCGTGCTCGGCGACGTCCGACCGGATCCGCTCGGCCTCCGACATCGCCTCGGACATCGTCCGCTCGGCCAGCGCCTTGGCGGCCTCCGACTCCTCCTGCGCCTCGCGGCGCAGCCGGCCGGCGTCCTCGCTCGCCCGCTCCCGCTCCGCGTAGGCGTCGGCGCGGACCCGGTCCGCCTCCTCCTCGGCCTCGCGCCTGGTGCGCTCCGCCGCGTGCTCCGCGGCGCTGCGCAGTCCGGTGATCTCCTCCTGGGCCTGCTCGTGCAGTCCGGCGACCGACTCCCGCACCTGCTGCGCGTGCTGCTCGGCGGCCGACACCATCTCGGTCGCGCGCCGGTCGGCCTCCTCGACGAGCCGGGTCGCCTCCGCCTGCGCGTCCTCCACGCGCTTGCGCGCCGAGGCCAGCAGTTCCTCGCTCTGCTCGCGGGCCCGCTCGCGCTCCTGGTCAGCCTCCTGCCGGGCGGAGCCCAGCAGCTCCTCGGCCTCGCGGCGGCGCCGGGCGGCCTCCTCCTGGGCGGCGGCCAGCGTCTCCGACGCCTCCGCGGCGATGCGCTCGGCGGCGGCCTGCGCCTCCGCCCGGACCCGGTCCGCGCTCTCCTGCGCCTCCGACTTCAGCCGCTCCGCCTCGCTCGCGGCCTCCGAGCGCAGCCGTACGGCGACGGCCTCACCCTCCGCGCGGAACGCGGCGGCGTCGGCGGCGGCCTCGGTGCGCAGCCGCTCGGCCTCCGTCTCGGCCTGCTGCTGCAGGGCGCGGATGCGCTCCGCGGCCTCCGTGCGCAGCCGCTCGCTCTCCTCGGCGGCCTCGCGGCGGATCCGCGCGCCCTCCTCACGGGCCTCCGTCAGCGCCTGCTCGGCGGCGCCGCGGCGCTCCTCCACCTCGGCGTGCAGCCGCGTCAGCTCCTCGGCGGCCTCCGCCTGCCGGGCCTCGACGGCGCGCTCGGTCTCCTCGCGCAGCTCGCGGGCGGCGCGCTCGGCCTCCGCCCGGAGCTCCTCGGCGCGTTCGGCGGCCTCCGTCCGGTGCCGCTCGGCCTCGGCGCGGGTGCGCTCCAGCGTCTCCTCGGCCTGGCGGCGCAGGGACGTCGCCCGCTCGATCGCCTCGGTGCGGACCTTCTCGCTGTCCGCGGTGGCGCTCTGCCGCAGCTCGTCGGCGTCCGCCTTGGCCTTGGCGAGCAGCTCCTCGGCGGTCTTCGCCGCCTCCTCGATCTGCGCCACGGCCTCCTTGCGGGCCTCGGCGCGGATCTTCTCGCCCTCGGCGACCGCGTCGGCGCGCAGCTGCTCGGCCTCGCCGCGCAGCCGGCGCGCCTCCTCCTGCAGCTCGACCGTCTTGGCGCGGTACTCCTTGGTGTCGTCCTTCGCCGCGCCCTTGAGCTCCTCGGCGATGTCGTGCGCCTCGGCCCGCAGCCGGTCCGCCTCCGCCTCGGCCTCGCGGCGGATCCGCTCGGCCTCCTCGGTGGCGGCCTTCGTGGTCCGCTTGGCCTCCTCGGACGCCTTGTTCAGCACGTCCTCGGCGGTCTTGGCGGCCTTGGACAGCTGGGTGGCCGACTCCTCGGCGCTGACCGTACGGGCCTTCTCGGCGGCCTCGGTGACGATCTTCTCGGCCTCGGCGCGGGCGTCCGCGACCAGCTGCTCGGCCTCGGCCCTGGTGGTCTCGGCGTCCTTCGTGGCCTCGCTGACCAGCCGGGCGACCTGCTCCTTGGCGGTGCGGGTGCGTTGCTCGTTGGCCGACTCGGCGCTCGCGAGGGCCTTGGCCGCGGACTCCTTGGCCTCGGCGACCAGCTTCTCCGCCTCGGTCTGCGCCTTGCGCAGCGCCTCCTCGGCCTCGCTCATGCGCTGCTCGGCGGTCCGGCTCAGCTCCTGGGCCCGCCGGCGCGCGGCCTCCGACTCGCTCGCCGTGGAGCTGCGCAGCTGCTCGGCGTGGTCGGTGGCCTCCTGTGCCTGCGTGGAGGCGGCGTTCAGCAGCCGTTCGGCGTCCGCGCGGGCGCGGCGCAGGATCTGCTCGGCCTCGGCGCGCGCGGTCTCGGCGTCGCTCTGCAGCCGCTGCCGGGCCTCGGAGGTCAGCCGTTCGGCCTCCGCGCGGGCCGCGGCCAGGGCCTGCTCGGCCTCGGCGCGGGACTCGTCGAGCAGCCGGCGGGCCTGCTGCTCGGTGCGGGCGCGCAGCTGCTCCGCCCACGCCACGTTCTCGTTGACGTGCGACTCGACGGTCTGCCGGCGCTCGGCCAGCTCCTGGTCGAGCTGCTGGCGCCGGGTCACCGCCTCCTGGTGCAGCTCGGCCTGGAGCCGGGCGGCCTGCTCGGCGTGCTCCTGGAGGATGCGCTGGGTCTGCGCGCGGGCCTGGCTGAGCTCGCGCTCGGCGTCCGCGCGCAGCTGGTCGGCCTGCACCTGCGCGTTGCGCAGCAACTGCTCGGCCTGGTACCCGATGTCGCCGCCGTCGAAGGCGGGCCGGGACATGATGGTGCGCCGCGCCTCGTGCAGCTTGGCGCGCAGCACCTCGACCTGGTAGCCGAGGTCCTCGGCGTGCTGGATCGCCTTTTCCCGCTCGGTCCTCAGCCGCTTCATCTCGGCCTCGAACCGAGAGAGGTGGTCGACGTCAGCCGCCGGCTCTCGCTCCTGGCTCTCGTAGCCCCGCACTGCGCGGTCCCATCCGTCCCCTGGTCGCAAATCCCTTAGAACGGGCTCCGTCCGTCCACCGAACGGGGCCCCCGGGGGAATGGTGTCAGATCAACGGCGGAGCTTGGGCTGCTGCCCCGTCCCTCGCCCCCCGAAACACGGACCCCGGCGGTCCCGGCGCCGGTGACGACAGGACCGGGTCACCCTGGACTGAGCGGCGACCGCACCCAACCCTACCGGCCCTTATGTACGGGGGTCAGTGCTCAGGTGACTCAACGGCCGCCGAAGTGACCAGTTCCGTCAGGACGCCGTGGCAGTCCTTGGGGTGCAGGAAGGTGATCCGCGATCCCATGGATCCGCGCCGGGGCTCGTCGTACAGCACGCGCACGCCCTTCCCGCGGATGTCCGCGGCGTCCGCGTCGACGTCCGCCGTGCCGAACGCGATGTGGTGGACGCCCTCCCCGTTCTTCGCCAGCCACTTGCCCACCGCGGAGTCCTCCCGGGTCGGCTCCAGCAGCTGGAGGTACGACGCGCCGCCGTCCGACGTATCGTTGATCTTGAGCATGGCCTCGCGCACGCCCTGTTCCTCGTTGACCTCGGTGTGGAACACCTCGAAGCCGTAGGTGGCACGGTAGAACTCGACGGTCGCGTCGAGGTCGTGGCAGGCGATTCCGATGTGGTCGATTCGCGTCAGCATGGATTCAGTGCAGCGCTCCTGGAGTGGTTGCGCAACGTGCGGGCGATCACACCGACAGCACGGTGACGGGCGGGATACCGCTCAGTACATTCGAGTAAACCCTCGTTCACTCCTCGGCCTGTGCGGGCCGGAAAAGGGGATCGCAGCTCATGTCTTCTGCAACGAACGGCACGACCTCCGTCATCGTCGCGGGTGCCCGCACCCCGATGGGGCGGCTGCTCGGCTCGCTGAAGTCCTTCTCCGGGGCCGACCTCGGCGGCTTCGCGATCAAGGCCGCCCTGGACCGCGCGGGCATCGGCGGCGACGAGGTCCAGTACGTGATCATGGGTCAGGTGCTCCAGGCCGGCGCCGGCCAGATCCCCGCCCGCCAGGCCGCCGTCAAGGCCGGCATCCCCATGAACGTCCCGGCGCTCACCATCAACAAGGTGTGCCTCTCCGGCCTCGACGCCATCGCCCTCGCCGACCAGCTGATTCGCGCCGGCGAATTCGACATCGTGGTCGCCGGCGGCCAGGAGTCCATGACCAACGCCCCGCACCTGCTGCCCGGGTCCCGCGAGGGCCACAAGTACGGCGCGGTCCAGATGATCGACGCCATGGCGCACGACGGCCTGACCGACTCCTTCGAGAACATCGCCATGGGCGAGTCGACGGAGAAGCACAACACCCGCCTCGGCATCACCCGTCCGGAGCAGGACGAGATCGCCGCCCTGTC
This sequence comes from Streptomyces sp. NPDC029152, assembly GCF_055564355.1. Lineage (NCBI taxonomy): Bacteria > Bacillati > Actinomycetota > Actinomycetes > Kitasatosporales > Streptomycetaceae > Streptomyces > Streptomyces sp. NPDC029152. The sequence goes on along the minus strand of NZ_JBVHWR010000005.1, from coordinate 40,465 downwards.
CCACCAGCGCGCCGCCGCCGCCCAGAAGAACGGCGTCTTCGAGGCCGAGATCACCCCGGTCGAGATCCCGCAGCGCAAGGGCGACCCGGTGCTGTTCAGCAAGGACGAGGGCATCCGCGGCGACACCACCGCCGAGTCCCTCGGCAAGCTGCGTCCGGCCTTCGCCAAGGACGGCACGATCACCGCCGGCTCCTCCTCGCAGATCTCCGACGGCGCGGCGGCCGTGGTCGTCATGAGCAAGGCCAAGGCCCAGGAGCTCGGCCTGGAGTGGATCGCCGAGATCGGCGCCCACGGCAACGTGGCCGGCCCCGACAACTCTTTGCAGTCGCAGCCGTCCAACGCCATCCGGCACGCCCTGAAGAAGGAGGGCCTGGAGGTCGGCGACCTCGACCTGATCGAGATCAACGAGGCGTTCGCGGCCGTCGCCGTGCAGTCGATGAAGGACCTCGGCGTGTCCACCGAAAAGGTGAACGTCAACGGCGGCGCCATCGCCCTGGGTCACCCCATCGGCATGTCCGGCGCCCGGCTCGTCCTGCACCTGGCGCTGGAGCTCAAGCGGCGCGGCGGCGGCGTCGGCGCGGCGGCGCTGTGCGGCGGCGGCGGTCAGGGTGACGCGCTGATCGTCCGGGTACCCAAGGCCTGACACCCCCTTCTCCTCACGTACGCGCTACTCGGAACGGAGCTGTGATGCAGGACGTCTCCTCGCTGGTCGCCCAGGCCAGGGAAGGCCGGCCGCGGGCCGTGGCCCGGCTGATCTCCCTGGTGGAGGGGGCGTCCCCGCAGCTCAGGGAGGTCATGGCGGCCCTCGCGCCGCTCACCGGGGGCGCGTACGTGGTGGGCCTGACGGGCTCACCGGGCGTCGGCAAGTCGACGTCCACCTCGGCGCTGGTCACGGCCTACCGCAAGCAGGGCAGGCGGGTCGGCGTCCTGGCCGTCGACCCGTCCTCGCCGTTCTCCGGCGGCGCCCTGCTCGGCGACCGGGTCCGCATGTCGGAGCACGCCTCCGACCCCGGCGTCTACATCCGCTCCATGGCCACCCGCGGCCACCTCGGCGGCCTCGCCTGGGCCGCGCCGCAGGCCATCCGCGTGCTGGACGCGGCGGGCTGCGACGTGATCCTCGTCGAGACCGTCGGCGTCGGCCAGTCCGAGGTCGAGATCGCCTCGCAGGCCGACACCTCCGTCGTCCTCCTCGCCCCCGGCATGGGCGACGGCATCCAGGCCGCCAAGGCCGGGATCCTGGAGATCGGCGACGTCTACGTCGTCAACAAGGCCGACCGCGACGGCGCGGACGCCACCGCCCGCGAGCTGAACCACATGCTGGGCCTCGGCGAGGCCCGCGCCGCCGGCGACTGGCGCCCGCCCATCGTCAAGACCGTCGCCGCGCGCGGCGAGGGCGTCGACGAGGTCGTGGAGGCCCTGGAGAAGCACCGCGCCTGGATGGAGGAGCGGGACGTGCTGGCCGAGCGCCGCCGGGCCCGCGCCGCCCGAGAGGTCGAGACGATCGCCGTCACCACCCTGCGCGAACGCATCGGCGACCTCCACGGCGACCGGCGCCTGGGCGCACTGGCCGAACGCATCGTGGCCGGCGAGCTGGACCCCTACCGCGCCGCGGACGAACTGGTGGCCGGGCTGACGCAGGGCTGACCCGCGGCCTTCGCGCGGACCGGAGAAGAGAGGGCCGGTCCGCGCGCCGCGCTGCTATCTTGACGCGCGTGTTCCTCCTCTTGGCGTAGGGCCCGCCCCGCACGCGACCGCCGCATCCGGCCGTCGCGGCCTTCGGCGTCCCCTCGTCGCCTCCCCCTTGAGGAACCTTCGTGTGTCCACGCCTCCTCCGCGGCCCTCCTACGCCGCCGTCCTGCGCGTCCCCCATGCCCGCCGCACCTTCGCGGCCGCCCTCGTCGGGCGGCTGTCGTACGGCACGGTCGGCCTCGCCCTGATGCTCTCCGTGGCCCGGGCCACCGGGTCGTACGCCGTGGCCGGCACGGTCATGGCCCTGTTCGGCGCGACGGGTGTCCTCCTGTCCCCCTACCGCGCCGGCCTGGTCGACCGGTACGGCCCGCGCCGTGCCCTGCTCCCCATGGCCCTGCTGTACGCCGCCCTGCTGTGCACGCTGGCGGCGGCCTGCGCACACCCGGGCACGCCCGCGGCCGTCCTCGCGGGGACCGCCGCCCTCACCGGAGCCTGCACGCCCCCGCTCGGCCCCACGATGCGGGCGGTGTGGGCCGGGCTGCTGCCCGACCGGCGGATGCTCCAGCGCGCCTACGGCCTGGACGGCGTCGCCGAGGAACTGCTCTTCGTCTCGGGCCCGCTCCTGGTCGGCGTGGTCGTCGGCGTGGCCCCGCCGGCCGCCGGTCTGCTGCTCAGCGCGGTGCTGGTGGCGACGGGCACCCTCGCCTTCGCCACGTCGCCGGCGGCGGGCGCGCCGCGGACGGCGGGTGACGCGAAGGAGGACGCCGGCCGGGCGGGAGCGGGGCACGCCCGCGCCCTGCTGCAACCCGTCGTGGTCACCGCGGGCGTCGGGGTCGCGGTGAGCGCCGTGGAACTCCTGGTCGTCGCCTTCGCCGGGCAGCACGGCCTCGGGGGCGACACCGCCGGCTGGGTGCTCGCGGCGCTGTCGGCGGGCAGCGCGGTCGGCGGCCTGGTCAACGGCGCCGTCGGCTGGAGCTCGTCCGCCCGCGCCCGGCTCCCGTTCCTCGCGGCCGGCTTCGGCCTCTGCCTGGCCGCGGCCGGCTTCGCCCCCGGCGTCGCGACCCTGGCCGCCGCCGTCGCCTGCGCGGGGCTGTTCGTGGCACCGGCGCTGACGACGGCGTACCTGATCGCCGACGAGAGCGTGCCGCCCGGTTTCCGGAACCGGGCGGGCGCCTGGGTCAACGCCGCCGTGAACGCCGGGATGTCCGCCGGTGCGGCGACGGTGGGCCTGCTGGTCGAACGGCTGTCGCTGCCGGTGTGCTTCGCGCTGTCCGGCGCGGTCGCCGTGGCGGTGGCGCTGGTGCCGGGGAGCCGCCGCGGCCGGACCGACGGGCGGCCGGGCCGGCGGACGGCCGGGGCCGCTCAGTCGTCGTCCGGGCCGGAGGCCTCCGTGTCCGAGTCGTCCGAGTCGTCCGAGTCGTCCGCGTCGCCCGAGTGAGGGCCGTGCGAGCGGTCGGCCGTGACCTCGCCGCTCCTCGGGTCGACGCGCCAGTCCCGCTCGGCCTCGCCGGAAGCGCGGGTCTCGACCTCCCAGGCGGTCCTGCCGTCGCCGTAGTGGCCGTCCTCGTCCAGCTCCACGGAGATCACCGTGCCGTGCCCGGCCGCGGCCTTCGCGGCGTCGGCGGCGTCCACGGACGTGCCCTTCAGCGCGGCCCGCACCTCGGCGGTGCCGTCCTCGTCGTCCGTCTCCGAGCCGAGGACCTCGCCGGTGCCCGGGTGGACGCGGACGCTGTGCCGGGTCCCGTCGCCGGCGAGGACGTCGACCTCCCAGGCCGTGCGCTCCCCGTCGTCGCCGTCCCCGTCGTCCAGTTCGGCGGAGACGGCGGTGCCCGGCGCCTCCCGCAGGGCCGAGGCGACGGCGTCGGCCGCCGTCACCCCGACCGGGGTCACGCGGGCGCCGCCGTCGCCCTCCCGGCCGTTCGCGCCGTCGTCCGCCCGACGTGCCGTGCCCGGGTCGTCGTCCCCCGAGGTCGCCAGGGCCGTCGCCGCACCGCCTCCGAGCAGTGCGGCGGCGGTGACGGCGGCGATCACGATGTTGCGCTTCATGCGGGTGCCTCCCGAGTCGTTCGCTGTCGCTTCGTTGCGACGTCCCCACTGTCACCGACCGAGGCTGAGGGCAGCCTGAAACCGTCTGAAGGGATCTTCAGGATGCTTCTGGGACCCTTGTCGCCATGCGTCTGTTGATCGTCGAGGACGAGAAGCGCCTCGCCCTGTCGCTCGCCAGGGGCCTGACCGCCGAGGGCTACGCCGTGGACGTCGTCCACGACGGGCGGGAGGGGCTGCACCGGGCGTCCGGGGGCACGTACGACCTCGTCGTCCTCGACATCATGCTGCCCGGCCTCAACGGCTACCGGATCTGCGCCGCCCTGCGCGCCGCCGGGCACGACGTGCCGATCCTCATGCTCACCGCCAAGGACGGCGAGTACGACGAGGCGGAGGGCCTGGACACGGGCGCCGACGACTACCTCACCAAGCCCTTCTCGTACGTCGTCCTCGTCGCCCGCGTGAAGGCGCTGCTGCGGCGGGCCCAGGGCGCCGGGGTCCCGCCCGTGCACGTCCACGGGGACCTCAAGGTCGACACCGCCGCCCGCCGGGTGTTCCTCGGCGGGAGCGAGGTCGTCCTGACCGCCAAGGAGTTCGCCGTCCTGGAGGAGCTCGTGGTGCGGGCCGGGCAGGTCGTGTCCAAGGCGGAGATCCTGGAGCACGTCTGGGACTTCGCCTACGACGGGGACCCCAACATCGTCGAGGTGTACGTCAGCGCGCTGCGGCGCAAGCTGCGCGCCGGGCTCATCCGGACCGTGCGCGGCGCCGGGTACCGGCTGGAAGGCGGGCGGTGAGCCGGCTCCTCGGCTCCGTCCGGGCCCGCGCGACCCTCGCCGCCACCCTCGTCGTGGCCGTCGCCCTCGTCGCGGCCGGCACCGCCGTCCTGCTGTCCCTGCGCTCCAACCTGCTCGGCGAGGCCGGCACCCAGGCGGAACGCTCCGCGCGGGAGGTGGCGGCCGAGCTCTCCGTCGGGACGCCGTACCGCGACCTGTCGCTGGACGTCGACGACCGGCCGGTGCAGGTCGTCGACGAGGACGGCGGGCTGGTCGCCGTCAGTGAGGACCTGGAGCGGATCAGCGGCACCGGCGTCGGCGCGGTGGAACCGGTGCCGGCCGCCACGGGGGAGCGCGGGGGCGACGACCACGGGGACGACGGTGACGACGGCTCCGGCGAGTCCCTCGAACCCGGCGAGATCGGCGAGCGGACCACCGTCGGCGACGGGTCCGCGACGATCGACGGCGACACGGAGGACTACCGGTTCGCCGCCGTGACCGTCGAGACCCGGGACAGGGGCCGGCTCACCGTCTACGCCGGTGCCCCGCTGTCCGCCGAGCACGGCGCCGTCGACACCGCGCTGACCGTCATGCTGATCGGCTTCCCGGCGCTGCTCGCGGTCGTGGCGTGGGTGACCTGGCTGGTCACCCGGCGCGCGCTGCGCCCGGTGGAGGGCATCCGCCGGGAGATGGCCGCGATCACCGCCAGCGAGGACCTCGCCCGGCGCGTCCCCGTGCCGGACACCCACGACGAGGTCGCCCGGCTCGCCACGACGACCAACGAGACGCTGGCCGCCCTGGAGAGCTCGGTGGAGCGGCAGCGGCGGTTCGTCGCCGACGCCTCGCACGAGCTGCGCAGCCCGATCGCCTCGCTGCGCACCCAGCTGGAGGTGGCCGCCGCCCATCCCGGACTGCTCGACCTGGACGGCGCGGTCGAGGACACCATGCGGCTTCAGCGGCTCGCCGCCGACCTGTTGCTGCTGGCCAGGCTGGACGCGGGGGAGCGGCCCGCCGACGCGCGGGTCGACCTCGCCGCGCTGGCGCGCGCCCGGGCGGAGGGCCGGGCCGGGGTGAGCGTGCGGGCCGAGGACGCCGTGGCGGTCGCCGGCTCGCGGGGCCAGCTGGAGCGGGTGCTGGCCAATCTGCTCGACAACGCCCGGCGGCACGCCCGCTCGGCGGTGGAGGTGTCGGTGCGCCGCGACGGTGACGTGGCGGTGGTCGCGGTGGCCGACGACGGGGAGGGTGTGCCGGCGGCCGACCGGGAGCGGATCTTCGAACGGTTCGTGCGGCTCGACGCCGCCCGCAGCCGCGACGACGGCGGGGCCGGTCTGGGGCTGGCCATCGCCCGTGACGTCGCCGTGCGGCACGGCGGCACGCTCACGGTCCGCGACGCGCCGGCGGGCGGAGCCCTGTTCGAACTCCGCCTGCCGGTCACCTAGGGCACGTCCGGGAACCGCCCGGGCTCAGGGGCGTCCCCGCTGGCCGCGCAGGTGCTCGGCGACGGGCCTGAGCGCCTTGTCGAGCTCCGCCAGGGCCTCGGGCGTCAGCAGGTCGATGAAGTGCCGGCGCACGGACGCCACGTGGTGCGGCGCGACCTTCCGCATCGTCTCCAGACCGTGCTCGGTGAGGACGGCGTAGAGCCCGCGGCGGTCGGACTCGCAGTTCTCCCGCCGGACCAGGTTCGCGTTCTCCATGCGCGTGATCTGGTGGGAGAGGCGGCTCTTGGACTGCAGGGTGGCGGAGGCGAGATCGCTCATCCGCATCCTGTCGTCCTCGGACTCGGAGAGGTTCACCAGGATTTCGTAGTCGTTCATCGTCAGGCCGAAGGGCTGCAGGTCCTTCTCGAGCTGGTGCGCCAACAGCCTGTTGACCTCCAGGTGGGTGCGCCAAGCACACTGCTCCGTATCGGTCAGCCAGCGGGTGGCCGTCTCGGTCTCCATGAATGAAGTCTACCTAAGAAGTTGAAAGGCGAACTAATGAGGGGTGTCGTGTGACGGTGACGGGTGCGCACGCGTTCGACGTCACACTCCGCAGATTACCGCTCACAGCCCGAAGCGGCGCTGGAGGTCTCCCAGCTGTCCGGGAAGCCCCGGTACCCCCGGCCGGCCTCCCGGAGTCCCCTGCGCACCGCCGCCGGGCACGCCCGCCTGCTGCGGAGCGCTCCCCGTGGCCTGCTCCGCCATCAGCGCCTCGCTCGACTGCAGCAGCACCGTCCCCGCCCCCACGAACTCGAACTGGTGCTCCTCCCCGGAGGCGCCGCCCAGGCCCGTCATCGCACGTAGACCGCCCAGCAGGCCGGTCATGTACCCGTGGTCGTAGTGATGGCAGGGCGAGGGGCAGTCGGCCCAGCCGACCAGTGCCTGCGGGTCCACCCGGATCGGGGGTTCCACGAACACCACCGGACCGTTCGACGCGGCCACGAACTTCCCGGTCCCGAGCAGGGTGAGGAAACCCGGCACGATCGACTGCTTGAGGGCGAGACTTGGCTGAAAAGCGAGCAGGTTGCCCGAGCGAATGGTCAGATTGCCGTCCTCCAGGTCGTACGAGTTCACGTCGAAGGCCCGGTCGGCGAGGAGCATCTTGCCCGAGCCCTCGGCGACGACCCAGTCGCTCGCGTGCAGAGGCGAATGGAAGGCCGTGCGCACCAGCCGGTCCAGCCGGCCGTGCCCGATCCCGTTGAACTCGATCGTCCCGTAGTAGGCGATCATCTTCCCCTTCTGCAGGAACCACCGGCTCCCCGCCAGCTCCACGCAGAAGGTGTACGCGTTGACGTTGTCGTCGGCCGGCAGCGTCGCCGGGTCGTGGGGGACGGTGCTCACAGCTTCTCCTCCGAGGCCTGGACGTACACCGTGCCGTTGCCGCTCAGCTCCAGCTGGAACGCCTCGCCGGAGCCGCGTCCCACCATGTCCCGCCAGCCCAGCGCCGTGGACAGCCTGTTGCGGAGGTCCCCGTGGTGGGCGACGTAGGCCTGCGGGTCGACGTGCACCGTCCGGTGCGGGGTGACGGGCACCTCGAAGACGCCCCCGTGGGCCATCACCGCCACCGCGCCGTGCCCCCGGAGGGTGGTCGTGAACAGCCCCTGGCCGCTGACCTGCCCGCGCACCATGCCCATGACCCCGCCCTGCGCGCCCAGGAACACCGTGCCCTGCTCCAGGGTGCCCTCGAAGGCGAGGAGGCGGTCCGCCTCGACGTACAGCGTGTCGCCGGAGAGGTGGACGACCTGCACGTGGTGGCCGCCGTGCCCGAAGAACACCGTGCCGTCGCCCTCGACGGTCATCAGCGGGGTGTCCTCGTTCGCCACCCGGCGGCCGATCATCGACATGACGCCGCCCTGGCCGCCGGTCAGGTTCGGGGTGAAGGAGACGTCCCCCTGGTACGCGAGCATCGCGCCGCGCTGACTGAACAGCCGCTGCCCGGGCGCCACGGTCGCCCGGACCATCTTGGAGTTCACTTCCTCGAAGGCCATGTCACACGTCCCCCGCGATCGTGTTCCGCTCGCTCGGCTGCACGTACACCAGCCCGTCGCCCTCGAAACGGATCTGGAAGGCCTCCCCGCCGCCCTCGCCGAGCAGCGTGCGGAAGGTCACACCCGACTGGAAGGACTGCCGCAGCTTGCCCTGGTGCGCGACGTACGCCCCCGGGTCGACGGTGAGCGGGTACTGCGCGCTGACCCGCAGCGCCACCGCCGGACCGTCCGACATGATCGCCGCCTGTCCGTGCCCCTCGATCGTCGTGGTGAACAGCCCGTTGCCCTGCGCGGCGCCGCGGGTCCCGGTGAAGCCGGTGCCCGTGCGCAGCCCGGCGTCGGCCGCCAGGAAGTTGCTCGACTCGACGTACAGCGTGTCGCCCCGGAGCCCCACCAGGGTGATCTCCGAGGCCCGGTCCGCGAACCAGCAGGTCCCCCGCCCCCTCACCTCCATCACCGTCATCTGCTCGCCGGTGAGCCGCCGGGTCACCATCCCCCGGATGCCCTCACCGCCGCCGCTCAGCTTCTTGAAGGCCATCTCCCCGTCGTACGCGACCATCGAGCCGTTCTTCGCCCTCACGGCGTCCCCGGTCATGTCGACGGCGAGCACCTTGCTGCCCTGGAGTCGGAACATCGCCACGAACGAGAACGTAGCGGCCGGGCGGTCCGGTGGACAGATCCCCGGGGCGGAGGTCACCCCCCGATCCCCGCCCCAGGGCGCCGGTGCGCCCGCGGTCCCGACCCCCTGGCCCGGGCGTGGCGCGGGTTTGTCACAATGGACGGGCGCTTGTGAGTGTGTTCACAAACCGCCCTGCTCATCGACCGATCCCTCCTCCACCCCTCTCCCACCGAAGGTGACCCGTGGACCTCAAGACCGCCACCGCCCTCCGCCGCCTCCGCCTGGTCTCGGGCCCCGAGGCGATCTCGTTCCTCCTGCTGCTCGTCTGCTCGGTGCTGAAGCGGACCACGGACTTCAACGCGGTGCCGGTGATGGGCATGATCCACGGCGTGCTGTTCGTGCTGTACCTGGTCTTCTGGGCGGACGCGTGGAACCGTGCCAAGTGGCCGCTGAAGACCGCCGCCCTCTACTTCGTCCTCTCGGTCCTGCCGACCGGCGGCTTCTTCGCCGAGCGCAGGCTCAAGCGCGAGGCCGAGAACGCGGTCATCGCCTCGCGCGCCCGTCAGGAAGGGATCGTCAACGCATGATCGTCGCCTTTTCCGTGACGCCGCTGGGCGTCGGCGAGGACGTCGGGGAGTACGTGGCCGACGCGGTGCGGGTGGTCCGCGAGTCGGGGCTGCCGAACCGCACCGACGCGATGTTCACGTCCGTCGAGGGCGAGTGGGACGAGGTCATGGACGTCGTCCGGCGCGCCGTCGCCGCCGTCGAGGCGCGGGCGCCGCGGGTCTCCCTGGTCCTCAAGGCGGACATCCGCCCCGGCGTGACGGACGGCCTCACGTCCAAGGTCGAGACGGTGGAGCGCCACCTCGCCGGATGACACGGCCGGCGGGGCGGTGGTATCGAAGGGCGAGACGGGGCTGACCGGCATATGACCGGCCGGTAAGGTCTGGTGCCGTGCCGAAGCCCCTCAGCCTCTCCTTCGATCCCATCGCCCGCGCCGACGAACTCTGGAAGCAGCGCTGGGGCGGCGTCCCCTCCATGGCCGCGATCACCTCGATCATGCGCGCCCACCAGATCCTGCTGGCCGAGGTCGACGCGGTGGTCAAGCCCTACGGGCTGACGTTCGCGCGCTACGAGGCGCTGGTGCTGCTCACCTTCTCCAAGTCGGGCGAGCTGCCGATGTCCAAGATCGGCGAGCGGCTCATGGTGCACCCCACCTCCGTGACCAACACCGTCGACCGCCTGGTCCGCTCCGGCCTGGTCGACAAGCGCCCCAACCCCAACGACGGCCGCGGCACGCTCGCCAGCATCACCGACAAGGGCCGCGAGGTCGTCGAGTCGGCCACCCGCGACCTCATGGCCATGGACTTCGGCCTGAGCGCGTACGACGCGGAGGAGTGCGGCGAGATCTTCGCGATGCTCAGGCCCCTGCGGGTGGCGGCGGGGGACTTCCAGGGGGAGTGAGCGTGTCGGCGGGCCCGCCGGAAGATCGCCCGAAACGGGTGGTTACGCTCGTAGGCATGAAAAAGAGCGTGCTGACCCGCTACCGCGTCATGGCGTACGTCACCGGTGTGCTGCTGATCGCCCTGTGCCTGGGCATGATCGCCAAGTACGCCCTGGAACTGGACGGCGCCGCCGACTTCACCCGGGTCGTCAGCATCGCCCACGGCTGGCTGTACGTCATCTACCTCGTCTTCGCCTTCGACCTGGGCTCCAAGGCGAAGTGGCCGGTCAAGAAGCAGCTCTGGGTGCTGCTCGCGGGGACCGTCCCGACGGCGGCCTTCTTCGTGGAGCGGAGGATCAGCCGGGAGCTGGACGCCAAGGTCGCCGGGGCCGCGCCGGCGGCCGCCAAGGCCTGACCCCACCGCCGTACGGACCCCCGTTCGGCGGACCTCCATCGACATTTACTTGGACGTCCTAGTAAATTCGAGGGTATGGACACTGACGCCATAGAGGAAGGCCGCCGTCGGTGGCAGGCTCGGTACGACGCCTCGCGCAAGCGGGACGCCGACTTCACCACGCTCTCCGGGGACCCCGTGGAGCCGGTGTACGGGCCCCGGGACGGGGACAGGTACGAGGGGTTCGAGCGGATCGGGTGGCCGGGGGAGTTCCCCTTCACCCGGGGGTTGTATCCCACCGGCTACCGAGGGCGGACGTGGACCATCCGGCAGTTCGCCGGGTTCGGGAACGCCGAGCAGACCAACGAGCGGTACAAGATGATCCTCCGGAACGGGGGCGGGGGACTGTCCGTCGCGTTCGACATGCCGACGCTGATGGGCCGCGACTCCGACGACCCGCGCTCGCTCGGCGAGGTCGGGCACTGCGGGGTGGCCATCGACTCGGCCGCCGACATGGAGGTGCTGTTCAAGGACATCCCGCTCGGGGACGTGACGACCTCCATGACGATCAGCGGGCCCGCCGTGCCCGTGTTCTGCATGTACCTCGTCGCCGCCGAGCGCCAGGGCGTCGACGCGTCCGTGCTCAACGGCACGCTCCAGACGGACATCTTCAAGGAGTACATCGCCCAGAAGGAGTGGCTCTTCCAGCCCGAGCCGCACCTGCGCCTCATCGGCGACCTGATGGAGTACTGCGCGGCCGGCATCCCCGCCTACAAGCCGCTCTCCGTCTCCGGGTACCACATCCGCGAGGCCGGGGCGACGGCCGCGCAGGAGCTGGCGTACACGCTGGCCGACGGCTTCGGGTACGTCGAGCTGGGGCTCAGCCGCGGGCTGGACGTGGACGTGTTCGCGCCGGGGCTGTCCTTCTTCTTCGACGCCCACGTCGACTTCTTCGAGGAGATCGCCAAGTTCCGCGCGGCCCGGCGCATCTGGGCCCGCTGGATGCGGGACGTGTACGGGGCGAGGAGCGAGAAGGCGCAGTGGCTGCGGTTCCACACCCAGACCGCCGGTGTCTCGCTGACCGCGCAGCAGCCCTACAACAACGTCGTGCGGACCGCCGTGGAGGCGCTGGCCGCCGTGCTCGGCGGGACCAACTCCCTGCACACCAACGCCCTGGACGAGACCCTCGCCCTGCCCAGCGAGCAGGCCGCCGAGATCGCCCTGCGGACCCAGCAGGTGCTGATGGAGGAGACCGGCGTCGCCAACGTCGCCGACCCGCTGGGCGGTTCCTGGTTCGTCGAGCAGCTCACGGACCGGATCGAGGCGGACGCCGAGAAGATCTTCGAGCAGATCAGGGAGCGCGGGCTCAGGGCCCACCCCGACGGGCAGCACCCCATCGGGCCGATGACCTCCGGCATCCTGCGCGGCATCGAGGACGGCTGGTTCACCGGCGAGATCGCCGAGTCCGCCTTCCGCCACCAGCAGGCCCTGGAGAAGGGCGACAAGAAGGTCGTCGGCGTCAACGCCCACACCGGCTCCGTCACCGGCGACCTGGAGATCCTGCGGGTCAGCCACGAGGTCGAGCGCGAGCAGGTGCGGGTGCTGGGCGAGCGCAGGGCGGCCCGGGACGACGCGGCCGTGCGCTCCGCGCTGGAGGCGATGCTCGCCGCGGCACGGTCCGGCGGGAACATGATCGGGCCGATGCTGGACGCCGTGCGGGCCGAGGCGACGCTCGGCGAGATCTGCGGGGTGCTGCGGGAGGAGTGGGGCGTCTACACGGAACCGGCGGGTTTCTAGGCGCCCGCGCCCGCCGTCCGGCTCGGAGGGTCAGGGGGCGGGGTCCGGCGGCTCGGCCGGCCGAGCCGTCAGACCCCACAGCAGTATCCGCGTCAGGCTCCGCACCCACTCCCCGTCGGCCGGTTCCGCGCTGACCAGGGTGCGGTGGACCACCGCGCCCGCCACCACGTCGAAGATGAGGTCCGCCGTGCGGGCGGCCTCCGCCGGGCCGGCCTCGGCGGGCAGTTCGCCGCGGGCCTGGGCGCGGGCCCTGCCGGCCAGTACCAGGCGCTTCTGCCGGTCGACGATGGAGCCGCGGATGCGTTCGCGCAGCGCGTCGTCCCGCGTGGCCTCGGCCACCACCGCCATCAGCCCGCTCCTGGCCTCCGGCCGGGCCAGGATCGCCGCGAACTGCAGCACCACTCCCTCGATGTCGGCGGCCAGGCAACCGCGGTCGGGCAGTTCGAGTTCGTCGAAGAGCTCCGCCACCGCGTCCACGACCAGCTCGTTCTTGCCCGCCCAGCGGCGGTAGAGGGTCGTCTTGGCAACCCCGGCCCGCGTCGCGACGTCTCCCAGGGTGAGTTTCGACCAGCCGAGGTCCACCAGGGCCGCCCGGGTCGCGGCCAGGATGGCGGCGTCCGCCGCGGCACTGCGCGGGCGCCCGGTGCGGCCGGCGGGGGTGCTGCTCTGCATGTCCCGACCATAACCGGCGTGTCTCCGGCGGCCGGCCGTGAGGGAGATCACCGGATCGGGGTGTTCCGACGGCCCGTCATGGCATTACGCTACGACTCGTAGCGAAAGCACGGGTACGCCCGTGCCCGAGCGACGACCACGGGCGCAGGGTGGGGACCCGGCGCCGCACGACCCGTGCCGACGGCACACGTCAGGGCGGGCTTTCACGCCGCTTTTCACACGCGCGCGCAGGACAGGGGAGGATAGACCCATGCAGCCACGGAACATGTCCATGAGCGGGGTCGTCGACCTCGCCGCGGTGAAGGCGGCCCAGGAGGCCAAGGCGAAGGCGGAGCAGGCGCGCGCCGAGGCGGCCCGGCACGGCGGTGCGGGGGGCGTCTCCCCGGCCGATCTCGTCATCGACGTCGACGAGGCCCGCTTCGAGAGCGACGTCCTGCAGCGGTCCACCGAGGTCCCGGTCGTCATCGACTTCTGGGCCGAGTGGTGCGAGCCCTGCAAGCAGTTGAGCCCCGTCCTGGAGCGGCTCGCCGTCGAGTACAACGGGCGCTTCCTCCTCGCCAAGATCGACGTCGACGCCAACCAGATGCTGATGCAGCAGTTCGGTGTCCAGGGCATCCCGGCCGTGTTCGCGGTCGTGGCCGGACAGGCGCTGCCGCTCTTCCAGGGCGCCGCCGGCGAGGCGCAGATCCGTCAGACCCTGGACCAGCTGGTGCAGGTCGCCGAGCAGCGCTTCGGCCTGACCGGCCTCGTCGTCGACCCGGAGGCGGAGCCGGGCGCGGACCGGGCCGCCGCCCCCGAGCGTCCGGCCGGACCGCACGACGCGGCTCTGGAGGCCGCCGTGCAGGCGCTGGACGCCGGCGACCTGGCCGGCGCCGTCCGCGCATACAAGAACGTGCTCGGTGACGACCCGGGCAACACGGAGGCCAAACTGGGCCTCGCCCAGGCCGAGTTGCTCCAGCGCGTCCAGGACGCCGACCCGCAGCGGGTCCGTCGGGACGCGGCGGACAAGCCGGACGACGCGCAGGCGCAGATCGCCGCCGCCGACCTGGACCTGGTGGGCGGGCACGTGGAGGACGCCTTCGGCCGGCTCATCGACACGGTACGCCGCACGGCCGGGGACGACCGGGACGCCGTACGGGTGCGCCTGCTGGAGCTGTTCGAGGTGGTCGGCGCCGACGATCCGCGGGTGACCGCGGCGCGCAGGGCACTGGCCCGGGCCCTGTTCTAGAGGGCGCTTCCGGGCTCCTCCGCCGGGTGGTCGCCGACCGCCCGGCCGGGTGGTGCCCGAGTGGGAGAACTGCCGACGAGACGTCAGTGCGGCCGCGCTTTGCCAAATCTTGGTAATCGCGGCCGCTGTTACTGCCAGTAAGTCACAGGCGCCGTTCTGTCGGGCTCTGTCCGGCTGTCCATCGTTTCGTCCCTCCTTCATGGCACACCCAGCGTCGCCGTCCGGGGCCGATGTGTCGTTCCACGGTTATCCCCCCGTTACTAGTGAGTAACGAACCCCCTTGTGCCGACGGCGAGAATGCACCACGATCGGCGACGCTCGGTCCATTCCCGTACCCCGAAAGCCAGTCGGGTCGCGGGGGTTCCTGGGTCCCCACCGAGCAGGGCCGGCGGCAGTGACGCCGGCTCTTGGGCAGGGGGGTCTTCACCCAGCCGGTGAAGCCTGTCCAGCAGGGTTGTGCGTGATGTGTGTCAGGCGCGACCAGTGGTTGTCGCTCGGGGGTGATCGCCGGTGATTCGGGCGCGTGGTACGTGCCGCCGAGCGCGGGCGCTCTCCTTCCCGAGGACGTAGCACTTCTCCCATCCCTGCCAGGCCGAGCCGCCGATCCGGGGGGCGGGCCGAGGCCAGGAGATGTACGTCCGAGAAGGAGGAAATATGGAGTCCCAGGTGCGTGGCGGGACCAGATGGAAGCGGTTCGCCGTCGTCATGGTGCCCAGCGTGGCCGCGACGGCCGCGATAGGCGTGGCGCTGGCGCAGGGCGCCCTGGCCGCGTCGTTCAGCGTCTCCGGCCAGTCGTTCAAGGTGACGGCGGAGCAGCTCGACGGTACGGGCTTCGTCCAGTACGGAGCGATCGACTCGGGTTACACGCTCGACGGGCAGAAGACGGCTCACCCCGTCGCCGTCTCGGCGTTCAAGTCCGCGTCGATCAAGGGCATGTGCCAGTCCGTGGTCACCCCGGACATCCCGCTCATCGGCTCGGTCAGCCTCATGCTGAAGGCCGGCGGCGGCGGCAAGGCGGTCGAGGCCGAGAACCTGTACATCGACGTCGAGCAGCTCGAGGCCGATGCCACGTTCCGCGGCATCGACATCGGCGTCGCGGCCAAGGACGCCGCCAAGGGTCCGGGCATCAAGAAGGGCGACACCGCGAACCCGTACGGGTTCTCGCAGCAGGCCGACTCGGTCACACTGACCGGTGTGAAGCAGACGGCGTGGGCGACCACCGCCGGAACCTTCAAGCTCAGCGGCCTGAAGATGTCGCTGTCCAAGGGTGTCAAGGAGTGCTACTAAGCACTCGCTGACGGGCGGGGGAGCCGATGGCGCCCCCGCCCGTCCACTCTCCGGGCGCGCTGTCCCGCGCGGCCCACATCTCCACCACAGCAAAGCCGTACCAGGGAGCTGTTTTCCATGAGCGCCGAGACTCCTGCCGCATCCGGCCAGTTCGCCCGCCGGAGGCTGCAGTTCCGTGCCTGGCGAGGCGCGCGGCCGTTCTGGGCCGGTCTGTTCGTCGCCCTCGGCGGCCTCCCCATCGCCTACTTCCCGTACGCGAACCTCCAGATCGGCCACCTGACGCTGGCGATGGCCACCACCGCGGGCGCCGGATCCCTGATCATCGGTGTCCTGCTGGTCGTCCTGGGCGTCAGCCTGTGGTTCCAGAAGCACGTCCGGGTCTTCGCGGGCGTGGCGGCGATCCTGCTGGCGCTGGTGTCCATCCCCGTGTCCAACCTCGGTGGTTTCCTCATCGGCTTCCTGCTCGCGCTGATCGGTGGAGCGATGGCCGTGTCGTGGGTGCCGGGTCAGCCGCCGCAGGCCGAGCCGCCGTCGGAGAGCAGGGGAACGGGCGGCGCGCCCGAGGGAGTGGTCCCCGGCATCCCGGTGCCCGACGCCACGGTGCACAACGCCGCGGCGCCCGGCACCACGGTGCCGCAGCCGCGGGACGGCGGGGAAGAGCCGAACGATCTGTCAGGAACGAGCCCGGCCAACGGGGCGAACGGGAGGCACAGTGCCGGCTGACGAGGTGTCCCGCGGGACCGACGTGGAGGCGTCCCGTGTGAGAACCGGGCCGCGCCACGCGGCACCCAAGAAGCCGTTGTTCACCAGGTTCCACATGCCGGCCGGGAAGGCGATAGCCCTGGCGGCGATGCCCACGGCGGTCCTCATGGGGATGGGGTTCACGCCGACGCTGGCCCTCGCCGACGGCAACGACGCGGCGCCGCCGTCGAACAGCCTGACGGCCGACGAGTACAAGGACTGCGTGGCGGCCCTCGAGGACGCCGAGAAGGGCTCGTCACAGTCCCCCACGCCGTCGCCCTCGGCGACCGACGGGGCGGACGAGGAGAAGGCCGGCGACAAGGCCGACGACAAGGGCGACGCGACGGAGCCGGAACCGGCGGCCTCCGGTGACGCGGGCCAGGACAGCGGCAAGGGCGCCGACGAGGGCGCCGGTTCGACCTCTTCGCCGGATTCAGGTTCCGACGACGAGGCCGAGCCCGCACCCTCCGCGACCCCCGAGGCGCAGAGCCGGGAGGAGGCGTCCGGCGCCGGGACCCCGACGCCCTCGCCGTCCGCGGGCGAGAGCGAGAGCGGCGGCGTGCTGAAGGACCTCGGCGACGCCATCGGGGGCATCCTCACCGGCGGCAGGGCCGAGCAGGACCCGAGCCCCACGCCCACCCCCTCGGCGTCCGCGAGCGCCGGCGGAGGTACCGGAGGGAGCACCGCGAAGGACGCCTCCGGCACCGTGGAGGACACGGTCGAGAAGGCCACCGACACGGTGGAGGACGCCACCGGCACGGCGAAGGACGCCGCGCAGGGCGCCACCGACGCGGCGGCCGGGGCGGCCGGGGACGCCGGGAAGACGGCGGACGAGTCCGTCGACGAGGCCGCAGAGGAGGCGGAGGAGGCGGAGGAGACCGGGGAGGCCACCGCCTCGCCCGGCCCCGAGGCCTCCGAGAGCGCCGGCACGGACGTGGACGACTGCCCGGTCGCCACGGACGCCGAGGGCGGCGTCGACAACAAGGTGCCGCTGCCGGACGACCCCTGGTACCTGAACGCCAGCTCACTGCTGCTCAAGGGCGCCTCGTACAAGGGCATCGTCGAGGTCAGGACGGCCAACGGCTCCACCAAGAAGGTGCTGAAGTACGTCGTCTCGAACGGCACCGACATCGGCGACCTGCACCAGACGGTGAAGGACGAGCAGTCCGGCAAGACCTACCACGTGCAGGCGGCCAAGGGCTCGACGTCCACGATCCGCGAGGGCGAGACCGTGATGTACACCGAGAGCATCTCGGGCAACCTGCTCGGGCTGATCCCGATCACCTTCGACCCGGAGAACCCGCCGCCGCTGGACATCCCGCTGATCTACTTCACCAAGGTGACGGTCGTCCAGGCCGGCCAGTTCGGCGGCACGCTGCACATCCCCGGGCTGCACCAGTTCACCACCTGAGCGCACCCACGAGCCGCTTCGGGAGCCGCACGGCGACGAGGGCGCCCCCCGTCCGCAGGGGGCGCCCTCGTCGTGTACCGCGGGGGGCGTCAGGCGCGGCGCGACTCGCCGAGGTGGTGCACCCGGACCATGTTGGTGGTGCCGGGCACGCCGGGGGGCGAGCCGGCGGTGATCACGACGATGTCGCCGTCGTTGAAGCGGCCGAGCTTCACCATCTCCTGGTCCACCAGCTCGACCATCTCGTCCGTGCTGTTGACGAACGGCACCACGTGCGGCTCCACGCCCCAGCTGAGCGCCAGCTGGTTGCGGGTGGACTCGTCGGTGGTGAAGGCGAGGATGGGCTGGGTCGCGCGGTAGCGGGACAGGCGGCGCGCGGTGTCGCCGGACTGGGTGAAGGCCACCAGGCCCTTGCCGCCGAGGAAGTCGGCGATCTCGGCGGCGGCACGGGCCACCGAACCGCCCTGCGTGCGCGGCTTCTTGCCCGGCACCAGCGGCTGCAGGCCCTTGGAGAGCAGCTCCTGCTCGGCCGCCGTGACGATCTTCGACATCGTCTTGACGGTCTCGATCGGGTACGCGCCCACGGACGACTCGGCCGACAGCATGACCGCGTCCGCGCCGTCCAGGATCGCGTTGGCGACGTCGGAGGCCTCGGCGCGGGTCGGCCGGGAGTTGGTGATCATCGACTCCATCATCTGGGTCGCCACGATCACCGGCTTGGCGTTGCGCCGGCACAGCTCGATCAGGCGCTTCTGCACCATGGGGACCTTCTCGAGCGGGTACTCGACGGCCAGGTCGCCGCGGGCCACCATGACGGCGTCGAACGCCATCACGACGTCCTCCATGTTGTCCACCGCCTGCGGCTTCTCCACCTTGGCGATGACGGGGACCCGGCGGCCCTCCTCGTCCATCACGCGGTGGACGTCGGCGACGTCCTTGGCGTCCCGGACGAAGGAGAGGGCGACCATGTCGCAGCCCATGCGCAGCGCGAAGCGGAGGTCCTCGACGTCCTTCTCGGACAGCGCGGGCACGTTCACCGCCGCGCCGGGCAGGTTGATGCCCTTGTGGTCGGAGATGACGCCGCCCTCGATGACGATCGTCCGCACCCGGGGGCCCTCGACCTCGGTGACCTTCAGCTCGACGTTGCCGTCGTTGATGAGGATCTGGTCGCCCTTGGCCACGTCGCCGGGCAGGCCCTTGTACGTCGTGCCGCAGATCGTCCGGTCGCCCGGCACGTCCTCGGTGGTGATGGTGAACTCGTCACCGCGCACCAGCTCGACGGGGCCCTCGGCGAAGGTCTCCAGACGGATCTTGGGGCCCTGCAGGTCGGCGAGGACACCGATGGCCCTGCCGGTCTCCTTGGCGGCGGCCCGGACGCGGTCATAACGCCCCTGGTGCTCGGCGTGGGTGCCGTGGCTGAAGTTGAAGCGGGCCACGTTCATGCCGGCTTCGATCAGGGCGACGAGCTGCTCGTGGGAGTCGACCGCGGGGCCGAGAGTACAGACGATTTTCGAACGGCGCATGGGGCGATCCTATCGGTTTGTTTCGCTGCGGAATATTCCGTCTGGCGGAAAATACAAAAGGGCGGGATGCCGCTCAGGTGAGATTCCCCGAACCATTTACCAGCGCGTAGGTTTGTGTCGCGATCTCCATTTCCTCGTCGGTCGGCACCACGGCCACCGCCACCCGTGCGGACGCGGGCGAGATCAGCCGCGCCCGGTCGCCGCGCGCGGCGTTCAGGTCCGCGTCGACCGCCAGGCCCAGTCCTTCCAGGCCCGCCACGGCGGCCTCCCGCACCGGCGCCGCGTTCTCCCCGACCCCGGCCGTGAAGGCGACCGCGTCCACCCGCCCGAGAACGGCGTAATAGGCGCCGATGTACTTCTTCAACCGGTGAATGTAGATGTCGAAGGCGAGCCGCGCCTCTTCGTCTCCCGCGTCGATCCGGCGCCGGATCTCCCGCATGTCGTTGTCCCCGCACAGCCCGAACAGGCCGCTCCTCTTGTTGAGGAGAGTGTCGATCTCGTCCGTGGACATTCCGCCGACGCGATCCAAATGGAAGATGACCGCCGGGTCCAGGTCTCCCGACCGCGTACCCATCACCAGCCCTTCCAAAGGCGTCATCCCCATGGACGTGTCCACGCACCGGCCGCCCTCGACCGCCGAGGCCGAGGCGCCGTTGCCGAGGTGGAGCACGATGACGTTGACCTCCGACGGGGCCTTGCCCAGCAGGCGCGCCGTCTCCCGGGAGACGTACGCGTGCGAGGTGCCGTGGAAGCCGTAGCGGCGGATGCGGTGCCGGTCGGCGATCCTCGGGTCGATCGCGTAACGCGCCGCGGCCTCCGGGATCGTCGTGTGGAACGCCGTGTCGAAGACCGCCACCTGGGGCAGGTCGGGACGGAGCGCCCGGGCGGTGCGGATGCCGGTGAGGTTGGCCGGGTTGTGCAGCGGCGCCACCGGGACCAGCCGCTCGATCTCGGTGAGCACGGAGTCGTCCACGAGGGTGGGTTCGGTGAAGAAGATGCCGCCGTGCACCACCCGGTGCCCGATCGCGGCCAGCTCCGGGGAGTCCAGGCCCAGACCGTCCCGGGCCAGTTCCCCGGCGACCGCCTTCAGGGCGGCCTCGTGGTCGGCGATCGGTCCGTTCTGCTCGCGGGTGTCGCCGTCGGCCACGCGGGTGTGCTTCAGCCGGGAGGTCCGCTCGCCGATCCGCTCGACCAGCCCCACCGCCAGCCGGCTGCCGTCGTGCATGTCGAGCAGCTGGTACTTCACCGACGACGAGCCGGAGTTGAGGACGAGGACTCGCGTCGCGCTCACAGGTCGGACACCTTTTCGCTCGGGGACTGCTGGGCCTGGATCGCCGTGATGGCGACGGTGTTGACGATGTCCTGGACGAGTGCGCCCCGGGACAGGTCGTTGACCGGCTTGCGCAGGCCCTGGAGGACCGGGCCGACGGCGATGGCGCCGGCCGAGCGCTGCACGGCCTTGTAGGTGTTGTTGCCGGTGTTCAGGTCGGGGAAGATCAGCACGCTGGCCTGCCCGGCGACCTCGGAGCCGGGCAGCTTGGTCGCGGCGACCGACGGCTCGACGGCGGCGTCGTACTGGATCGGTCCCTCGATCCTCAGGTCGGGGCGGCGCGAGCGGACCAGCCCGGTCGCCTCGCGCACCTTGTCGACGTCCGCGCCGGAACCGGACGTGCCGGTCGAGTACGACAGCATGGCGATGCGCGGATCCACGCCGAACTGCGCCGCCGTGGACGCCGACTGCGTCGCGATGTCGGCGAGCTGCTCGGCGTCCGGGTCCGGGTTGACCGCGCAGTCGCCGTAGACGAGGACCTTGTCGGCCAGGCACATGAAGAAGACCGAGGAGACGATCGACGCCTCCGGCTTGGTTTTGATGATCTCGAAGGCCGGGCGGATGGTCGCCGCCGTCGAGTGCACCGACCCCGACACCATGCCGTCGGCCAGCCCCTCCTGCACCATCAGCGTGCCGAAGTAGTTGACGTCGGACACGACGTCGTACGCCAGCTCCACGGTGACGCCCTTGTGGGCGCGCAGGGCCGCGTACTTCTCCGCGAAGGAGTCGCGCAGCTCGGACACCGCCGGGTCGATCAGCTGGGCGGCGCCGAGGTCGATGCCGAGGTCGGCGGCCTTCTTGCGGATCTGCTCCACGTTGCCGAGCAGCGTCAGCTCGCACACGCCCCGGCGCAGCAGCACCTCCGCCGCGTGCAGCACCCGCTCCTCGGTGCCCTCCGGGAGGACGACCCGGCGCAGGTCCGAGCGGGCCTGCTCCAGCAGCTTGTGCTCGAACATCATCGGGGTGACGCGGTCGCTGCTCGGCGCGGAGACCCGCTTGCTGAGGTCGGCGGTGTCGACGTACCGCTCGAAGAGACCGAGGGCGGTCTCCGCCTTGCGCGGGGTGGCCGCGTTGAGCTTGCCCTCCAGGGAGAACAGCTGCTCGGCGGTGGGGAAGCTGTTGCCGGTCACCGCGAGCACCGGCGTGCCCGGGGCGAGACGGGCGGCGAGGGTGAGGATGCCCTCGCCCGGCACCTCGTTCAGGGTCAGCAGCAGACCGGCTATCGGCGGGGTGCCGGCGCTGTGCGCGGCCAGCGTGCCGATCACCAGGTCGGCCCGGTCGCCGGGCGTGATGACCAGGCAGCCGGGGGTCAGCGCGGTCAGCAGGTTGGGCAGCATCGCCCCGCCGAAGACGAAGTCCAGCGCGTCGCGGGCGAGCCCCGAGTCGTCCCCGAGGACCACCCGCGCGCCGAGGGAGTGCGCGATCTGGGAGACGGTCGGCGCCGACAGCGCGGGCTCGTCGGGCACCACCCAGCAGGGCACCGGCAGCCGGTTCGCCAGCCGCTCGGCGATCTCGTCCCGGTCCTCGCGGGCGACCCGGTTGGTCACCATGGCCAGGACGTCGCAGCCCAGCCCGTCGTAGGCGCGGAAGGCGTTGACCGTCTCGGCGAGCACCGACTCGGCCGTCTGCTTGCGCCCGCCCACGACCGGGAGGACCGAGGCGCCGAACTCGTTGGCGAGCCGCGCGTTCAGCGACAGCTCGTCCGGGAGCTGGGTGCCGGCGAAGTCGGTGCCGAGGACGAGGACGACGTCGTAGTCCCGGGCGACCAGGTGGAACCGCTCGACCAGCGCGGACACCAGCTCGTCCGTGCCCTGCTCGGCCTGGAGCGCGGACGCCTCCTGGTAGTCCAGGCCGTAGACCGTCGCCGGGTCCTGCGAGAGCCGGTAGCGGGCGCGCAGCAGCTCGAAGAGCCGGTCGGGCCCGTCGTGGACCAGGGGACGGAAGACGCCGACCCGGTCGACCTGCCGGGTCAGGAGCTCCATGACCCCCAGTTCGACGACCTGACGGCCGTCGCCGCGGTCGATACCGGTCACGTACACGCTGCGCGTCACGCGTGCTCTCCGTTTCGTCTCGGTCTCGTCTCGGTGCGGTTGTCCGGCGGCGGCCGTCCCCATGCACAAAGATCACCCACCGGAGTGAGCGGAACCCTCTTGACAGTACCCCTCCCCACGGATAAGGCGCCCGTCAGTGAACCCTGCCGGAGGGCGGCTAGGGTGCCGCCCGTAAGGAAGCGGCATCCCCCCGGGGGACGTGAAAGAATCGGACATGGCTCACCGGTGTCCACAGCGAGCAGGAGACACAGCACGATGCGTATCGGAGTCCTCACCGCAGGCGGCGACTGCCCCGGGCTGAACGCAGTGATCCGGTCGGTCGTGCACCGAGCGGTCGACAACTACGGCGACGAGGTCATCGGCTTCGAGGACGGCTACGCGGGCCTGCTCGACGGCCGTTACCGCGCCCTCGACCTGAACGCGGTCAGCGGCATCCTGGCGCGCGGCGGCACGATCCTCGGCTCCTCCCGGCTGGAGCGCGACCGGCTCCGCGAGGCCTGCGAGAACGCGGGCGACATGATCCAGAGCTTCGGCATCGACGCGCTGATCCCGATCGGCGGCGAGGGCACGCTGACGGCGGCCCGGATGCTGTCCGACGCGGGTCTGCCCGTGGTCGGCGTGCCCAAGACGATCGACAACGACATCTCCTCCACCGACCGCACCTTCGGCTTCGACACGGCGGTCGGCGTGGCGACGGAGGCGATGGACCGCCTCAAGACCACCGCCGAGTCCCACCAGCGCGTGATGGTCGTCGAGGTCATGGGCCGGCACGCCGGCTGGATCGCCCTCGAGTCCGGCATGGCCGCCGGTGCCCACGGCATCTGCCTGCCCGAACGGCCCTTCGACCCCGCCGACCTGGTCAAGATGGTCGAGGAGCGGTTCGCCCGCGGCAAGAAGTTCGCCGTCGTCTGCGTCGCCGAGGGGGCCCACCCCGTCGAGGGCTCCATGGACTACGGCAAGGGCGAGATCGACAAGTTCGGCCACGAGCGCTTCCAGGGCATCGGCACGGCGCTGGCGTACGAGCTGGAGCGCAGGCTCGGCAAGGAGGCCAAGCCGGTCATCCTCGGCCACGTCCAGCGCGGTGGTGTGCCCACCGCGTACGACAGGGTGCTCGCCACCCGCTTCGGCTGGCACGCGGTCGAGGCCGCGCACCGGGGCGAGTTCGGCCGGATGACCGCGCTGCGCGGCACGGACGTCGTCATGGTGCCGCTGGCCGAGGCCGTCACCGAGCTGAAGACGGTGCCGAAGGACCGCATGGACGAGGCCGAGTCGGTCTTCTAGCCGGGGCGGGACGGCCGGCCGCGCCTCACTCGGTGTGCTTGCGGACCACCGTCCAGAAGTGCTCCACGATCCGGTCGAGGTAGTCGCGGCCGGCCGCGCTGGAGTCGCCGCGGCCACCGCCCCAGCTGAGCGTGGCGACCATGTGCCCCTGGTAGTCCTGGTGCAGTTCCTGGAGCACCTCCTCCAGGATCCGCCGGTCCAGCGGGGCGATCTTGGAGACCGGGCGGACGTACCCCTGCCAGCGGGTGTTCACCGCGCTGCGCAGCAGGTCGGCGAGTTTCGCGTCGCGCCCCGTGACGGTCACGAAGTCGGGCAGCTCGAGACCGAGCACGTCGGCGAGCGCGGACGACTGGCGGTCGGTGCCGCGCCAGTCGTCCTTCTCCTCCATCTTCAGATAGGCGTCCGGGCCGAGCCCCACGGCACGCGCCACGTCCTCGGGGGCGAGTCCGCGGGCGATGCGGTGCTCGCGCAGGGTCCGCGGGCGGCCGATGAGTTCGCCGGGCGAGCACCACAGCACGCCCGCGAGGGCCGTGAGCTCGGGGTTGGCGGGGGAGGCCAGCCCCCGCTCCCAGGCGACGACGAGGTCGGGGGTGACGTACGGCAGCCCGTACGACACCCGCATGCCGTGGGCGACGTGCTCGGGCCCCATGCCGAGGGCGGCACGCAGGCGGCGGGCGGCGAGGGCGTTGAACGGGGGACCCGGCTGGCCCGGGTGAGGTGAGGGTCGGCGCACGGGCCACACCGTAGGGGGCCGGGGCCGACTTGACTACGGGCTGTTCACCCAGCGATACGGATCGTACGAACCTACGGGTCCGGGCGGCGGCCGGCCCGTTCATCCCTTGACCGCCCCGCCCAGCGCGAAGCCGCCGCCGAGCCGCCGGGAGATCAGCACGTACAGCAGGACCACCGGCGTCGAGTAGACGACGGAGAACGCCGCCAGCTGCCCGTACGCCACCATGCCCCGGTTGCCGAAGAAGTCGTTGATGCTCACCGACGCCGGCATCCGGTCCGGGGTGAGCAGCAGCATGAAGGGGACGAAGAAGTTCCCCCACATCATCACGAACGAGAACACCGTCACCACCGCCACCCCCGGACCCGTCAGCGGCAGCACGATCCGCAGCAGCGACTGGAACGAGGACGCGCCGTCCGTCCACGCCGCCTCCTCCAGTTCCCTCGGCACTCCGTCCATGAAGTTCTTCATCAGCCAGATGGCGAACGGCAGGTGGGACGCGGCGAAGAAGAAGACGGTGCCCTGCGGGGTGTCGATCAGGTTCACCCGTACGAACAGCGCGTAGACCGGCACCATGATCGCCGTGATGGGCAGGCTGGTCGCGAACAGGACCGTCAGCAGGAACGGCCGGTTCAGCCGGGACCGGAAACGGGACAGCGGATACGCCGCGAGCGCCGCGCACACCACCGTCAGCGCCGTCGCGCCGCCGCACAGCACCAGACTGTTGAGCAGCGGCGTGAAGGTGATGTCGTCGGTGAGGACCGCGTCGAAGTTGTCCAGGGTGAGGCCGTCGGGAGCCTTCACCCGCAGGCTCGCGTGCGGGTCGAGGGCGGACAGCACCACCCACGCCAGCGGCAGCACGAAGGCGGCGGCGGCCACCAGCAGCCCGGCGTCGGCGGCCAGCCGTCGTCGCGTACGACGGGAGGCGGACGTGCGTGTCGTGCGGGCCATGGGCGGTCAGACCTCCGTCCGCAGCAGGCGCAGGTACACGACCGAGAACAGCGAGCCGATCAGCAACAGCAGCAGCGCCACCGCCGTGCCGTAGCCGATCAGGCTGTTCTGGAAGGCCTGTTCGTACATGAACAGCGGCAGTGTCCGGCTCCGGCCGCCCGGGCCGCCGCGCGTCATCACCCAGATCAGGCCGAACACCGACAGGGTCTGGAGGGTGTTGAGCATGAGGTTGGTGCCGATGGAGCGGCGGATCATCGGCAGCGTGATGTGCCACATGCGGCGCCAGCCGCTCGCCCCGTCCACCTCGGCGGCCTCGGTGACCTCCTTCGGGATCTCGTCCAGCGCGGCCGAGTACACCAGCATCGAGAACGCCGTGCCCCGCCAGACGTTGGCGAAGGACACCGCCAGGATCGGCAGCGTGAACAGCCAGTTCTGGGAGGGCAGATGGAGCCGGTCCAGGATGGCGTTGAGGGTGCCCTCGCGGCGGAAGAAGGCGTAGAGCAGGAAGCCCGCCACCACCTCCGGCAGCACCCACGCCGTGACGACGATGCCGCCGGTGAGCGTACGGACCGGTTTCGAGGCCCGCCGCATCAGCGAGGCCAGCGCCAGCCCCAGGGTGTTCTGCCCGATCAGCGACGACAGCACCGTGAAGACCAGCGTCAGCCACACGGCGTCGAGGAACGCCTCGTCCCGGAAGGCCCGGCGGAAGTTGTCGAACCCGACGAAGGACTCCTCGGCCTGCCCGGTCAGCTGGAGGTCGGTGAAGGCGATGACGACGCAGTAGGCGATCGGGCCGGCGAGGAAGAGCAGCAGCAGGACGACGGCGGGGGAGACGGGCAGGGCCCGGACCAGGGAGCGCCGCACGGCGCCGGGCCGGCGGGCCGGGGCGGCGCCGGGCGGGACCTCGCGGACCTTCTCCGGGCCCGTGTGCCGCGGCGCGGCCGCGGTCACCTGCGGACCACCTGGCCGTCGGTGGCCTCCTTCAGCGCCTCGTCGTAGCCGCGCGCCGCCTCCTCGACCGACAGGTCACCGGTCGTCACGCCCTCCATGGCCTCCTGGATCGCGACGGACACCTTGGGATACGCCGGGTAGGCGGGCCGGTAGTGGGTGCCGGCGACCAGGTCGGTGAAGAACTCGGTGCCGGGCTGGGCCCGGACGTACGCGGGGTCGTCCGCGACGTCCTCGCGGACCGCGATGCCGGAGTTGGCGACGCACCACTTCTGCGCGTTGGCCTTGGTCTGCATCGTCTTGACGAACTCGAAGGCCAGGTCGGGGTTGGCCGCCTTGGCGGGGATCGCCCAGGTCCAGCCGCCGGACATGCTCACCTTGCCGGGCGCCTGACCGTGCTGGGTGGGCATGGCCGCGAGCCCCAGCTCCTTCGACCACTCGGGCCACTCGTGGCCGCTGCCCTCCAGCCAGTCCTGCGGCAGCCAGGAGCCGTCCAGGGCGATGCCGAGCTTGCCCTGGGGGAGGAGCTCGCCGCGGACCGTGGTGGCGAAGTTGGGGTCGAGCGCGTCGGACACCTCGGGGCCGAGCTTCTCCTCGTAGACCGTCTCGACGAACGCGAGGGAGTCCTTGAAGCCCTGCCCCGCCGCGATCCACTTCTTGCTGCCCTTGTCGTACAGCGGGTCGGTGGTCCCGTCGTTCGTGCCGTACAGCAGCATCTCGAAGCCCTGCATGGTGGCGGCCTCGCCGGCGGGCTTGCCCGTGTACACGTTGAGCGGGGTGACGCCGGGGACCTTCTCCTTGATGGCGCGGGCCGCCGAGAGCACGTCGTCCCAGGTCCTCGGCTGCCAGTCGGCGGGCAGACCGGCCTTGGCGAAGACGTCCTTGCTGAACCACAGCCCGCGGGTGTCGGTGCCGTCCGGGACGCCGTACGTCTTGCCGTCCTCGCCCCTGGCCGCCGCCTTCGCGGTGTCGATGAACCTGTCCCAGTCCTGCCACTTGGCGAGGTAGGCGTCGAGCGGCTTCAAGTACCCGCTGGTGATGTCGGAGTTGATGAGGAAGGTGTCCTCGTAGACCAGGTCCGGCGCGGTCTTGGGGGAGCGCAGCATCTGCTGCACCTTGGTGTAGTACTCCGAGTCCGGGGCCTTGATCGGGACGAGCTCGACCTTCTTGCCCGGGTGGGCCTTCTCGAACTGCTTCTCGATGTCGGCGAGATAGGTGTCCATTACCTTGACTGAGTTGTCCGTCGACTGCTTGAAGGAGACCTTCACCGTGTCCGGATCGCTGCCGGAGCCGCTCGAGCAGGCGGCGAGTGCGGTGGAGGCGAGCGCGGTCAGGGTGACGAGAGAGGTGAACCGGACGGTGGGACGCACGGGCGACGACCTCCTGCTGGCGCACGACGTTGTGGCCGGGACGGCTGCCCGGCGAACGTAAGAGGGGCGGTCCGGCCGGGTCAATGCGTGTGCCGTGGATTACCTGTGTTCATCGGCCCCGCTCGGTCCCCCGGACCCACCGGTACACCAACTCCGGCCGCCCCACCTGCCCGTACAGCGGACTCCGCCGCGCCCGGCCGGTCTCCACCAGGTGCTCCAGGTACCGGCGGGCGGTGATGCGCGAGATGCCCACCGCCTCGGCCACCCCGGCCGCCGTGAGGCCCTCCTGCGCGCCCCGCAGGGCGCCGGTCACCCGCTCCAGCGTGGGTGCGCTCAGGCCCTTGGGCAGTGCCGCCGGGCCAGGAGCCCGCAGCGCGGCCAGGGCCCGGTCCACCTCGTCCTGGCCGCTCGCCTCCCCGGCGGCGCCCCGGAACTCGGCGTACCGCACCAGCCGGTCCCGCAGGGTGGCGAAGGTGAACGGCTTCAGCACGTACTGCACAACGCCCAGCGACACCCCCTCCCGCACGACCGCCAGGTCCCGGGCCGACGTCACCGCTATCACGTCGGCCTGATGCCCGGCCGCCCGCAGCGAACGGGCCAGCTGGAGCCCGTGCACGTCCGGCAGGTGCAGGTCGAGCAGGATCAGGTCGACCGGCGTGCGGTCCAGCAGGCGCCGCGCCTGAGCGCCCGAGTGCGCCGTGCCGACGGCGGTGAACCCCGGCACCCGGCCGACGTACATCACGTGCGCGTCGGCGGCGACGGGGTCGTCCTCGACGACGAGGACGCGGATGGGCTGCTCGGCGGTCATACGGATCCTCCGGGCCCCGTCCCACCCGTCAGGGCGTCCGGCGCCGGGCCGCGGCCCCCGTCGCCGGCCAGCGGCAGGCGGGCCTCGAAGCGGGCGCCGCCGCCCTCGGCCCCGGCCACCGCGAGGCTGCCCCCGTGCCGGTGCACCGCCTGCCGGACCAGGGCCAGCCCCAGGCCCCGCCCGCCCTCACCGGCCGGCTTGGTCGTGAAGCCCCGCTGGAAGAGCAGGCCGGCATGGGCCGGGTCGACGCCCGCGCCGGTGTCCGACACCCGCAGCACCAGCTCCGGGCCGTCCCCGGCCGTGTCGGTGTACGCCGCCACCGTCACCCGCGAGGGCACCCGGCCCTGGGCCGCGTCCACCGCGTTGTCGATCAGGTTGCCCAGGATCGTCACCAGGTCCCGGGCGGGCAGGGACGGGGGCAGCAGCCCGTCGTCCAGCCGGCTCTCCCGCGACACCACCAGTTCCACTCCCCGCTCGTTCGCCTGCGCCGTCTTGCCCAGCAGCAGCGCGGCCAGCACCGGCTCGCTCACCGCCGCCACCACCTGGTCGGTGAGCGCCTGCGCCAGCTCCAGCTCGGCCGTCGCGAAGTCCACCGCCTCCTCGGCGCGCCCCAGCTCGATCAGCGAGACGACCGTGTGCAGCCGGTTGGCGGCCTCGTGCGCCTGCGAGCGCAGCGCCTGCGTGAAGCCGCGCTCGGTGTCCAGCTCGCCCATCAGCGACTGGAGCTCGGTGACGTCCCGCAGGGTCACCACCGTGCCCCGGCGCTCACCGCCCGAGACCGGCGAGGTGTTCACCACCAGCACCCGCTCGGCCGTCAGGTGCACCTCGTCCACCCGCGGCTCCGACGAGAGCAGCGCCCCCGTCAGCGGCGCCGGCAGCCCGAGGTCGGCGACCGACGTGCCCACCACGTCGCCGCCCACGCCGAGCAGCTCCCGTCCGCCGTCGTTGATCAGCGCGACACGGTACTGCCAGTCCAGCATCAGCAGCCCCTCCCGTACCGCGTGCAGCGCCGCCTGATGGTAGTCGTGCATGCGGCTCAGCTCGGCCGCGTTCATGCCGTGGGTGTGCCGCCGCAGCCGCGCGTTGATCACGTACGTGCCGACCGCGCCGAGCACCAGGGCGCCGGCCGCGACCAGGAGGAGCGCCGTGACCTGCTCCTGCACCCGCTTGCTGATCTCCTCGACCTTGATCCCGGCGCTGACCAGGCCGACGACCCGGCCGTCGTCCCGCACGGGGGTGACCGCCCGGACCGACGGGCCCAGCGTCCCCGTGTAGGTCTCGGTGAAGGTCTCGCCGCGCTGCGCGCGCTCGATGTGGCCCTGGAAGCGGTGGCCGATCTGCCCCGGGTCGGGATGGGTCCATCGGATGCCCTGCGGGGTCATGATCGTGACGAAGTCGACGTCGGTGTCCCGCATGACGCGTACCGCGTACGGCTGGAGCCGCGCCGTCGGGTCGGCGGTGCCGATGGCCTCCGGCACGGACGGCGAGTCGGCGATCGACAGCGCCACCGACCTGGCCTGACGGCCCGCCGCCTCCTCGGCCTGGTCCCGGTCGCCGAGGTAGGTGAACAGCGCGTACCCGGCGACGACGACCGCTATCAGCACGGCCTGCATCGCGAAGAGCTGGCCGGCCAGGCTGCGGGGTCTCGGGACGCTGAGGGGCATGCCGTCAGTCTCCCTCCTGTCTGAATGTGAACTAAATGAACGCAAGGGTGACCGCGCTCACAGGAAGGGAGATAGTCGCCGCATCCCCGAACCGAACCGCCCGGACGTGAGCCGCACGCCGGTGATGCCGACGACGTCGTCAAGGAGGGCCGCCGTGACAGCCGATACGGCACCTGCCGCACCCCCCGCCAAGCGGGACCGCACGCACTACCTCTACATCGCGGTGATCGTCGCGGTGGCCCTCGGCATCGCCGTCGGCCTGATCGCGCCCGACTTCGCGGTCGAGCTGAAGCCGATCGGCACCGGCTTCGTGAACCTGATCAAGATGATGATCTCGCCGATCATCTTCTGCACGATCGTGCTGGGCATCGGTTCGGTGCGCAAGGCCGCCAAGGTCGGCGCGGTGGGCGGCATCGCCCTCGCCTACTTCATGGTGATGTCGCTGGTCGCCCTGGCGATCGGCCTGATCGTCGGCAACATCCTGGACCCGGGCACCGGCCTCGCGGTCACCGACGCCGTCAAGGAGACCGGTCACGCGCAGGTCGACGCCGAGGCCAAGGACACCACCGAGTTCCTGCTCGGCATCATCCCGACCACGATCGTGTCGGCGTTCACCGAGGGCGAGGTCCTGCAGACCCTGCTGATCGCGCTGCTCTGCGGCTTCGCGCTCCAGGCGATGGGCAAGGCCGGCCGGCCCGTGCTGCGCGGCGTCGAGCACATCCAGCGCCTGGTCTTCCGGGTCCTCGCCATGATCATGTGGGCGGCGCCGGTCGGCGCGTTCGGCGCGATGGCGGCGGTGACCGGTTCGGCCGGTGTGGACGCCCTGAAGAGCCTGGCCGTGCTGATGCTCGGGTTCTACGTCACCTGCATCCTGTTCGTCATCGTGGTGCTGGGCGCCCTGCTGAAGATCTGCACCGGCGTGAACGCGCTCGCGCTCTTCAAGTACCTGGGCCGCGAGTTCCTGCTGATCCTGTCCACGTCCTCCTCGGAGTCGGCGCTGCCCCGTCTCATCGCCAAGATGGAGCACCTGGGCGTCAGCAAGCCGGTGGTCGGCATCACCGTCCCGACCGGCTACTCCTTCAACCTCGACGGCACCATGATCTACATGACCATGGCCTCGCTGTTCATCGCCGACGCCATGGGCACGCCGATGTCGATCGGTGAGCAGATCCCGCTGCTGCTGTTCCTGTTCGTCGCCTCCAAGGGCGCCGCCGGTGTCACCGGCGCGGGCCTCGCGACGCTGGCCGGTGGTCTCCAGTCGCACAAGCCCGCCCTGGTGGACGGCATCGGCCTGATCGTCGGCATCGACCGCTTCATGAGCGAGGCCCGCGCCCTGACCAACTTCGCGGGCAACGCGGTGGCCACCGTCCTGATCGGTACCTGGACCAAGGAGATCGACAAGGAGCGGGTCGCCGAGGTGCTGGCCGGGCGGGTCCCGTTCGACGAGCGGACGCTCCTCGACGACGGCCACGGCGGTGACGACACCCCCGCGCCCCTGCCCGAGCAGGGCGGCGAGAAGGAGCTGGCGAAGGCCTGACGCCCGCTCCGCACAGACCCCGGGCGGCTGAGGGCTCCCCCCGTTGCTCAGCCGCCCGGCCCTTTCCTTCCCTCCTTGCCTTGACGTCCGCGTCAAGGCTTACGTTCGTCCCCATGCGAATCGGTGAACTGGCCGCACGCGCCGGGACCACGACGCGGACGCTGCGGTACTACGAATCGCGCGGGCTGCTGCCCGCGCGGCGGGACGCCCACGGGCACCGGA
Organism: Streptomyces sp. NPDC029152; assembly: GCF_055564355.1. NCBI lineage: Bacteria > Bacillati > Actinomycetota > Actinomycetes > Kitasatosporales > Streptomycetaceae > Streptomyces > Streptomyces sp. NPDC029152. The sequence continues at coordinate 8,489 of NZ_JBVHWR010000005.1, read as the reverse complement.
CCTACGACGAGCGCGACGTGAAGCTGCTGGAGCAGATCAGGACGCTGCGCGACTTCGGGTTCGACCTGGAGGAGACCCGGCCCTTCGTGGAGTGCCTGCGGGCCGGTCACCCGGAAGGGGACTCGTGCCCGGCGTCGCTCGCGGTCTACCGCCGCAAGCTGGCGGAGCTGGACGCGCTGATCGGCGAGCTGCGGGGCGTGCGCGCGACGGTCGCGGACCAGCTGGCGCGCGCGGAGGCGGCGCGGGACGGGCTGGCCACCGAGGCGCTGGTTCCGGGGGGCCCGGAGCCCGAATGCGAACTGGGAGGGCGAGGACTGTGAGCGCAGCGAGTGGTGTGGTGGAGGTGACCGACGCGACCTTCGCGGAGGAGGTCATCGGGGCGGGGATGCCGGTGCTGGTGGAGTTCACCGCGGACTGGTGCCCGCCGTGCCGGCAGATGGCCCCGGTGCTCGGAGCCCTGGCCGCGGAGGAGGCGGACCGGCTCCGGGTGGTCCAGCTGAACGTCGACGCGAACCCGGAGACGACCAACGCCTACAAGGTGCTGTCGATGCCGACGTTCATGGTGTTCCGGGACGGCGAGCCGGTGAAGGCGATGGTGGGCGCCCGGCCCAAGCGTCGGCTGCTGGAGGAGCTGTCCGACGTGCTGTGATCCGGAGACGACAGAAGAAATCCCCCGAGTGCAATTGCGCTCGGGGGATTTCTTTGCGTATATTCGATGATTCGTGACTTCGGGAAAAGGGCGTCACGAAGAAGTTCACTGAGCACAGTATATGCGGGCGGGAGTGGCATTGTCAAACAAAGAATTTCCGGACGACGAATTGCTGCACGAACAGGAATTCATCGACGGGCTGTACGCGCGGGTGGACGCGCTGCGCGGCGACACCGAGGTCTCGGTCACGGACGCGCTCGCGCAGGGCAACACCCCCATGCAGGCCAGACTGGAGCGGGACATCCTGGTCGCCGAGCGCTCCGGGCTGCTCGCCGCGCTCAACGCGGTGGACGGCTCCCTGTGCTTCGGCCGGATCGACCTCGCCTCCGGGGAGGGCCACCACATCGGCCGCATCGGCCTGCGCGCCGACGACGCCGAACGCACCCCGGTCCTGATCGACTGGCGGGCCGACGTCGCCCGCCCCTTCTACCTGGCGACCGGTCACACCCCGATGGGCCTGCGCCGCCGCCGGCACATCGCGAGCGAGGGCCGCCGCGTCACCGCCCTGCACGACGAGATCCTCGACCTCGGCGACGAGAGGCGCACCGGCCACGAGGACCCGTCGGGCGACGCCGTGCTGCTCGCCGCGCTGAACTCCGCGCGCACCGGCCGCATGGGCGACATCGTGCAGACCATCCAGGCCGACCAGGACCGCATCATCCGCGCCCCGCACCGCGGCGTGCTGGTCGTCGAGGGCGGCCCCGGCACCGGCAAGACCGCCGTCGCCCTGCACCGCGCCGCCTACCTGCTCTACGAGCACCGCGAACTGCTCGCCAAGCGCGCCGTCCTCATCGTCGGCCCCAACCCGGCCTTCCTCGGCTACATCGGCGAGGTCCTGCCCTCCCTGGGCGAGACCGGGGTGCTCCTCGCGACCGTCGGCGAGCTGTTCCCCGGCGTGAGGGCCACCGCGACGGACACCCCCGAGGCGGCCGCGGTGAAGGGCCGGGCCGCCATGGCCGACGTCCTCGCCGAGGTGGTCCGCGACCGGCAGGCGCTGCCCGACCCGGTCATCGCGATCGAGCACGACCGCGACGTCCTCCTGCTCGACGACGGCCTGGTCGACGTCGCCCGCGAGCGCACCCGTGCCACGGGACTGCCCCACAACGCGGCCCGCGAGCACTTCGAGGGCCACATCCTCAACACCCTCACCGACATGGTCGCCGAACGCATCGGCACCGACCCCTACGACGGCACCAACCTCCTCGACCCCAGCGACATCACCCAGATCCGCGACGAACTCGCCGAGAACCCCGAGGTCTGGGCCGCCGTCGACCGGCTCTGGCCCCGGCTCACCCCGCAGCGCCTCGTCGCCGACTTCCTCGCCGCACCGGAGGCCTTCCTCACCGCCGAGGACGCCGCCGCCGTGCGCCGCCCGGTGACCCGGCACTGGACCGTCGCCGACGTCCCCCTGCTGGACGAGGCGGCCGAACTGCTCGGCGTGGACGACCGGATCGCCCGCACCCGCGCCGAACGCGAGCGGGAGGAGCAGATCGCCTACGCGCAGGGCGTGCTGGACGTGTCGTACGCGTCCCGGACCTACGAGTTCGAGGACAAGGACGAGGAGGAGGCCGAGGTCCTGCTCGCGCACGACATCATCGACGCCGAGCGGTTCGCCGAACGCCAGGAGGAGGAGGACCACCGCAGCGCCGCCGAGCGCGCCGCGGCCGACCGCACCTGGGCGTTCGGGCACATCATCGTCGACGAGGCGCAGGAGCTGTCCCCGATGGCGTGGCGGCTGCTGATGCGCCGCTGCCCGACCCGCTCCATGACCCTGGTCGGCGACCCGGCGCAGACCGCGGAGGCGGCCGGCGTCGGCTCCTGGTCGGAGATCCTCCACCCCTACGTCGAGGACCGCTGGGAGCACACCCGTCTCGGCGTCAACTACCGCACCCCGGCCGAGATCATGGTCCTGGCGGCGGCCGTCGTCCGCGCCCGGCACCCGGAGTTCGCCCCGCCGAGCTCGGTGCGCTCCACGGGCGTGCGCCCCTGGATCCGCGCCGCCGACGACCTCCCGGCCGCCGTCGCCGAGGCTGCCCGGGAGCTGACCCCCGACGAGGGCCGCCTCGCCGTCATCGCCCCGCGCGAGCTGCACCGGGTGCTCGCGGCCCGGCTCGACGGCGTCACGGCGGGTGCCGAGCCCGACCTGACCCGGTCCGTCGTCCTTCTCGACCCGCGTCAGTCCAAGGGCCTGGAGTTCGACTCCGTCCTGGTCGTCGAGCCCGGCCGCTACGGCACGAGCGACCTCTACGTGGCCCTCACCCGGGCCACCCAGCGGCTCGGCGTCCTGCACAGCGAACCGCTGCCGAAGGGCCTGGCGGACGCGGCCTGAGCGTCAGGCCGGACGCAGCCACACCGTCGCCAGGGGCGGCAGGGTCAGCCGGATGCTCGCCGGCCGGCCGTGCCACCCCTGCGGCTCGGGCTTCACCGGGCCGGGGTTGCCCACGCCGCCGCCGCCGTAGCGGGCGGCGTCGGTGTTGAGGACCTCGTGCCAGGCGGGCACCTCGTCGGGGACGCCGAGCCGGTAGTCGGAGCGGACGACCGGCGCGAAGTTGGACACCGCCAGCAGCGGGGCGCCGTCCGCGTCGCACCGCAGGAACGCGAGGACGTTGTCCTCGGCGGCGTCCCCGACCACCCACGAGAAACCGGCGGGGTGGGTGTCCCGCTGCCACAGCGCGGGCGTGTCCCGGTAGACGGTGTTCAGATCGCGGACCAGGTCCAGCACGCCCCGGTGGTCGGCCGCCGCCCCGTACTGCGGATCGAGCAGCCACCAGTCGGGGCCGCGCTCCTCGGACCACTCGGCGCCCTGCGCGAACTCCTGGCCCATGAACAGCAGCTGCTTGCCGGGGTGGGCCCACATGAAGCCCAGGTACGCCCGCTCGTTCGCCCGCTGCTGCCACCAGTCGCCCGGCATCTTCGACACCAGCGACTTCTTGCCGTGCACCACCTCGTCGTGCGATATCGGCAGCACGTAGTTCTCGCTGTACGCGTACACCATGGAGAAGGTCATCTCGCCGTGGTGGTACTTGCGGTGCACCGGCTCGTGGCTCATGTACTCCAGCGAGTCGTGCATCCAGCCCATGTTCCACTTCAGCCCGAAACCGAGCCCGCCGAAGCCGCTGGGCCCCTTGTGGTGCGTGGCCCGCGTGACCCCGTCCCAGGCCGTGGACTCCTCGGCGACGGTCACCACGCCCGGCACCCGCCGGTACACCGTGGCGTTCATCTCCTGGAGGAACGCCACCGCGTCCAGGTTCTCCCGGCCGCCGTGCTCGTTGGGCGTCCACTGGCCCGGCTCGCGCGAGTAGTCCAGGTACAGCATCGAGGCGACCGCGTCCACGCGCAGCCCGTCGATGTGGAACTCCTCGCACCAGTACACGGCGTTGGCGACGAGGAAGTTGCGCACCTCGCGGCGCCCGAAGTCGAACTCCAGCGTCCCCCAGTCCGGGTGCGCGGCCCTGAGCGGATCGGAGTGCTCGTACAGCGGACGTCCGTCGAACTCGGCCAGCGCCCAGTCGTCGCGCGGGAAGTGCGCCGGCACCCAGTCCATCAGGACGCCGATGCCGGCCCGGTGCAGCCGGTCGACCAGGTACTTGAAGTCGTCGGGCTCGCCGAGCCGGGCCGTGGGTGCGTAGAAACCGGTGACCTGGTAGCCCCACGAGCCGCCGAAGGGGTGCTCGGCGACCGGCATCAGCTCGACGTGCGTGAAGCCGAGGTCCTTGACGTACGCGGGCAGTTGCTCCGCCAGCTCGCGGTACGACAGTCCCGGACGCCAGGACGGCAGGTGGACCTCGTACACCGACATCGGGGCCTCGTGCGCGGGTACGCCGGCGCGTGCGGCCAGCCACGCGTCGTCGCCCCAGGTGTAGTCCGAGGCGTACACGACGGAGGACGTCGCCGGCGGCACCTCCGTGCGGCGGGCCAGCGGGTCGGCGCGGAAGGTGCGCGAGCCGTCGGGCCGGGTGATCTCGAACTTGTACGGTTCGCCCGCGCCGACGCCGGGCAGGAACACCTCCCACACGCCGGTCCCGCCGAGCGACCGCATGGGGTGGCCGGTGCCGTCCCAGAAGTTGAAGCCGCCGGCGACCCGCACCCCGCGCGCGTTCGGAGCCCACACCGCGAAGCGGGTGCCGGTCACCCCCTGGTGGGTCGTCGGGTGCGCGCCGAGCGCCTGCCACAGCTGCTCGTGCCGGCCCTCGCCGATCAGGTGCAGGTCCAGCTCGCCCAGCGTGGGCAGGAAGCGGTAGGGGTCCTCGGTCTCCTGGACCGTCCCCTCGTAGGCGACGAGGAGCCGGTAGGCGGGGACCTCGTCGAGCGGCAGCAGCCCCGAGAAGAAACCCTCTCCGTCGTGGTGCAGCTCGGCGCGCAACTCCCCGGCCAGCACGGTCACGGCGAGCGCGTACGGCCGGAACACCCGGACGGCGATTCCGCCGGGCACCGGGTGGGCACCGAGCACGGAGTGCGGGTCGTGGTGCGTGCCGGCCAGCAGCCGCTCCCGGTCACCGGCGGCCGGCGCGAGGGCGGCGGGCCCGGCGGGGGCGGGGGTCTTTGTCGCCGCCCCGGCGGTGGTGCGCCTCGGCGCGGGAGCCTTCCCGGCGGCGGTCCTCCTCGCCGCCGGGGCCTTCTTCGCGGTGGCCTTCCCGGCCACGGCCTTCTTGCCGACGGCCTTCCCGGTCACGGTCTTCCTCGTGGCCGCCGTCTTCGCGACCACCTTCTGCGCCGGTGTCTTCTCCGCAGGCGACTTCTTCGCGGCCGTCTCCTTCGCGACCGCCTTCTTCACGGCTTTCCTCGCCGTCTTCTTCACCGCCTTCTGCGCGGGCGTCCTCTCGGCGGCCGCCTTCTGCGCGCTCTTCTCCTCGGCCGTCTTCTTCGGATCCGGACCGCTGGACGGGGGGCGGGGGGTCACGGGCGGAGCCTCCTAGGCGAAGAACGAACGGGAAACGGGGTCACGAGGTGACGCCGGGCCGGTCGGGCGCGGCCAGGCGGCGCACCGCGGACAGGGGGACCGGGAGCCAGTCGGGGCGGTGCCGGGCCTCGTACACCACCTCGTAGACGGCCTTGTCCGTCTCGTAGGCGCGCAGCAGCACGGGGTCGGTGCGCGGGTCGAAGCCGCCGGCCTCCGCGTACCCGGTGCAGTACGCGGCCCGGCAGGTCTCGGCCCAGCCGGGCACCGGGACGTCGGCGGAGTGCGCCGCGTAGTCGAAGGAGCGCAGCATCCCCGCGACGTCCCGCACCGCGGGCTGCGGCATCCGCCGCTCGGCCAGCGGTTTCGCGGGCTCGCCCTCGAAGTCGATCAACGACCACTGCCCGGACGGCGACCGCAGGCACTGCCCGAGGTGCAGGTCGCCGTGGACGCGCTGCGCGGTCCAGGTGCGGCCCTCATCGGCCAGGTCGGCCAGGGCGGTGAAGGCCGTGCGCAGCCCGGGCGCGTACGGCAGCAGGGCCGGCACCGCGTGGACGGCCTCCTCCAGCCGCGCGATCATGCCGTCGACCAGCGGCCGCAGCCGGCTGTGGCCCAGCGTGACCGTCGGCAGCGCGCGGGCCAGGGCGGTGTGCACCTCGGCGGTGGCCCGGCCCAGCGCCCGCGCCTCGGCGGCGAAGTCCTCGCCCTTGGCCAGCTCGCGCAGGGCCAGCTCCCAGCCGTCGGTCGCGCCCTGCACGTACGGCTGGAGCACGCCCAGCACCCAGGTCCGCCCGGCCAGGTCCGCCGTCATCCAGCCCGTGGGCGCCGGCACCCGGGGGCAGCCCGCGCGGGCCAGCGCCAGCGGCAGCTCCAGATCGGGGTTGATCCCGGGCACGATCCGGCGCAACAGCTTGAGGATGAACGTATCTCCGTACACGACCGACGAGTTCGACTGCTCGGCGGTCATCAGGCGCGGCACCAGCCCGGTGCGGATCTCCTGGTCCGGGTCGCGCTCGAAGCGGAGCCCGCCCACGCGGGCCCGGGTGCGCAGCGCCTCCAGGAGCACCTCGGCGGGCCGGGTGTCGTGGAGGGCGTCGTAGACGGTGCGTCCGGCCAGCGGGCCCTCGGTGACGTGGCCGATCAGGGCGGGCGCCAGCCGGGGCGGCAGCGCCTCGCGCACCCCTATCAGGAGTTGGTAGCAGTCGCCCGGCTGCTCGGGGGTGCCGAGGGCCGGAACGGAGGGCTGGTGGGCACGCACCAGCACGTGGAAGAGGCCGAGACGGGCGTCGGCCGGCAGCAGCTCGGTGGCCGCGACCAGCGAGAACCCGGTGACCGGGCGCCCCTTGCCCGCGAACCAGCGCTGCCGCGGCAGCCATTCCCGCAGCAGCGGGTCCAGGGACGCAAGGAGTCCGGGCGGGCTCGTGACGGTGCGTATGACGGCTTCCGACATGGCGTCGCGTCCTTTCCCCGGGTCGACGGGGTGTGAGTGATGCGTGCCCAGGGCGGGGCGGTGGAAACCGACCCGCCCTGGGTCTGGGCTAGGCGGCGTCCTTGCGGAGCCGGAACCAGTAGAAGCCGTGCCCGGCCAGGGTCAGCAGGTACGGCAGCTCCCCGACCGCCGGGAAGCGGACCCCGCCGAACAGCTCGACGGGGTGGCGTCCCTCGAAGGCGCTCAGGTCGAGCTCGGTGGGCTGTGCGAACCGGGAGAAGTTGTGGACGCACAGGACCAGGTCGTCCTCGTACTCGCGCAGGAAGGCCAGGACGGCGGGGTTGGACGAGGGCAGCTCGGTGTACGAGCCCAGGCCGAACGCCACGTTCTGCTTGCGGATCTCGATCATGCGCCGGGTCCAGTGCAGCAGCGAGGACGGCGAGGCCATGGACGCCTCGACGTTCGTCACCTGGTAGCCGTAGACCGGGTCCATGATCGTCGGCAGGTAGAGCCGGCCCGGGTCCGACGACGAGAAGCCGGCGTTGCGGTCCGGGGTCCACTGCATCGGTGTGCGCACCGCGTCGCGGTCGCCGAGCCAGATGTTGTCGCCCATGCCGATCTCGTCGCCGTAGTAGAGGATCGGCGAGCCGGGCAGGGACAGCAGCAGGGCGGTGAACAGTTCGATCTGGTTGCGGTCGTTGTCGAGGAGGGGGGCCAGGCGCCGGCGGATGCCGATGTTGGCGCGCATCCGCGGGTCCTTCGCGTACTCGGCCCACATGTAGTCGCGCTCCTCGTCGGTGACCATCTCCAGGGTCAGCTCGTCGTGGTTGCGCAGGAAGATGCCCCACTGGCAGCCCGACGGGATCGCCGGGGTCTTGGCCAGGATCTCCGAGACCGGGTAGCGCGACTCGCGGCGCACGGCCATGAAGATGCGCGGCATCACCGGGAAGTGGAAGGCCATGTGGCACTCGTCGCCGCCGGCCGCGTAGTCGCCGAAGTAGTCGACCACGTCCTCGGGCCACTGGTTGGCCTCGGCCAGCAGCACCGTGTCCGGGTACTGCGCGTCGATCTCCTTGCGGACGCGCTTGAGGAAGGCGTGCGTGGCCGGGAGGTTCTCGCAGTTGGTGCCCTCCTGCTGGTACAGGTAGGGCACGGCGTCCAGCCGGAAGCCGTCGATGCCGAGGTCCAGCCAGAACTTCAGCGCGGCCAGCATCTCCTCCTGCACCGCGGGGTTCTCGTAGTTCAGGTCCGGCTGGTGGGAGAAGAAGCGGTGCCAGAAGTACTGCTTGCGGACCGGGTCGTACGTCCAGTTCGACGCCTCCGTGTCCACGAAGATGATCCGCGCGTCCTGGAACTGCTTGTCGTCGTCGGCCCAGACGTAGTAGTCGCCGTAGGGGCCGTCGGGGTTCTTCCGCGACTCCTGGAACCACGGGTGCTGGTCGCTGGTGTGGTTC